>NZ_JBHXSY010000006.1:4301-313061 GCF_042715295.1 Streptomyces sp. NPDC058701 | reverse complement strand
AACCCCCCCCCCCCACCCCCACTGTGTGGGAGTCGGCCGCTATCAACCCCCCCCCCGGCCACCCACCACCCACCCCCCCCCCCCCCCCCCCCCCCCCCCCGGGGGGGGCCGCCGCCCTTCTGCCGCACGCGGGCCGGCCGGCCCGACGGTCAGCCGGCCCGACGGTCAGCCGGCCCGACGGATCAGCCGCGCGGCGACCCGGCGTCCGGGGTCACGGCGTCGGAGACCGGCCGCTCCGCGGCGGCCTTCGTCTCGACCGGCTTGCGCAGCGCGATGTTCAGCTCGCGCAGGCGGGCCTCCTCCAGCACCGTCGGCGCGCCCATCATCAGGTCCTGGGCGTTGCCGTTGAGCGGGAAGGCGATGGTCTCGCGGATGTTCGGCTCGTCGGCCAGCAGCATCACGATGCGGTCCACGCCCGGGGCGATGCCGCCGTGCGGCGGGGCGCCGAGGCGGAACGCGCGCAGCATGCCGGCGAACTCGCGCTCGACGGTCTCGGCCTCGTAACCGGCGATCTCGAAGGCCTTCAGCATGACCTCGGGCTCGTGGTTGCGGATCGCGCCGGAGGACAGCTCGATGCCGTTGCAGACGATGTCGTACTGCCACGCCAGGATGTCCAGCGGGTCCTTCTCCTCCAGGTCCTTCATGCCGCCCTGCGGCATGGAGAACGGGTTGTGGGAGAAGTCGATCTTGCCGGTCTCCTCGTCCTTCTCGTACATCGGGAAGTCGACGATCCAGCAGAACCGGAAGACGTTCTCCTCGAACTGGCCCGCGCGCTTGGCCGCCTCGACGCGGACGCCCGACATGATCTTGGAGACCTCGTCGAACTCGCCGGCGCCGAAGAACACCGCGTGGCCGGCCGCGAGGCCCAGCCGGTCGGTGAGGACCTTGACGTTCTCCTCGGTGAGGAACTTGGCGATCGGGCCGGTCAGCGCACCGTCCTCGCCCACGCGGACCCAGGCCAGGCCCTTGGCGCCCAGCGAGATCGCGTACTCGCCGAGGCCGTCGAAGAACTTGCGCGGCTGCCCGGCGGTGTCCGGGACGGCCAGCGCGCGCACGTGCTTGCCGGCGAACGCCTTGAACTCCGAGCCCGCGAACACGTCGGTGATGTCGACGAGCTCCAGCTTGGCGCGCAGGTCGGGCTTGTCGTTGCCGTACTTCAGCATCGACTCGCGGAACGGGATCCGCGGGAACGGCGAGGTGACCTCGCGGCCCTTGCCGAACTCCGTGAAGATCTCGGTCATCAGGCGCTCGATCGGCTGGAAGACGTCCTCCTGCTCGACGAAGGACATCTCCACGTCGAGCTGGTAGAACTCGCCCGGGGAGCGGTCGGCGCGGGCGTCCTCGTCGCGGAAGCAGGGCGCGATCTGGAAGTACCGGTCGAAGCCGGAGATCATCAGCAGCTGCTTGAACTGCTGCGGGGCCTGCGGCAGGGCGTAGAACCTGCCCGGGTTCAGGCGGGACGGGACGACGAAGTCACGGGCGCCCTCGGGGGAGGTCGCGGTGAGGATCGGGGTCGCCATCTCGTTGAAGCCGAGGGCCACCATCTTCGAGCGGATCGACGCGATGACGGCCGAGCGCAGCATGATGTTGCGGTGCATGCGCTCGCGCCGCAGGTCGAGGAAGCGGTACTCCAGGCGCCGCTCCTCGTTCACGCCGTCGTCGGTGTTGATCGTGAAGGGCAGCGGGGCGGACGCGCCGAGCACCTCGACGTCGGAGACCTCGATCTCGATGTCGCCGGTGGGCAGCTCGGGGTTGACGTTGTCCGCGCCGCGCGAGACGACCTTGCCGTCGATGCGGACGACCGTCTCCTTGGAGACGCTGCTCAGCGCCTCGTTGGCCGCGGTGCCGGGGCGGGCGACGAGCTGCGTGATGCCGTAGTGGTCACGCAGATCGATGAAGAGGATGCCGCCCAGGTCTCGACGATTGTGGAGCCAGCCGCTCAGCCGGACGTCGGAGGCGACGTCGGAGGCACGGAGCTCGCCGCACGTGTGGGACCTGTACCGATGCATCAGTCATCCAGTTCTACGGGATACCAGGGTGGATTCAGCCGTCCCCAGGTTACCGTCCGGGCGGGACCCCGCGCGGGCCCGCCCGCAGGGGTGGGTGAACAGGCACCTCGGGGGGATGACCTGTAAAGATGACCGGGTGCGCACCGAGGACGTCCTGGCCGCCATCGCGACCGGCCTGTGGAGATGGGACAACGCCTCCGGGACGGTCACGCTCGACGCCGAGGCCGCCCGGCTCCTCGGGCTGCCCGCCGAACCCGTCGTCCTGCCGGAGGTCGCCGTACGGTCCCGGTTCCACCCGGTGGACTGGAACGAGATCAACGGCATCGTCACCCTGGCCGTCGCCGAGAACACCCTCGCCGAGGCCCGGCTGCGGATCATGGACGAGGACGGCCGGGTCCTGCGGACGGTCCGCAGCCGCTCCAAGGCCCTGGAGAGCCGGACCGGGGACGGCCGCGTCGACTACGAGCTGATCGGCACGATCCAGGAGATCGCCGAGCCGCAGCCGGGCACGACGGCCGCCCACACCCCGATCACCGGGGACTGGCGGCGCTCCCGCGAGGCCTTCCTGCTGGACGCGGGCCGGGCGCTCGCGGAAGCCCGGTCCACGGCCGAGGTGCTGCGGGTCGCGGCCTCGCTGTCGATGCCGGGCTTCAGCCCGGACGGACTGGCCGTGTTCGGCGTGGACGGCGAACGGCTGTCGGTGATCGGGCACCACGGGCACGGTCCCGGCGACGAGGGCCCGTTCACGGAGATGCGGCTGGACACGGACTACCCGGCCGCCGAAGTCGTCCGTACGGGCCGGGCGATCTACCTCCCGACGCCGGAGGACTACAAACGGCGCTTCCCGGCCACCTGGCCGCTCGCCCAGCGCTTCGACCGCACGTCCTGGGCCTTCCTGCCGCTCATCGTGGCCGGGCGGACCATGGGCGCCTGGATGGCCGCCTTCAAGCACCCGGTGTCCTTCTCCCCCGACGAGCGCTCGGTCCTGACGACCGTGGCCCGGATGCTGGCCCAGGCCCTCCAGCGCGCCGGGGTGGCCGAATCCGAGCGGGAGCTCACCACGGGCCTCCAGCGGTCGATGATGCCGCAGCTCGGGCCGGACATCCCGGGCATGACCATCGCAGCCCGGTACGTCCCCACGGGCGGCGGGCTCCAGGTCGGTGGCGACTGGTACGACATGATCCCGCTGCCCTCGGGACGGTTCGCGCTGGTCATCGGGGACGTCCAGGGCCACGACGTCCGCGCGGCCGGCCTGATGGGCCAGCTGCGGATCGCCGTACGGGCGTACGCCTCCGAGGGCCACCGGCCCGACGCGGTGCTCTCCCGGGCCTCCCGCTTCCTCGCCGGGCTGTGCTCCTCCCAGGGGCCCGACTCCGACGCGGAGCCCTACGACGACGCCGATTTCCAGAGCCCCCGCTTCGCCACCTGCCTGTACGTGGAGTGCGACCCGAAGACCGGCATGCTGGAGGTGGCCCGCGCCGGCCATCCCGATCCGGTGGTCCGGATGACCGACGGCACCGTCCTGATGCGCCCCACGGCGGGCGGCCTGCCGCTCGGGATCGTGCCCGACACGGACTACCCCACCACCCGGTTCGCCCTGGAGCCCGGCGAGACGATGATGCTCTGCACCGACGGGCTCATCGAGACCGGCGGGCACGACCTGGACACCGGCTGGGCGCGGCTGCGGGCGGTCCTGGAGGCCGACCCGTGGCCGTCCGCGGGCCCGGGGAGCGCGGGTGGGGAACCGGGCGGCCCCGACGCCGGGCACCTGGAGAAGCTCGCCGACCTGCTCGTCCAGGCCGTGCACGGCCCGTCCTCGCACCACACGACGGGTCCGCTCGCCGACCGCCGCGAGGACGACATAGCCGTGGTGCTGCTGTGCCGCGAGAGCGCGGACTGCGGCTGCGGTACGGCGGCGCACCCGGTCCGGCCGTCCCGCCGCACGATGCTGACCGTGGCCCAGGCCGAGCCGGAGCGGATCTCGGGCGCCCGTCGGCAGGTCCGGGAGCTGCTGCACGACTGGGCGGACGCCGACCAGGTGGACTCCGCGGTGCTGATGGTCAGCGAAATGGTGACGAACGTGCTCGTCCACACGGACGGCGACGCGCTGCTCGTGGCGGAGGCGGTGGGCGAGCTGGGCGCGCGGCGGCTGCGCGTCGAGGTCGCGGACGCCAGCGACGAGCTGCCGCACAAGCGGCGGCCGGGCGAGATGGCCTCCAGCGGCCGCGGGGTGCTGCTGATGGAGATGCTCGCCGACACCTGGGGCGTGGACCCCCGGGGCGAGGGCAAGTCGATCTGGTTCGAGCTGTACGAGCGGTCCAAGCCGCACCCCGACGCGCCGGCCTGAGGGGCCGCCGCCCCCGCGCCGCGCACCGGAGCCCGGGTACGCCGACGGGCCCGGTACGCCGGTGGGGCGTCCGGGCCCGTCGTGCGGGACCGCGGGTGCTGCGGGACCGCGGGCACTGCGGGTACCGCGCGTACGCGGCGGACCGGGAACGGTTAGCGCGTGCGCTCCGTGGTCGGAACGGTGCCCAGCCGGCCGGCCTGGAAGTCGTCGAAGGCCTGCTGGAGCTCGTGCTTGCTGTTCATGACGAACGGCCCGTAGTGCGCCATCGGCTCCCGGATCGGGCGCCCGCCGAGGATGACGACCTCCAGGTCCGGGGCGTTGGAGTCCTGGGACTCGTCCGCCCGCACCGTGAGGGAGCCGCCCTCGCCGAAGACCGCGGTCTGCCCGATCTTGATCGGCCGGCGGTCCTCGCCCACCGATCCGCGGCCGGCCATGACGTAGGCCAGCGCGTTGAAGTCCTCGCGCCACGGCAGGGTGATCTGCGCACCCGGCGTGACGGTCGCGTGGATCATCGTGATCGGCGTGTGGGTGATGCCCGGGCCCTCGTGACCGTCCAGCTCACCGGCGATCACGCGGAGCAGGGAGCCGCCGTCCGGGGTGGACAGGAGCTGGACCTGGCCGCCGCCGATGTCCTGGTAGCGCGGGGGCATCATCTTGTCGGAGGCCGGGAGGTTCACCCACAGCTGGAGGCCGTGGAAGAGCCCGCCGGACACGACGAGGGACTCCGGCGGGGCCTCGATGTGCAGGAGGCCGGACCCGGCGGTCATCCACTGCGTGTCGCCGCCGTTGATGACTCCGCCGCCGCCGTTGCTGTCCTGGTGGACGAAGGTTCCGTCGATCAGGTACGTGACGGTCTCGAAGCCGCGGTGCGGGTGCCAGGGGGTGCCCTTCGGCTCACCCGGCGCGTACTCCACCTCGCCCATCTGGTCCATCATGATGAACGGGTCGAGGTACTGGTAGTTGATACCGGCGAACGCGCGGCGCACCGGGAATCCCTCACCCTCGAACCCGCCCGGGGCCGTGGTCACGGCCAGCACCTTGCGCGGGACGGCGGCCTGGGGCTCGGCCACTCGCGGAAGGGTCAACGGGTTCTCAACAGTCACTGCGGGCATGGTCAGGACCTCCTTCTGCGTCGAGTTTAGTTGAAACTCGAACTTTCTGCCACACCCCACAGAACCGCGCCCCCGCGCGGTTCATTCCCGGCCGTTCCCGGCGCCTCCGTACGGTGCATGACAACCGCTGCGCACACCGGAGCGTCTGTCCCGGCATGGAGATCCACACGCCCCCCGCCGGCGCCGCCGCCACGCCCGACCCCGAACCGTCCGGGCCGGCCGCTCCGCGCTCCGCCGCTTCCGGCCCGGCCCGGTGGAGTCCCCCGGCGGCGCTGCGGGCCCTCGGACGGGCCTGCCTCGTCACCGCGGTCGCGGTGGGCGCCGGGTACGCCGCCTCGCGCTGGGGGGCGAGCATGCCGCTGGGGCCGCTGCCCGGCCCGCCCTGGCCCTACCTCGGCGCGTGGGGCGCCTTCTGCTTCGCCGCGTACCTGCTGCTGCGCTGGGCGACGGCCGGCACCGACTTCGAGGGCGGCGGCCAGCTGATCGCCCTGCCGGTCTTCGCGGGCATCCGCCTCTCCCTGCTTCACCGCCCCGACCTCGGGCCGCTGTACGCGTGCGGCGCCGCGGCCCTGGCCCTCGCCGCGGTGGCGGCGGCCCTGTGGCGCCGGCGCCGCGCCACCGCCTGAACGCGCCGAAGCGGGCCGGGAAGGTTCCCCGGCCCGCTTCGGCCCCGCCGCCGGGACCCCCGTACCCAGCGCCGTCGCCCCCGTGATGTCCCCCGCAGCACCGATGTTCGGCGGTCGCGGCCGCGGGCGCGATCCTTTCGGCGGTGCCCGAAACCCCGGGAGGTCAGCCGCCGCTGTGCAGGAGGTCCACACCCAGGCCCGTCGCCGAGTGCAGGACCGCCTTGCCGTCCCGCTCCGTCGTGATCAGCCCGGCGGCCCGCAGGGTGCGGGTGTGCTCGGAGACCGACGGCAGGCTGATGTCGAGGTCCCGGGCCAGCTGGCTCGTCGTGCGCTGCTCGACCAGCAGCTGGAGCACCGCCGCCCGGGTCCGCCCCAGCAGCGCGTCGAGCGCCCCCTCGGCGGCGCCCGGTCCGACCAGCGGCAGCGGAGTCAGCGCCGCGTACATCAGCAGCGGACGGCCGCCCGGGCCCTCGGCGAGCAGCGGCCGGCCCGTCCAGAACGGCGAGGGCATCAGCAGCAGGCCGCGGCCGTCGAGGTGGACCTCGTAGCCCGGCGGCACGCCGACCTCGAAGACGGTGCCCGACCAGCCGGCCGCCGGGTGCGTGCTGGCCAGGCAGGCCTTGATGCCGTGCGCGGCCAGCAGGCGCGTCCGCCAGGCCACGTCCGCGCGGAAGGACTGCCGGATGCGCGTCCAGTGCGGGGCGACGACCGTCTCGTACGCGGCCGTGATCGCCGCGTCGAGCGTCTGCCACGCCTCCCGGTCCTGGCCCCACAGCGCGCGCAGCCAGGAGGCGCTGCCCGGGGCCCGGGCGGCGGCGCGGCCCAGCCCGTCGGCGGTGAGCAGCGGACCCGCCTCCCGTACGGCGGCCCGCCCCTCCTCCAGGGTGCGCGCGAACGGCTCGACGAACTGCGGGTTCTGACCGTCCGGCCGCAACAGGTCCAGCAGCGGCCCGGCGCGGCCCGGAAGGTCGCGGCCGACCCGGCTCCGCCAGCGCCCGAAGACGGCGGCCTCGTCGGTGCGCTGCGAGGCGACCACGGCCATCGCCAGCTCGACCAGCGGCAGCGGCTCGCTCGCGAAGGTGACGTTGAACAGGTCCTCGGCCGTGAAGTGCACCCTGAGCATCGTCCGCCCCCCGTCGGATCGTCCCCGGCCGCTACGCCGTCCCTAGCCGTACATGCGGCGCATCGCGAAGTCGACCATCTGCTCGACGGCCTTCGCGTCGAAGACCATGCGGTGGTCCCCCTCCATGTCGAGGACGAAGCCGTAGCCGGTCGGCAGCAGGTCGATCACCTCGGCGCCGGTGATCACGAAATACTTGGACTCCTTGCCGGCGTACCGGCGCAGTTCCTTGAGCGTGGTGAACATCGGGATGACCGGCTGCTGCGTGTTGTGCAGCGCAAGGAAACCGGGGGTGTCACCGCGCGGGCAGTAGACCTTCGAGGTCGCGAAGATCTGCTGGAAGTCCTCGGCGGCGAGCTGCCCGGTCGTGAAGGCCCGTACCGCGTCGGCGATCGACGGCGGCGAGGGCTCGGGGTACAGCGGCGGCTGCTGCGCGTAACCCTGCTGGGGCGGGGGCTGCGCGTAGCCCTGCTGGGCGCCCGGATTCTGGTCGTAGCCGTACATGCGGCCCACCCTACCGAGCCCCCACGGCCATACCGGCCGGTACCGGCCAGCCTTGTCCCGCCGGACCTCAGCGGGAGGGATCCCCCGCCTTCATCGCCCGTACGAAGGGAACCCAGGCGGCGGCGGACACGACCACGGCGGGCCCGTGCGGCCGCGCGGAGTCCCGGACGGGCACGACCCCGGCAGGGCCGTCGGCCACCTCGACGCAGTCGCCACCGATCCCGTTGCTGTAGCTGCTCTTGCGCCAGACGGCGGCACCGGGGAACCCCTCCGCGACCTCCACGCACTCGCCGCCGCTGCCGTTGCTGTAACTGCTCTTGCGCCAGCGGACAGAAGCCAGGTCAATCTCGGTGCGTGCCATTTCGGAAGTCCTCCGCAGCTGCTTCGATCCGCGCCAGGGATGCCTCAGGTGACAGCGCGGCAGCCCTGAGCAGATCGTACGACCTGCGGTAGTCCTTCACGAGGGCCGGAAAGTCGATGAGTTGACCGCTGTGGAGTCCCTCCGTGTAGACGACCGGAGGTGCGTCCGGAAACGTCATCACCCTGATCATGCCCATCAGCATCGGGTGCGCGGCCGACGTTTCCGGGAGGATCTGCAGAACACTCTGCGAGGAACGGACCACTCGCGCAATGTGGTCCAGCTGATCCGCCATCTCCATCGACGGAAGCAGGGAGTTGCGAATCAGCGACCCGTGCAGGATCGCCCAGAACGCCGGGCGTTCCTCGCGTTCCCAGAGCTTCGCCCGCTCCATACGGGCACCGACCTGCTTCTCGACTACCACCGGCCGCAGCCACGGGAGCGAGGTGCGCACCATCGCCCTGGCGTAGAGCTCCGTCTGGAGCAGACCGGGGATGGCCATGGGCGCCCAGTCCTCGATCGTCTCCGCGAACGGCTCCATCTCCGCCACATCGGCGAAGTACTCCGCATGTCCGAACTGCTTCGCCTTGCGCGCGTCTTCACAGCGCCGCTCGAAAAACCCGTCCGTCCCCAGCTTCGTGTCCACGTGCCGGGCCAGGTCCAGCGGCATCCGGCGCTCGCCGCGCTCGATCTGACTCAGGAACGGAACGCCCCGAAAGCTCTCCTCCGCCAGCTGTTCCAGTGTGAGACCGGCGGCCTCCCGTTTGTAGCGCAGCTCCGCGCCGTAGAACGACGGAACGTTCGCCGACGCGTCAGGGTCCTTACGAGCAGGCACAACCCACCACCGTCATTTGCCACTTCTCCAGCGCAACTGGGAACCCTTCCCACGGTAGCCACCGCGACCCCACCCTGTGAGGAGTTCGTCACACTCCGCCACAGGAACGGAACCGCCCCCATGAGCAACCCCACCGGCGACCGCGTCGCGATCGCGGCGCTCACCGAGCTCCGCGGCGCGCTCGCCGCGCACGGGATCACCCTGCCCTCCCTCGACCTGCACCTCCCTTCCTACGCCGGGAGCCATCCCACTCCGCCGCTGATCGCCCTCGGCAGTTGCAACCCGACCACCGCGCTGCGGATCGCCTCCGTGCTGAACCGGGCGCCCGGACGGTGAGGCCGTTCCACGCCTCCGCGCTCGCGCTGCCGCAGGAGCTGGCCGGGCTGCGGCGGGCCGTGCGGGCCCACGTCGGCGGGCCCTGCGACGACCTCCAGCTGTGCGTCAGCGAGCTCGTCGGCAACGTCGCCCTGCACGTCGGCGCGGGCACCCCCGTGACCCTGGCCGTCACCCGTACGGCGCAGGGCCGCACCCGCCTGGAGGTCGGCGACCCCGACCCCCGGCTGTGGCCCGTCCTGCGCCGGGCCCTGGACGGCGACGAGGGCGGCCGCGGTCTGGCCGTGGTCGACGCCGTCGCCGCCCGCTGGGGCGTACGGCCCGCCGCGGCCGGCAAGACCGTGTGGGCGGAGCTGCACCACCCGTAGACGCCGGGACGGACGGGCCGAGAACCGGGGCCAGACGGGCAGAGACCCCGGAACGGGCGGGCAGAGGCCCGCGGGGCCCCGGGCACGGCTGGACCCGGGCCCGGGCGGGGTCCGAAGTTCGTATGACGTACCCGTCCCGGGCCTGGACTTCCGGCGGCGGCGCGGTTCTCCTGGCTTGATGCTGGTCACAGTCAGCGGGTAAGGGTTGTCCTTATTACCGGTGGGTAGCATGATGAGGTTACCGATTGGTATGTACGAGGAACCCGTCTCACCGAGCCTTAACGGAGCCGTCGCCATGGGGCACTACAAGTCGAATCTCCGCGACATCGAGTTCAACCTCTTCGAGGTGCTCGGACGCGACAAGCTGTACGGCACCGGCCCGTTCGGCGAGATGGACACCGAGACCGCCAAGACCATCCTCAGCGAGATGACCAAGCTCTCCGAGAACGAGCTGGCCGCCTCCTTCGAGGACGCCGACCGCACGCCGCCGGTCTTCGACCCGGCCACGAACACCGCGCCCGTCCCGGCGTCCTTCAAGAAGAGCTACAAGGCCTTCATGGACTCCGAGTACTGGCGTCTGGGCCTGCCCGAGGAGATCGGCGGCACCACCTCGCCCCGCTCCCTGATCTGGGCCTTCGCAGAAACGATTCTGGGTGCGAACCCGGCCGTCTGGATGTACTCCTCCGGCCCGGCCTTCGCCGGCATCCTCTACGAAGAGGGCAACGAGGCGCAGAAGAAGGTCGCCGAGATCGCCGTCGAGAAGCGCTGGGGCTCCACCATGGTCCTCACCGAGCCGGACGCCGGCTCGGACGTCGGCGCCGGCCGCACCAAGGCGGTCGAGCAGGCGGACGGCTCCTGGCACATCGAGGGCGTCAAGCGCTTCATCACCTCGGGCGAGCACGACATGGAGGAGAACATCCTCCACTACGTCCTCGCGCGCCCCGAGGGCCACGGCCCCGGCACCAAGGGTCTGTCCCTCTTCCTCGTCCCGAAGTTCCACTTCGACTGGGAGACCGGCGAGCTGGGCGAGCGCAACGGCGTCTACGCCACGAACGTCGAGCACAAGATGGGCCTCAAGGCCTCCAACACGTGCGAGATGACCTTCGGCGACCAGCACCCCGCCAAGGGCTGGCTGATCGGTGACAAGCACGACGGCATCCGCCAGATGTTCATGATCATCGAGTTCGCCCGGATGATGGTCGGCACGAAGGCCATCGCCACCCTCTCCACCGGCTACCTCAACGCGCTGGAGTACGCCAAGGAGCGCGTGCAGGGCCCGGACCTGGCCAACTTCATGGACAAGACCGCGCCGAAGGTCACCATCACGCACCACCCCGACGTGCGCCGCTCGCTCATGACGCAGAAGGCGTACGCCGAGGGCATGCGCGCCCTCGTGCTGTACACCGCCTCCGTCCAGGACGAGATCCAGCTGAAGCAGGCCAACGGCGAGGACGCCTCCGCCGAGATCGGCCTCAACGACCTGCTCCTGCCGATCGTGAAGGGCTACGGCTCGGAGAAGTCCTACGAGCTGCTCGCCCAGTCCCTGCAGACCTTCGGCGGCTCCGGCTACCTGCAGGAGTACCCGATCGAGCAGTACATCCGCGACGCCAAGATCGACACCCTCTACGAGGGCACCACGGCCATCCAGGGCCAGGACTTCTTCTTCCGGAAGATCGTCCGCGACCAGGGCGCCTCCCTGAACGTCCTCTCCGAGACGATCAAGAAGTTCCTGGCCGAGGCCGTCGGCGGCGAGGAGCTGGCCGGCGCCCGCGACGCGCTCGCCCAGGCCGCCGTCGACCTGGAGGCCATCGTCGGCGCGATGATCGTGGACCTCACCGCCACCGGCGAGGACGTCAAGAACATCTACAAGGTCGGCCAGAACACCACCCGCCTGCTGATGGCCTCCGGCGACGTCGTCGTCGGATACCTGCTGCTCAAGGGCGCGGCCGTGGCCGCCGAGAAGCTCCCCACGGCCTCCGCCAAGGACGTGCCGTTCTACACCGGCAAGATCGCCGCCGCGAAGTTCTTCGCCGCGCAGGTCCTGCCCGGCGTATCGGTCCAGCGCCGCCTGGCCGAGGTCGTCGACAACTCCCTCATGGAGCTCGACGAGGCCGCCTTCTAGGCAGCCCCCACACGTACGCGGTGTACGCACAGCGGCCGGGTCCCCCCACCGGGGGCCCGGCCGCTGATGTACGCCCGGACACCGGCCCGCGGGGCGCCGGCCCGAGCGGGACCGGCTTCCGGGGCACCGGCTTTCCCCGTTGTCGGTCGTTCATGGGACGCTCGTAGACATGAGTCCTCAGGATCAGCACGGCAGCAGGGGGTACTCCGTCCCCACCGGGCGGCCGTACGCCCTCAAGGAGCTGCAGGCGAGCCTGGGCAGCCTCGGCGACCACCTCGGCGACCTGTACGACGGCGCGCACCCCGCCGAGTACGACGGGATCGCCGACGCCCTGTACGTGGCGTTCCGGACCGCCGCCGGGCTGGCACCCGCCAAGAGCTACACCGGCTGCTCCGAGCACCCCAACGGCGCCCTCGACCCCGAGGCCCCCGACGGCTGGGGCCGCTGCCTCATCTGCAACGACCGGCGCCGCCTCGGGCTCCGCGGCCGCGGCGGCGGCCCCGGAGCCGCCACCCCGCCCGCCGGGGAACAGCGGCGCCTGGGCTATCCCGTGCCGGAACCGCCGTACACCCTCACGGCGCTGCGCACCTGCCTGCGCACCGTCGAGGACCAGCGCTTTCACCTCGGCCTCTCCTCACCGGCCGACGACTTCGTCCGCATCGCCGACGACCTTCACCGCGCCTTCATCGTCGCCCGCGAACTGTCCCGCCCCCGCAACGCCTCGGGCTGCTCCGAGCACCCCGGGGCCCCCATCGACCCCGACGCACCGCCCGGCGAGGCCTGTATCTTCTGCGCCGGACGCAAGAGACGCGCGCAGCGCTCCGCGCAGACCCCGGAGATGCTCCCGCGCATCCGCCGGGGCGAGCGCAGGCAGCTGCAGCGCAGATTCGAGCGCCCGCCGGGCTGAGAACCCACGGGACCGCAGATCACACACCCCGCGGACCCCGACCTCTCGGCTATCAGCGCAGTCCGGCCATGGCGAACACGACCGTCGTTAAGGTGAACCACATGAGCTCTCCCGCCCGCTTCGACCGCGGCCACACCGACGATCTGATGACCTTTTTGACGGCCAGTCCGTCGCCGTACCACGCCGTGGCCAATGCCGCCGAGCGGCTGGAGAAGGCAGGCTTCAGGCAGTTGTCGGAAGCGGACGCCTGGGACGCGGGTACCGGGGGCAGGTTCGTGCTCCGCGGCGGCGCGCTCATCGCCTGGTACGTCCCGGAGGGGGCGTCCGCGCACACCCCGTTCCGGATCATCGGCGCCCACACCGACTCCCCCAACCTGCGGGTCAAGCCGCTGCCCGACACCGGCTCGCAGGGCTGGCGGCAGATCGCCGTGGAGATCTACGGCGGCACGCTGCTCAACACCTGGCTGGACCGGGACCTCGGCCTGGCGGGACGGCTAACCCTGCGGGACGGCACCGAGCGGCTGGTGAACGTGGACCGCGCGCTGCTGCGCGTCCCCCAACTCGCCGTGCACCTGGACCGGTCGGTGAACACCGACGGCCTGAAGCTGGACAAGCAGCGGCACATGCAGCCGATCTGGGGCCTGGGCGAGGTCCAGGAGGGCGACCTCATCGCCTTCCTGGAGGAGGAAGAGGGCCTGCCGCAGGGCTCGGTGGCCGGCTGGGACCTGATGGTCCACTCGATCGAGCCGCCCTCGTACCTCGGCCGCGACCGCGAGCTGGTGGCCGGACCGCGCATGGACAACCTGCTGTCGGTGCACGCGGGCGTCGCCGCGCTGGTCGCCGTCTCCACCTCGGAGGCGCTCGACCACATCCCGGTGCTGGCCGCCTTCGACCACGAGGAGAACGGCTCGCAGTCGGACACGGGCGCCGACGGCCCCCTGCTGGGGAACGTGCTGGAACGTTCAGTCTTCTCCCGCGGCGGCTCCTACGAGGACCGTGCACGAGCCTTCGCCGGCACCATCTGCCTCTCCTCGGACACCGGGCACGCCGTGCACCCCAACTACGCGGAGCGGCACGACCCGTCGCACCACCCGCGCGCCAACGGCGGCCCGATCCTCAAGGTCAACGTCAACCAGCGGTACGCGACGGACGGCAGCGGGCGCGCGGTGTTCGCGAGCTCCTGCGAGCGGGCCGGCGTGCCGTGGCAGACGTTCGTCTCCAACAACTCCATGCCGTGCGGCACCACGATCGGCCCGATCACGGCCGCCCGCCACGGCATCCGGACGGTGGACATCGGCGTCGCGATCCTGTCGATGCACAGCGCCCGCGAACTGTGCGGCGCGGACGACCCGTTCCTCCTGGCGAACGCCCTGGTGGCCTTCCTGGAGGGCTGACGCCCCGCCGCAACCCCGCCCCCGGAAGCGCTGTCCCGGGGGCGGGGTTCCGTCGTACGGGCCCGGTCCGCCTACGCGTCGTCGTCCATGCCGGCGAGGACGAGGGGGAGCCGGGTCGCCCCGCCGGCCGTGACGGTCACCGGCACGCCCCAGTCCTGCTGGTGGACGTGGCAGGCCGGGTACTCGTTGGCCGGGTCGTCGTCGCAGGACGCGGCCATCGCGGAGACGTGCAGGACGCCCTCGGTGACCTCCGGGTTCAGCTCCAGCTCCCGGAACAGGTCCGTCCCCGCCCCCTCGCCGCCCGCCAGCAGCTCGGGCGGGGTCGAGGAGACCAGCAGGCGGGTGGACGGCCCGTAGCGGGTGTCGAGCTTCTGGCCGGCCGGGGCCTGGAAGACCACGTCGAGGCGGAGCGTGCCGGGGGCCACCTCGGTCGCGGCCCGCTGCGTGCGGTGCGCGACGGCGTCGACCCGTACGGCCTCCTCCGGAAGCCGCAGCCGGGTCAGCCGGTGCCGGGCCGACTCGACCACGACGATGTCCCCGCCGACGAGGACCGCGTCGCTCGGTTCGCGCAGATCGGTCGCCAGGGTGGTGACCTCGCCGGTGGCGGGGTCGTAGCGGCGCAGCGCGTGGTTGTACGTGTCGCAGACCGCGACCGAGCCGTCGGGCAGGGCGGTCACCCCGAGCGGGTGCTGGAGCAGCGCCTGGGCGGCGTCGCCGTCCCGGTGGCCGAAGTCGAACAGGCCGGTGCCGACGGCGGTGGTGACGGCGTACCCGCCGCCGTCCCCGTCGACGGGGTGGACGTAGCGCAGGGCGCTGGTCTCGGAGTCGGCGACCCACAGCCGGTCCCCGGCGGCCGCGAGCCCGGACGGCTGCGCGAACCAGGCCTCGGCGGCGGGCCCGTCGTGCAGGCCCTCGTTGGTCGTACCGGCCGCGACCTCGACCGTCCCGGTCTCCGGGTCCCAGGTCCACAGCTGGTGGACGCCGGCCATGGCGATCCACACCCGGCCCCGCCACCAGGCGACGTCCCACGGCGAGGACAGGTCCACGTCCAGCGCCGGCCCAGAGGCCGGCGAGCCCTGCCACCACTGGCGCCCGGTCCCGGCGACGGTCTCCACGGCCCCCGTGGCGGGGTCGAAGCGGCGCAGCGCGTGGTTGACGGTGTCGGCGACGACGACCGTCCCGTCGGGCAGCAGCGCCAGCCCCTGCGGCTCGCTGAAGGCGCCGGGGCCGAACCCGCGCTCACCGCTGCCGACGCGGCGTACGACGCGCTCCCCGTCGGCGGCCAGCTCGACCAGCTGGTGCCGCGTCGAGTCGGACACCAGGAAGTTCCCGGAGGGCAGCAGCAGCGCCTTCCCGGGGAACCGCAGGTCGCTCGCCACCGGCTCGGGCGCCACGTACGGCCCGTCCCCGCGCCGCAGCGTCCCCTTGGCCTCGTGCTCGGCCTCCAGCTCCTCGACGAGCCGCGCGATGGCGTGCGCGTGCCCCTCGCCGGCGTGCTGGGCGACGACGTACCCCTCGGGGTCGATCACGACGAGCGTGGGCCAGGCGCGTACGGCGTACTGCTTCCACGTGGCGAGCTCGGGGTCGTCGAGCACGGGGTGGTGCACCTCGTACCGCTCGACGGCGTCGACGACGGCGGCGTGCTCGGCCTCGTGCACGAACTTCGGCGAGTGCACGCCGATGATCACGACGGTGTCGCGGTGCTTCTCCTCCAGCTCACGGAGCTCGTCGAGGACGTGCAGGCAGTTGATGCAGCAAAAGGTCCAAAAATCGAGGATGACAATCCGTCCTCGCAGGTCGGCGAGGGTGTAGGGCGTGCCGCCGGTGTTCAGCCAGCCACCCTTGCCGATCAGCTCGGGGGCACGGACACGGGCACGGCGGGGTGCGGGCGCGGGGGTGGGCGCCGGGACGGCATCGTTCATCCTTCAAGCTTGCCATCCGGGTATGAACACCGGATCACGCGCGTACGGCGACGCCGACTCCCCCCGCAGGGGTGACGACGAGCGGCGGCGCCCCGTGCGAGCCTGGCGGCAGGCAGCCGAGGAGGGAGTGGACCATGACCACCGCGCACGACTACAGCGAGGGCATCGATCCCGAGCGTGCCCTGAAGTACGCCATCCAGCACTTCGCCGGGGACCGGACCGAGATCGTTGAAGGAGTCATCTCTCACGTGACGCCGAGTTGGGACCACGAGAACGCGGCCGAGGAGATCCGTGACCAGATCAGGCCGCGCGTCAAGGAGCTGGACTGCGTCACCGGGTCGGGCAACCTCGATCTGCCCGATTCGCCGAACTGGTACGTCCCGGACCTCGCCGTGGCGCCGAAGGAACTGGCCAAGGGAGGCGGGGCACTGGTCCCCGATCAGACCCTGCTGATCGTCGAGATCACCTCCGAGTCCAACGCCGAGACCGACCGCGCCGTCAAGCGCAAGCGGTACGCCGAGTACGGGGCCCCGCTGTACCTCCTGGTCGACCGGACGGACAGGACCGTCACGCTGTTCGCGGGCCCCGGGCGGCTCGGGTACACCAAGGTCGACGGGCCGCACCCGTTCGGGACGGCGGTACGGCTGCCCGAGCCGTTCGGGATCGAGCTGGACACCAGCGGGCTCTGAGGCGCGCGGGCGCGGGGAGGCGGGGACATGCCTGACGACCGGTTCACCGGAACGGCGGCCGCGGTGCGGCTCCCCCGGTACGCGAAGACGGAGCAGGACGAGATCCTCGGCGGGGGCGCCGACCCCTTCGGCGTCGCCGCGCTCGGGATGACGTGGCTGCCCAAGGAGGTCCACTTCGGCATCCGGCACGGCGGCCGGCTCGTCGCGCACGCCGGCCTGCTCCGGCTGCCCGTGGCCGTCGACGGCGCGGAGTCGGAGGTGGTGGGCGTCGGCGGGGTCGCCGTCGCCCCGGGCATGCAGGGCCGGGGGCTGGCCCGGCGGGTGGTCGCGGCCGCGCTGGACCACGCCCGCACGATGGGCCCGCCGCACGCGCTGCTGTTCTGCCGGCCGCCCCTCGTGGCCCTGTACCGGCGCCTCGGCTGGCACCCGCTCGCCGGCGACGTGCTCGTCGAGCAACCCGGGAGCGGCCCGGTGACCATGCCGCTGCGGACCATGACGACGCCCCTGCACGAGGGCGCGGCGTGGCCTCCGGGAGCGGTGCGGCTGCGGTCGCTCCCGATGTGACGGGACCCGGGGGGGGGGCCGGGCCGGCAGCCGGACCGGGTGTCAGGCGGCGAAGGTGTGGAGGGAGCGGGCGAAGGCCTCGACGAAGGAGTCCCGGACCGGCTCGGGGAGCAGGTCGAGCGACAGGTACGGGTTGAGGTCCTCCAGCTCCACCAGCAGCAGCTCGCCCGACGGCGCCCGGCAGGCGTCCACCCGCTGGATGCCGTGGTCGAGGGTGTTCCAGGCGATGAACGCACGGGCGAAGTCGAGGTCCGCCGCGGTCGGTTCGTAGGGCTTCAGCTCCCAGCGGCGGGCCGGGTCGGGGGCGTACAGGGCGTACTGGAAGGCGTCGTCGACGAAGTAGAAGGACACCTCGTACGCGAAGTCGATGCGCGGCTGGATGAGGATCTCGCCCGCATGGCCCTGCGGGGTCGCGGTGAAGGCGAGGCCGATGGAGTCGGCGCCGCGCTTGGGCTTCACCGCGTACTCGGCCACCTGCGGCAGCTCGCCGACGCGGGCGGGGTCGTCGACCGTCGGGATGACGGGGTAGCCGGCGGCCGTGAGGTCGAGGAGGTACTGCTTGCCGGCCATGTCGCCGCGGCCGGTGAGCGGGTTGTAGACGGGCGTCCCGGCGGCGAGCGCGGCGGACCGGAAGGCGTCGTGGGCCTCCTGGTAGTGGAGGACCGGCCCGCTGTTGCGGACGACGACCGCGTCGAAGCCGGACATCAGGGCGCGGGCGTCCCCCGGATGGCACAGGGCCACGTCGAAGTGGGCCCGCAGCCGGGAGGTGAGGAATATGTCCTCGTCGCAGTAGCGGCGGCCGCGCGCCGGGTACGCCAGGTCGGTCACGTAGAGCAGAGGCATGACAGCAACCTATCGCGGGCACGGATCAGCGCATGAAATACCTCGTACGGGACAAAATGCTGGCCCTCGGCGACGACTACTGGATCGAGGACGAGCACGGCCGCCCCGCTTTCCTCGTCGACGGGAAGGCACTGCGGGTCAAGGACAAGCTGGAGCTCAAGGACCCGGACGGGCAGATCCTGATCACGCTGCGGGAGAAGCTGTTCTCCTTCCGCGACGCGATGACCCTGGAACGGGACGAGGAACGGCTCGCGGTGATCCGCCGGAAGCGGTTCTCCCTGCTGCGCAACCACTTCCGCGTGACCCTGGTCGAGGGCACGGAGCTCGACGTCAGCGGGCGGATCCTGGACCGCGAGTTCAAGGTCGAGTACGACGGGGAGCTGCTCGCCCTGATCTCGCGGCAGTGGTACCGGGTGCGCGAGACCTACGCGGTCGACGTGGTCCGGGAGGACGCGGACGCGGCGCTGCTGATCGCGGTGGCGGTGTGCGTGATCCGCATGGCGGAGAAGGAACGCGAGGACGGCCTCTGACGGGGCCGGCCCCGCCCCGACCCCGACCCCCGACCCCCAACCCCCGGCCCCCGTCCCCGGCCCGCCCGGCCGGCCGCGGAGCAGGCGCTCCGGCCCGTCAGGACGTCAGGCGGCGGTCCTTCAGGGCGGGGAACTGGGCGCGGGTCTCCGCCACCTTCCCCGGGTCCAGGTCCACCGTCAGGACGTCCTCGCCCGGCCCCGCCTCCGCCAGGACCTCGCCCCACGGGTCCACCACCAGGCTGTGCCCGGCCTGCTCGACCCCCGCGTGCGTGCCGGCGAGGCCGCAGGCCAGGACGTACGCCTGGTCCTCCACGGCCCGGGCCCGGCTGAGCAGGGTCCAGTGCGAGCGGCGGCGCGCCGGCCAGCCCGCCGCGACGACCAGCGTCGTCGCCCCGGCGTCGACCAGGCCGCGGAACAGCTCCGGGAAGCGCAGGTCGTAGCAGGTGGCGAGGCCGAGGGTCTGCTCCGGCAGGGCCACCGTGGTCAGGGAGTCGCCCGGCGACATGAGCACGGCCTCGCCCTGGTCGAAGCCGAACCGGTGGATCTTGCGGTACGTGGCGGCCAGCTCGCCCGCCGGGGAGATCACGAGGGCGGTGTTGTAGAGCGAGCCGTCTCCCGCCCGCTCCACGATCGAGCCCGCGTGGAGCCACACTCCCGCGTCGCTCGCCGCCTTGGACACGGCCTCGAAGGTCGGGCCGTCCAGTGGCTCCGCCTCCGTCTCGAACTGTTCGTAGGCGAAGGCCCCCACGGTCCACAGTTCGGGCAGCACGACGAGGTCGGAACCCGCCTGCTCCCGCACGAGGTCGGCCACCCGGGACCGCCGGGAAGTCACCGACTCACCGTCGTTCACCGCGATTTGGATCAGCGAGGCGCGCACACTACCACCGTCCTGGCATTCAAGCCGTCAACTCGGGCCTACGATCGTCACACGAAAGCACTGCCGGGGTGCTCACCGGCAGCGTAGTTTTGGAAACCGAGCCCACAGCTTCCAGAAAACGCGCCACTGAACAGCACCGCGAGGGGTCCCGTTGACCGTCCATCCCAGCCTTCAGCCCTATGCCGACGCGTGGACGCATTCCATCGAGGCGATATCCGAGCTGGTCCTCCCGCTGCCGGAGGGCGAGTGGAACCGGGCGACCCCGTGCCCCGGCTGGTCGGTCCGGGACGTGGTGTCGCACATCATCGGCATCGAATGCGAGCAGCTCGGGGACCCGCGGCCGATCCACACCGTGGCGCGGGACCTGCGGCACGTGGTCGACGAGTTCACCCGGTACATGGAGGTGCAGGTCGACGTACGGCGTCATCACACCGCGCCGGAGATGACCTCGGAGCTGGAGTACACGGTCATCCGGCGCATGCGCCAGCTGCGGAACGAGAAGCGGGATCCGGCCACGATGGTGCGCGGGCCGCTCGGCGAGCAGGTGACCCTGGAGGAGGCGCTGCGGATGCGCGCCTTCGACGTGTGGGTCCACGAGCAGGACCTCCGCCAGGCGCTGGGCCGGCCGGGGAACTGGGACGCCCCGGGCGCGTTCGTCGCGCGGGACATGCTCCTGGCCGGGCTGCCGAAGGTCGTCGCGAAGAAGGCCGGCGCACCCGCGAACTCGGCCGTGGTGCTCGACGTGCACGGTCCGCTGGAGTTCATGCGGACGGTACGGGTCGACGCACAGGGCCGGGGCACGCTCGACAAGGCGCCCTCGCTGGGCCCGGCCGTGACACTGACCATGGACTGGGAGACGTACGTACGGCTGGCGGCGGGACGGGTCCGGGCGCGCACGGTCGCCGACCGGGTGAAGGTGGAGGGCGACGCGGAGCTGGCGGACGCGATCCTGACGCGCTTCTCCGTCACCCCGTAGCCGCCCGCGCCGGCTCCGCGGCGGTGGGGCCGGGCGGGACCGGCGCCGGTGCGCGCAGCTCCCGTTCGCGGGCCAGCGCGCGGCCGCGGAGCTTCAGGATCCGGCTGACGCCCAGGGCCTCCAGGACGAACACGGCCGAGAACGCGATGCGGTAGTTGTCGCCGGTGGCGTCCAGCAGCACGCCCACCGCCAGCAGGGTGGTCATCGTCGCGAGGAAGCCACCCATGTTCGTGATGCCGGAGGCGGTGCCCTGGCGTTCCGCCGGGTTGGCCGGACGGGCGAAGTCGAAGCCGATCATCGAGGCCGGCCCGCAGGTGCCGAGCACCAGGCAGAGCGTGACGAGCAGCCACATCGGCGCCCGGTCGCCGGGGTGGACGAGGACGGCGGCCCACAGCGAGGCGGTCAGCCCGACCGTGCCGAGGGCGAGCGGCAGCCGCGCGGACTGGCGACGGCCGACCAACTGCCCGTAGACCAGGCCGAGCGCCATGTTCGAGGCGACGACGAGCGTCAGCAGCCCGCCCGCGGTGGTGCGCGACAGCCCCTGCGCCTCCACGAGGAACGGCATGCCCCACAGCAGCAGGAACACCATCGCCGGGAACTGCGTGGTGAAGTGCACCCACAGGCCGAGCCGGGTGCCGGGCTCCCGCCAGGACGCGGTGATCTGGCGGCGTACGAACCCCCCGGAGGCCCCCGCTCCCCTCCCCGGCTCCCGCTCCCGTTCGCGCTCCCGCGGCGGCGGTTCGTACCCCTCGGGGTGGTCCCGCAGGAACAGCACCAGCGGGACCAGGACGACCAGCCCCGCCACCGCGCTGCCGGCGAACGCCGCGACCCAGCCGACGCCGTGCAGTACGGGCGCCAGCACCAGCGTGGAGACCAGGTTGCCCGCCATGCCGACGAGCCCGGCGAGCTGCGCCATCAGCGGCGCGCGCCGGGCCGGGAACCACCGGGTGCCCAGCCGCAGTACGGAGATGAAGGTCATGGCGTCGCCGCAGCCCAGCAGGGCGCGGGCGGCGAGGGCCGTCCCGTACGAGGGGGACAGCGCGAAGCCCAGCTGCCCGGCGGTGAACAGGACGGCGCCGAGCGTCAGCACCTTCTTGGTGCCGAGCCGGTCCACCATCAGGCCGACGGGTATCTGCATGCCCGCGTAGACCAGCAGCTGCAGGAGGGAGAAGGCGGACAGCGCCGAGGCGTTGACGTGGAAGCGGTCGGCGGCGTCGAGGCCGGCCACGCCCAGGCTGGTACGGAAGATCACCGCGACGAAGTACACGGCGACGCCGATGGACCAGACGGCGACGGCCCTGCGCCCGCCCGGCGGGTCCTTCACGACCGGCACGGTACTCATCGGGCCGGTGCCCTTCGGTCCCGTGCCCATCGGCCCGGTGCTCATCGGCCCGGCCCCCGGACCAGTTCCTCGACCCGGCCGATGTGGCCGCGGACCGCCGCGGCGGCTGTTTCCGCGTCCCCGGACCGCAGCGCGTCGAGGATCTCGGCGTGCTCGGCGAGCGTGCGCTCCACCCGGTCCGGGTGGGCGTGCAGCAGGGCCACGCCCATCCGCAGCTGCCGGTCGCGGAGCTGGTCGTAGAGGCGGCACAGGATCTGGTTGCCGGCGCTGCGCACGATCTCGGCGTGGAAGCCCCGGTCGGCGGCCATCAGCGCGGCCAGGTCCCCCGAGGCGGCGTGCCGGCGGTGCTCCTCCAGCAGGGCCGCGAGCCGGTCCAGCAGCGCGGGGGGCGCGGGCACGGCCCGGCGTACGGTGAACTCCTCGACGAGCAGCCGGGTTTCGAGCACGTCGGTGATCTCCTGCACGGAGACCGGCAGGACCAGCGCACCCTTCTTCGGGTACAGCTTCAGCAGCCCCTCGGTCTCCAGGCGCAGCAGCGCCTCGCGGACCGGCGTGCGGGACACCCCCACGGCGTCGGCGAGTTCGCCCTCGGTGAGGAGGGTGCCGCCTTCGTAGTGCCGGTCGAGCACACCTGCTTTGACGTGCCGGTAGACACGGTCGGCGGCGGTCACGGTACTGCTGGCGGCTGACATGCGCACAGCATAGATACAACAGGGGTGCGGGCCGGCGCCCGGTCCAGGATGTGGACCGGGCGGGGGTGGGCGGACCCGGAAGGGGTTCCCGCTGCACCGAAGGGTGTAGTGCGGCTTCGTCCGCCCGCACGACGTACGGGGCCGCGCCCACCGGGACGCTGGAGCCATGGCCGACATCCTGCTCACCCCCGCGGTGGCCGCGAAGGCGGGCCGCCGCCTGCCCCTGCTCGACGTCCTCCGCGGCGCCGCCGTCCTCGGCACGCTGATGACCAACGTGTGGATCTTCGCCTCCCCCGGCTCGGAGTGGGCCGTCCTCCAGGGCGGCCTCGGCGCGGGCGACCCGCTCGCCGACCCGTCCGCCGCCCGCATCGCCGAGACCGTGTTCCGGGCCGTCGCGGACGGCAAGTTCCTCGCCCTGCTGACGGTCCTGTTCGGCGTGGGCCTGGCCGTCCAGTACGACTCCGCGGCCCGCCGCGGACAGCCCTGGCCCGGCCGGTACTGGCGGCGGGCCGCCTTCCTCTTCGCCGAGGGCACCGTCCACTTCCTGCTCGTCTTCGCCTGGGACGTGCTGATGGGGTACGCGGTCACCGCGCTCGTCGTCGCCCGGCTCCTGGCCCGCTCCGAGAAGGTCCGCCGCCGGGTCATGTGGGCGGCGGGCACGGTGCACCTGACCCTGATCGCCCTGCTCACCCTCGCCCTGACCGCGGACGGGTCCGGGGCAGCCCCGAAGGGCCCGGACCCGGACGCCGTCGCCCTGTACGCGCAACGCGGCTGGGGCGACCAGATCGCCTTCCGCGCCCAGAACCTCGCCGCCCTGCGCATCGAGCCCGTCATCACCTTCGGGCTGCTGGTCTTCCTCTTCCTCCTGGGCGTGCGCCTGTACCGCGCGGGCGCCTTCGCCGACACCGCCGCGGGCCGCCGCCTTCGGGGCCGGATGGCCGCCTGGGGGCTCGGGCTGGGGCTGCCGCTGACCGCCGCGACCACCCTCGGCGGCGAGGACTACTTCCTCCTGGGCCGCTACGCCGTCGCCCCGCTGGTCGCCCTCGGCTACATCGGCCTGATCGGCACCGCCCTCGACCGGCGCTGGATCCCCCGCCCGCTGACCGGCGCCCTCTCCGGCGTCGGCCGCACCGCCCTGTCCTGCTACGTCGCGCAGAACGTGCTCTGCGTCCTGCTCTGCTACGGGATCGGCCTGGGCCTCGCCGAGCGGTTCGCCGGGCACGGCCCCTGGTGGGTGATGGGCCTGTGGGCGGCCGTCGGCCTGACCCTGGCCGCCGGATCGTGGCTGTGGCTGCGCCGGTTCGAGCGGGGCCCCCTCGAAGCCGTGCAGCACCGGGTGCTCAGGCCCCGGCGCTGACCTCCACGTCCAGCACGAACTCGTCGTACGGGGCCTCCTGCGGGTAGGGCGGCCGCACCTGCGCGAACCGGATGCGGGCCCGGCCACCGGGCGGGCGGCCGCGTACGACGTACGACCGCTCCACCGCGGCCCCGGGGGCGGGTGAGGGGGCGGGTACCGGTGCGGGTGCGGGCGAACCGGGGGCCTGCGGGCCGGGGGTCTGCGGGCCGGGGGTCGGGGTGCCCTCCGCGACCGCCACCGCGTCGGCGTCGCCCGTGACCTGCCAGGTCCACACGTACCCGCGCGCCCCGCGCCCGGTGAGCCGCAGCTCGTACGCCTCCCCGGGGTCCAGCACGATGCTCCGTACCTCCACCGGGCTCCTTCCCGAGCCTCGCCGCTCAGACGGGGCCGATGACGGCCCCCTCGTGCCACCCCGCGCCGTCCCGCCAGTAGTGCTGGAGCAGGCGGTCCGTGCGCAGGGCGACGACTTCCAGGTTGAACCCGAAACTCCCCTGGAGCATCCCGGTGACCGCGAGCACGTCGTGCCCGAAGACGGCGCTGCGGCTCCAGGCCGAGCCGGAGGCGTTGCCGCGCCACCAGTGCTCCACGCGCCCGCCGGCGACGGCCACGCACAGCTCGTAGTTCCCGGCGGTGTCCTCGTCGGCGGCCCCGTACTGGCCCTCGATCAGGCAGGGCGCCGACACGGCCGCGGCGCCGAAGACCTCCCCGGGCCGCCAGACGAAGCCGTGCGCGTCGTCCCGCCACCACAGCTGCATCCGGCCGTCGGTCAGGGCGGCGACCAGGTCCAGGCGCCGGGAGCGGGTCTGCACCAGGGCGGGGCCGTGGTGGGCGATTCCGGACGCGAAACGTCCGCCGTCGTTCCACGACCAGGGGGCGCCGTTGATCCGCCACCAGTGGTTCAGCCGGCCGTCGGCGGTGCGGACCACGGCCTCGAAGTTGCCCGGCTTGCCGTAGTCGCTCTGGATGAACGCGGGGGTGGCGCCGGGCGCCGCGTCCCCCGGGCCGAAGGCGCCGCCGTCGCGCCAGACGCGGGCGGACTGCTCGAAGAACCAGTGGCGCAGCCGGCCGCCCGTGGTCACGTGCAGGGACTCCATGTTGCGGTTGTAGGTGCTGCCGGTGAAGGCGGGCTGCCCGGAGGCATCGTGCGCGAAGGCCTCGGCGCGGGTCCAGGCGAACGGCGCGTCGCCCTCGCGCCACCAGTGCTGGAGGCGTCCGCCGGTCGTGGTGGCGAGGAGCTCGAAGTTGCGGTGGGCGCGGCCGTTGCCGCTCTCGTAGACGTTGCCGGCGTGCAGCCGGCGCTTGCTCCACGGGTCGACGTTGGTGCCGCGCAGGCCGCACTTGGCCCAGTGGTCGATGTTGACCTCGCCGTAGGCGATCCGGCCGTAGCCGCCCACGTGGTAGCCCGTGCCCCAGGAGTTCTTGAACAGCCAGCAGCCGGCCGCGTCGTCATAGCCGACGATCAACACGCAGTGTCCGCCCGCGAGTTGCCCGGCCGTGTGGTGGTAGACGCCGGAGCCGAGGGCAAAGAAGTCGTCGTACACGTCGAAGCAGGCCGTCAGCGGGCCCACCGTGTCCAGCCAGACCTTCTGCTGCTCCACGTCACCGAGCCGGACGTAGTCGGCGATCCGTACGGTCCTCCCGGACCGGTCCCAGCTCGGCGTGTACTCGGCCCGCCAGGCGTCGCGGCGGGCGGCCGGCAAGCCCGCGGGCGGCGTGCCGTACGGCCAGCAGTCCGGGTCGGCGAGACCGCCGTTGGCCCTGACCCAGTCCAGGGCCGTCTCGGGGTTGCCGCCCTGCCCACAGGTGGACTTCAGCCCGTCGTGCACGTCCCCCTCGGAGCGCTCGGCCCAGACGCAGTGCTCGATCCGGGCCATGGACTCCACCAGCCCGGCCGCGCCGAAGGCCCAGCAGGAGCCGCAGGGGTTCTGGTCCTTCACCTTGGTGAGCCAGGGCCACCCCCAGCGGCCGCGCCAGTCCACGGCCGCGGGCCGGGCCGCGGCGGCAGCCGCCCCGGGCAGCAGGCCGTGCGCGGCGCGCCGCCGGGTGAGGTGCGGATTGCCGCTCTCCCGTCCGATCAGCGCGCGGAGGTCGACCGTGCCCGCGTCCTCGGCGGTGGTCAGGTTCGCCCCCGGCTCCAGGCCGAGCGCGGGCCGCGGCAGCGGCTCCGCGTCGGCCAGGTGCTCCAGGACCGACCACCGCGCCCCGTGCCCCGCGAGCCGCGCCCGCAGCTCCCCCACCGTCCGCACGGTCTCCTCCGGCATAGCGGCCCCCCAGCTGCAACCGTTTGATGCGAGACACGGGAGCGTCCCCCGGCCCGAGGGGGGCGTCAAGGGGGTCCGGGCGGTCGCGCGGAGGCACGGGGGGCGTGCCGTTCCGGCTCCGTCGGGGGCCGGGAGACACGGCGGAGCCGCCACCGGGGGGCGGCGCGGTGGAGGCCATGGGGGGCTCAGTCGCCGCCCCCGCCTCCGCCCCCGCCTCCGCCTCCGCCTCCGCAGGAGTGGCCGGGGTGGTCCCCGTGTTCGGCACGGTCGGCCCGTTCGGCGCGGTCCGTGCTCCGGTCCAGGGTGCGGCCGATGCGGTCCAGGGCGCGGCCGATCATGCTCGTGTCCAGCGGGGCGTGCCGGGTGGAACGCCGCCGCTTCGGCGGTACCGGCCAGCCCTCGAAGACGTACGCCGGCCAGCGCCCTTCCGCCCGCGCCGCCGCGAGCGCCCGCCGCCCGGCCGCCGTGGGGCGCCGCCGGCCCAGCAGCCCCGCCTCGGCCAGCGCGCGCCGGACCCCGGCGACCTCCGGCCCGGCGGCGACGGCGGCCAGCACGACGGAGAGCGCCTTCCCGCGCGGGCACTGCCGCAGCACCGCCCGCTCGACGGGGTGCGCGCCGTCCGCGGACTCCCGCGCGGCCCGCACCCGGGGCCCGGTCAGGGTGACGGCCCCGCGGTCGCGCAGGCCCAGTACCGCCACCTCGGCCACCCGGCGCGGTCCTCCCGCGAGGAGGGCCGCCTCGTACATGTCCACGACGTCCACGCCGAGTTGATGTCCACCGCCCGGCCGGGCCGAACCAGGAGGGCCTGAGTTCAGAGGTGAACCTGAGGTTCCGTCAGGCGGCGGCCAGCGCCTGGCGGATCCGTCCGAGCGATGGATTGACCATCGCCGGCCCGTCGCCGACGACCACCGTCGGCACGGTCTCGTTCCCGCCGGCCACGCTCCGCACGAAGGCCGCCGCCTCCGGGTCCCGCCAGATGTCGACCTTCCGGTACGGAATCCGCGCGAGCCGCAGCCGCGCGCGCAGCCCGATGCAGTACGGGCACCCGGGCCGCCAGTACAGGGTGACCGCCGTCACCGCCCCACCACCGCGCACGCCGGCCGCCCTTCGTCGAGTTCCGCGATCGGGGCCGCGCGCCCCGCGCCCCACAGTAACCGCGGCGTCCGCCGCCCCACCGGCCTCCGGCACACCGGTTTTCGGCACACCGGGGTTTTCGGAGCCCTCCGGACGCCCGCCCCCCTTCCTTTCGCTCACGGCAGTCGGGGGCGGACCGCGGCCCACTCGTCCACGGCCCCGGCCAGCGGGTCGCGGTCCGCGAGGTGCGGTCGTACGAGGACCAGCCAGGGGAGCAGGTTCTTGATGCGGCGCAGGTGCAGGATCCGCGCGCGCGGGAGGTCCCGCCAGGCGCGGGCCTCCGCGGCCGCCGCCCGCGGGGTCAGGTCGATCAGCGCCAGAAGCTCCCGGCACAGGGCCGCCGGGTCGCCGCCGCGTCCCGGGCCGAACTCCCGGATCAGGTAGCCCCGTACGGCCGCCAGCTCGGCCCCCCGGGCCAGCGCGTCGGCCCCCTCGGCCCGTGCGCAGCGGTCGGCGGCGGCCAGCGCCACGGCGCCCCAGCGCAGCCGGATCGCGTCCGGCGCCCGCTCGTCCCGCATCCGTCCGGCGGCGAGGGTGTGCAGGGACCGCGGTCGCGGCTCGTCGCCCAGCGGCGGGCCGGTGGCCAGCCACTCCTCCAGCACCTCCAGCGCGTGCCCGACCGGCGGCACCGCCGTCAGCACCTGTCCCCGGCTGAGCAGGGCTACCACGGCGCCCGTGAGGTGGACCTTCGCGACGTGTCCGGCGTCGAAGGAGGCGACGGTCCGCCCGTACCGCTCGATGCGGCGCAGGCCCAGCCGCAGCTCCCCCGCCGCGTACACCTGCCCGGCGCGCGCCACCCCGCCCACGCACCGGACCACGCACACGCCGCCCGTGGCGTCGGCCACCTCGACGGAGTACACCTGCAATTCGGCTATCGGCACGCCGGGAGGGTACCGCCTCGGGGTACGGGAATCCCCCTTCGGCGCCGGGATCCGCGACGCCCGGCCCCGCACGCCGCTCCCCGTCTCACCGGTCCGGGTCCTCCAGGACGAGACGGATCTCCGTCACCTCGTACCCGGCCCGGTCGAAGGCCGCCGCCATCGGCACGTTGACGGTGTCGGTGGTCGCGGTGACGCGGTCGGCGCCCGCGGCCGCGTGGAAGCGGGTGATCTCGGCGAGGACCTCGTCGATCAGCCCCTTCCCGCGCTGCTCCGGTACGACGCCCAGGTAGCCGACGTTGCGGTGGTAGGGGGTCGCGGACGGGACGGCCAGGCCCGCGAGGGTGCCGTCGGGCAGGTGCGCCAGGCGCCACCAAGACCGCTCGCCCGGGCAGCCGAGGTAGAACGCCATGTCCGCGCGGGCCAGTTCCCCGGCGTCCTTGACCAGCAGCTCGGTGCGGGTGGCCAGGTCCAGGCTGTCCCGGGAGAGCCGCGTGAAGGCGTCCAGGAACTCCTCGTCGGTGCCGTCGCGGAAGACGAGCCGGCCGGTGGGCGGGGCGGTCCCGGCCTCCGGGGTCCACTCGTAGCGCAGCCGCTCGATCGGTCCGGCGAGCCCCCCGGTGATCCGGACGCTGCGCTCCGCATCCGCGACGATGCCTGCCACGCGCAGGCCGGTCACGCCGGTGAACTCCGAGCAGAAGCGCAGGGTGTTGTACGGCTTGTCCGCCCACTCCGGCTCCGGGTGCGGGGGCAGCCGTGCGGTTTCGAAGCCGAAGGTCACCGAGGCGATCGGCCACCCCCGATTCGCACACGTTGCTCAGCCCGGAGGCTTGCGCGGAGCCCTGGGGGACACACGGATGGCCGGCCCCCAGGATCGGAAACCGGCCATCCGTGCAGTGCAACTGCGGTGCTACGCCCAGGTGACGAGGCGGCGCGGGTGTTCCAGGACCGCCGCGATGTCGGCCAGGAAACGGGAGCCGAGCTCGCCGTCGATGAGACGGTGGTCGAACGACAGCGCCAGGGTGGTGACCTGGCGCGGCTTCACCTTGCCCTTGTGGACCCACGGCTGGAGCTTGATCGCACCGACCGCGAGGATGGCGGACTCGCCGGGGTTGATGATCGGCGTACCGGTGTCGACGCCGAAGACGCCCACGTTGGTGATGGTGAGGGTGCCCTGCTGCATGTCCGCCGGGGAGGTCTTGCCGTCACGGGCCGTGGCGACCAGCGAGGACAGGGACTCCGACAGCTCGCCGAGGGTCTTGGCGTGGGCGTCCTTGATGTTCGGGACGATCAGCCCCCGGGGGGTGGCCGCCGCGATGCCCAGGTTGACGTAGTGCTTGAGCACGATCTCCTGGGCCGCCTCGTCCCACGACGCGTTGACGTCCGGGTTGCGGCGGATCGCCACCAGGACGGCCTTGGCGATGAGGAGCAGCGGGTTGACGCGCAGGCCCGCCAGGTCCGGATCGGCCTTGAGCTCCTGGACCAGCTTCATCGTGCGGGTCACATCGAGGGTGATGAACTCGGTGACGTGCGGCGCGGTGAACGCGGAGCCGACCATCGCCTGGGCGGTCACCTTGCGGACGCCCTTGACCGGGATACGGGTCTCCCGCGCCCCCGGTGCGACCGCCACGGCGGCGGTCGGGACGGAGACCCCGGCCGCGGCCGGCACGACGGCCGCAGCCGCGGCCGGAGCGGGCGCCACGGCCTGCGGGGCGATCGCCGCGGCGGCCGCCGCGTGGACGTCCTCCCGGGTCACGACCCCGCCGTCCCCGGTGGGCACCACGAAGGACAGGTCGATGCCGAGGTCCTTGGCGAGCTTGCGCACGGGCGGCTTGGCCAGCGGCCGTTCCGCGGCGGCGTGGGCGCTGCCGTTGCCGTTGCCGTTGCCGTTCGCCTGCGCCGGGACGGCCGCCGGGACCGGCGCCGCGGGGGCCGCGGGAGCCGGGGCCCCCGTGCCGTTCTGCGCGGCCGTGCCCGCCGGGGCCTTGCGCGGGCGGCGCTTGGTGGAGGCGGTGGAGACCCCGTACCCGACCAGCACGGGCTGGCGGGCCGCGGGGGCCGGCTCCTCGGCGGCGGCGGGGGCCGCTGCCGCGGCGGCCGGGGCCGCCTCCTGGACCGGGGCCTCCGAGGCGGCGCCCGGGGCGGTCTGCACGGAGATGATCACCTGGCCGACGTCGACCGTGACGCCCTCCTCGAAGAGCAGGGCGTGCACGACACCGTCGAACGGGATCGGCAGCTCCACGGCGGCCTTGGCCGTCTCCACCTCGCAGACGACCTGGCCGTCGGTGACCGTGTCACCCGGCTGGACGTACCACTTGAGGATCTCGGCCTCGGTGAGGCCCTCGCCCACATCGGGCATCTTGAATTCGCGGATCGTCACAGGGCTCTCCTCAGTACGCCAGCGAGCGGTCGACGGCGTCGAGCACCCTGTCCAGGCCGGGCAGGTACTCGTCCTCCAGGCGGGCCGGCGGGTACGGCGCGTGGAAACCGCCCACGCGCAGGACCGGCGCCTCCAGGTGGTAGAAGCACCGCTCCGTGATGCGGGCGGCGATCTCCGAGCCCACGCCGAGGAACACCGGCGCCTCGTGGACGACCACGAGCCGGCGGGTCTTCTCCACCGACGCCTGGATGCCGTCGAAGTCCACCGGGGACATCGAGCGCAGGTCCACGACCTCGACCGACTTGCCCTCCTCGGCGGCCGCCGCGGCGGCCTCCAGGCAGACCTTCACCATGGGCCCGTAGGCCGCCAGGGTGATGTCCGAGCCCTCGCGGGCCACCCGGGAGGCGTGCAGCGCGTCCGGGATGGCCTCGACGTCGACCTCGCCCTTGTCCCAGTAGCGCCGCTTCGGCTCGAAGAAGATCACCGGGTCGTTGCTGAGGATCGCCTGCTGGAGCATCCAGTAGGCGTCCGAGGCGTTGCTCGGCGAGACCACCTTCAGGCCGGGGACGTGCGCGAACAGCGCCTCCGGGGACTCCGAGTGGTGCTCGACCGCGCCGATGCCGCCCGCGTACGGGATGCGGATGACGACCGGCATCTTGATCTTGCCCAGGGCGCGCGCGTGCATCTTCGCGAGCTGCGTGACGATCTGGTCGTACGCGGGGAAGACGAAACCGTCGAACTGGATCTCCACGACGGGCCGGTAGCCGCGCAGCGCGAGCCCGATCGCCGTGCCGACGATGCCCGACTCGGCGAGCGGGGTGTCGATGACCCGCTCCTCGCCGAAGTCCTTCTGCAGTCCGTCGGTGATCCGGAAGACGCCGCCGAGCTTGCCGACGTCCTCTCCCATGATGAGGACCTTGGGGTCCGTCTCCAGGGCCTTGCGCAGCGACTCGTTGAGCGCCTTCGCGAGCGACATCTTCTCGATGGCCATGGCGGTCACTCCCCACCCTCGAAGGACGCGAGGTAGGCGGCGAACTGCGCGCGCTCCTCGTCGACGAGCGCGTGCCCGTCCGCGTAGACGTTCTCGAAGATCGCCATGGTGTCCGGGTCGGGCATGGCCCGCACGGCCTCGCGCACGCGCTTGCCCAGCGCCTCGCTCTCGGTCTCCAGCTCGGCGAAGAACGCCTCGTCGGCGCCGCCGGAGGCCAGCAGGTGGGTCTTCAGGCGCAGGATCGGGTCCTTCGCCTCCCAGGCCGCCGTCTCCTCGTCCCGCCGGTACTTCGTCGGGTCGTCGGAGGTCGTGTGCGCGCCCATCCGGTAGGTGAACGCCTCGACCAGGGTCGGGCCCTCGCCGCGGCGCGCGCGGTCCAGGGCCCAGCGGGTCACGGCCAGACAGGCCAGCACGTCGTTGCCGTCGACGCGGACGCCCGGGAAGCCGAAGCCCTGGGCGCGCTGGTAGAGCGGTACGCGCATCTGGCGCTCGGTGGGCTCGGAGATCGCCCACTGGTTGTTCTGGCAGAAGAACACCACGGGGGAGTTGTAGACGGCCGAGAACGTGAACGCCTCGGCGACGTCGCCCTGGCTGGACGCGCCGTCGCCGAAGTAGGCGATGACCGCCGAGTCGGCGCCGTCCTTGGCCACGCCCATCGCGTAGCCGGTCGCGTGCAGCGTCTGCGAGCCGATGACGATCGTGTACAGGTGGAAGTTGTTGATCGTCGGGTCCCAGCCGCCGTGGTTCACACCGCGGAACATGCCGAGCAGGTTGGTCGGGTCGACCCCGCGGCACCAGGCGACGCCGTGCTCCCGGTAGGTCGGGAAGACGTAGTCGTCGTCGTTCAGCGCCCGCGCGGAGCCGATCTGCGCGGCCTCCTGGCCGAGGAGCGAGGCCCACAGGCCCAGCTCGCCCTGGCGCTGCAGCGCGGTGGCCTCGCCGTCGAAGCGACGGGTCAGGACCATGTCGCGGTAGAGCCCGCGCAGGTCCTCGGTGGTGATGTCGGCGACGAAGGGCGCGAATTCCGCCAGTTCGGCGCTGCCCGTGGCGTCGACCCGGTCCCCTTCGGGGGTCAGCAGCTGTACGAGCTGAGGTACGGCGTCCTGCGTCTGTGCGGTGGCAGCGGCGGTCTTGCGGGCGCTTGCCGCGCCTGCCGCCCGCTTGGTGCCACTGCTGCGTCGCGGCTTGCGCGCGGCAGTGCTCTCCACGGTCACGTGTGCTCCTCCGTCGGTCCGGCACCCGGGTTCTCCGGGGTCCAGTGCGGCTCACCTGCGTCCCTACCCGCGCACGGGGTGGGTGCGCGTCCGGTACGGGATTCAGGCGTGACAGGTGCCCCGGCGAGTGCCCTGCGCAATGCACGTTACCCAGTACGCCGCATAACTGCGAAACCCCGTTTGACCTGCGTTTTTGCTTGGATTTCCAAGTAAATCCGCGGAACCGGGAACACGTACTGGTCACAGCCTTGCAGGGGGCCGGAACAACGGCACGTTATCCCGGGTAACTCCGGCAGGGAAGGGGTGAGTGTGTGAAACTGACTTCGTGCGCGAAGACGGAAAAATCAAGGTATTCCTCCTGGACGACCACGAAGTGGTACGTCGGGGCGTTCATGAGCTGTTGTCGGTCGAAGAGGACATCGAGATCGTCGGCGAGGCCGGCACGGCCGCCGACGCCCTGGTCCGCATCCCCGCCACCCGCCCGGACGTGGCCGTCCTCGACGTCCGCCTGCCGGACGGCAGCGGTGTGGAGGTGTGCCGCGAGGTGCGCTCCCAGAACGAGGACATCAAGTGCCTGATGCTGACCTCGTTCGCCGACGACGAGGCGCTGTTCGACGCGATCATGGCCGGCGCCTCCGGCTACGTCCTCAAGGCGATCCGGGGGAACGAGCTGCTCGGCGCCGTGCGTGACGTCGCCGCCGGCAAGTCCCTGCTCGACCCGGTGGCGACCGCCCGGGTGCTGGAACGGCTGCGCGACGGCAAGAACGGGAAGGGCGACGACCGCCTCTCCCACCTCACCGACCAGGAGCGCAAGATCCTCGACCTGATCGGCGAGGGCCTGACGAACCGCGTCATCGGCGAGCGGCTGCACCTGGCCGAGAAGACGATCAAGAACTACGTCTCCAGCCTGCTGTCGAAGCTGGGCATGGAGCGGCGCTCCCAGGCCGCCGCGTACGTCGCCCGCCTGCAGGCGGAGAAGCGCCGCTGACTCGGGGGCGCCCGCCCGCGGGGAAACGGTCCATTCGGGACCAACGTCCCCGATCATCGGGGCGGGATCCTCTTTCCCGGCGCCGTTTCGGTACCGGACAGTGGACGGCATGTCCCCAGAGGAACTCCACGCCGTCGAACTGCTGCGCCGGGTGCCGTACGGCCGGGTGGCCACGAGCATGCGCGCGCTGCCCTTCCTCGCCCTCGCCCGCCACATCGTGGTGGACGGCAAGGTCGTGCTGAGAATGCACTCCGGTTTCGGATACCACCAGGCGTGCAACGGCAGCGTGGTGGCCTATGGAGCCGACAACTTCAATTCCCGGGACCCGCGTCTGTGGTCGGTCCAGTTCACCGGGACCGCCCGGGTCGTCGAACCGACCAACACGGAACTGGAGCTATTCGGTCCCGGTCCGCATTTCGTGGACGGCGCGCTCTTCGACCCCGTCTACATGCGGATCGAACCCCAGTTCGTCATCGTGCACTCCCTGGCGGGTCATCCCGAACGCGCGTATCAGCACGCGCTCTGAGCCCTCCGCGCGGGTCACTCCTCGCTCTGGGGCTCCGGATCCGAGGACGCCGTCACGGAAGGCTTGGTCGACGGGGTCGCCGACGGCTTGGTCGACGGAGTCGTCGACGGCTTCGTGGAGGGCGTCGACGACGGCGTCGTGGACGGGCTCGCCGAAGCGGACGGCGTCGGGCTCGGGCTCTGCGTCCGCGTGCGGTTCGGCGTCGGCGACGACTGGTTGTACGTGGGGTCGCTGGTCTCCGGAGTCGCGCGCGGCGACGGGTTCACCTCGGTCCCGGGCTGGCTCGGCTGGGTGCCGGGCGTGCTCTGGGACGTCTGGGGCTTGGTCGGCTCCCCCTTCTTGCCGCCGCCGCCCATGGTGCTGACGGCGTACGCCACGCCGCCCGCGACCGCGATGATCGCGAGCACCGCGAACAGCCACATCTTCCAGCGGCCGCCGCCGTTGCCGTGGTCGTCGTACCGGTCGTAGCCGCCCTGGCCGCCGCGGCCGCCGCCGGGAAAGGCCGAGCCGTCGTCCGGGTTGATCGGCGGCACCATCGGCTTCTGGAACTGCGAGGTCGTCGCGTGCGCCGGGTACTGCTGGTGCCCGCCGGAGCCCCCCACGGACATGGCCGTGGTCGCGGCCGGACCCCGCCCGTGGGGCAGGGACATGGTCACCGGGCCGGTGTTCCAGGTGCCCGTGTTCGGCCCTTGGTCGTGGAGCATCTGGAGGGCGTACTGGGTCAGCCCGCGCATCTCCTCGGCGCTCTGGAACCGGTCGTCCGGGTCCTTCGCGAGGGAGCGCATGACGAGCCCGTCGAGCTCCTGCGGGATCGAACCGCCCTCGGGCAGGTGCGAGGGCGGGATCGGCGCGTCCTGGACGTGCTGGTAGACCACCGACAGCGGGGTCTCGCCGGTGAACGGGGGCCGCAGCGCGAGGAGTTCGTACAGCAGGCAGCCGGTCGCGTACAGGTCGGAACGGTGGTCCACGGCCTTGCCGAGGGCCTGCTCGGGCGACAGGTACTGCGGGGTGCCCATGACCATGCCGGTCTGGGTCATCGTCGACTGCACGCCGTGCAGGGCACGGGCGATGCCGAAGTCCATGACCTTCACCGCGCCGGCTTCGGTGATGATGACGTTCGCCGGCTTGATGTCACGGTGCACGATGCCGTGCTGGTGCGAGTACGCGAGGGCTTCGAGGACGCCGGAGACGATGATGAGCGCCTGCTCGGGGCCCGGGGCCTCGGCGCTGAGCAGCAGCTCGCGGATGGTGCGGCCCTCGACCAGCTCCATCACGATGTACGGGACGGTGTTCGGGCCGACCCGGTCCTCCCCCGAGTCGTAGACGGCGACGACGGCGTGGTGGTTGAGGCCGGCGACGGACTGCGCCTCGCGCGTGAAGCGGGCCTTGGAGACCGGGTCCTCGGCAAGGTCCGCGCGCAGCAGCTTCACGGCGACGGTGCGACCCAGGCGTACGTCCTCGGCGGCGAACACCTCGGCCATGCCGCCGCGGCCCAGGCGGTGGGTCAGCCGGTAACGGCCGTCGCCCACCAGGCCGCCGGCGCCCCAGTGCTCAGGACCGTCGGCCATCCCGGCGCCGTTTCCCTCGGGTTCGGGTGCCATCAGTCCTCGCCGTCGTCTCTCTCGGCCGCCGCTCAGCGGTTGTCCTCTTCTTTGCTGTTCCGGTGAACGCTACAGCCTCCGAACCGCTCGCCGTTCGGACAAAGCCGCCCTGTGCCCGTGTGGTCACGGATCGGGTACGCGGCTTGACGTGTGCTTGCCCTCCGGCAGACTGGGCGCGACATGCGCTCAGCCAGAGGCGTAGGGACACATCCCGAGGGGAAGCAACAGTCATGAGCCAGGACGGCACTCAGGGCCAGTACGCGGGCGGCTCTCTGGCCGGTGGCCGTTACCAGCTAAGGGACTTGCTGGGCGAGGGCGGCATGGCCTCCGTGTACCTGGCCTACGACTCGGCGCTCGACCGGCAGGTCGCCGTCAAGACCCTGCACAGCGACCTCGGTCGCGAGCAGTCGTTCCGGGAGCGCTTCCGCCGCGAGGCCCAGGCTGTAGCCAAACTGTCGCACACGAACATCGTCTCGGTATTCGATACCGGCGAGGGCGAACTGGGCGGCGCGGTGATGCCCTACATCGTCATGGAGTACGTGGAGGGCCGGCCGCTCGGCTCGGTGCTCGACGAGGACGTCCGCCAGTACGGGGCGATGCCCGCGGACAAGGCGTTGAAGGTGACGGCCGACGTGCTGGCCGCGCTGGACACCAGCCACGAGATGGGTCTGGTCCACCGGGACATCAAGCCGGGCAACGTCATGGTGAACAAGCGCGGCGTGGTCAAGGTGATGGACTTCGGCATCGCGCGCGCCATGCAGTCCGGGGTCACCTCGATGACGCAGACCGGCATGGTCGTCGGCACCCCCCAGTACCTCTCCCCGGAGCAGGCGCTGGGGCGCGGCGTCGACGCCCGCTCCGACCTCTACTCCGTCGGCATCATGCTGTTCCAGCTGCTGACCGGCCGGCTCCCCTTCGAGGCGGACTCGCCACTGGCCATCGCGTACGCGCACGTGCAGGAGGAGCCGGTCGCCCCGTCCTCCATCAACCGCTCGGTGACCCCGGCGATGGATGCGCTGGTGGCGCGGGCCCTGAAGAAGAACCCGAACGAGCGCTTCCCCACCGCCGCCGCCATGGGCGACGAGGTCGCGCGGGTGCTGGGCTCCGGGCAGACCGGCGCCCCGGTGATCGTCCCGGGAGCGCACGCGGGCGGCAGCGGCGCGGGCGTCTCCTCGGCCGTGTTCCCGCCGGTCGACTCCGGCTTCCAGGCGCCGCCGCAGCACTCCGTGCAGCAGCCGTACCAGCCGCAGCCCACCCCGGCGCCGTCCCCGTACGCGCCGAACCCGACGCCGGCTCCGCAGGCGCACGCGCAGGGCGGCTACGCCTACCCGCACACGCCCGCGCCGCAGCAGTACGCGCCGCACACCCCGCCGCCCTACACGATCTCGCCGGCGGCGGGCGGCGCGCAGGGCCAGGGGGGCTCCGCGGGCGGCGGGAAGCGGAACACGCCCGTGGTCGTGAGCGCGGTCGCGGTGGCGCTGCTGGCCGTCGGCGGTCTGATCACGGCGATCGTGATGAGCGGTGGCGACAAGGACCCTGACGACAACGCCTCCCCGGGCAGCTCGACGTCGGCTTCCGCCACGGCCAAGCCGGGGTTCAAGGACGCGGACGTGTCGCGCACGATCGACGCGTCCAAGTGCAAGGAGCCGACGAAGCACTACAGCGAGGCGGGGAAGTACATCGCGCCGGACCTGAAGTACAAGAACCTGCTGTCGGTGAAGGCGTGCATCCAGGCCTCGGGCGGCAAGTACAAGATCGTGGAGAAGGACGAGGCGGTGTTCGGCAAGGACACGGTGCTCTCCCAGTCCCCGAACGCCGGCGACAAGATCGAGAAGGAGGGCACGGAGTACACGCTGACCGTGTCCACCGGCTACCCGGAGTAGGACGCGGCGCGGGCTCCGCGCACACGCGGCTCCACGCACGCGCGGCGCCGCGGAATCTGACACACCGGCATCCCGGACACCCCGATGGGGGGCCCGGGATGCCGCTTTTGCCCCACTATGTAAATCTGAGCGAGACACCTCGGTCGCTCGGGACGGGAGGGGCACCCCGTGTTCAAAGGCTTCCACCCCCGGCGCCGCACCCGGATCCGTCCGCCATGCCTGCTGGTCTGCGCCGCGCTGGCGGCCGCCGCGCTCGCGACGGCCGCGCCGGCCGCCCACGCGCTCACGGTTCCCGGCGCCGCCGCCGGGGCTCCGGTCACCGCCGCCGTCGCCGCCGGGGCTCCCGCCCCTACCGCCGTTGTCGCCGCCCCCGCCCCCGCCGCCGGCGCGGCGCCCGCGCACCGCCGGCTTCCCGTCGGCGGGCCGCCCGGGGACGAACCGCCGCCCGGGGACGAACCGCCGCCCGGGGACGAACCGCTGCCCGGCCGGCCGGACCACGCCTACGGGGACCTGGCCGGCAGCGCCCCCGGCGTCGGGCGGGAACGGCCGGGCCGGCCGGTGACCGACCCGGTGAACCGGGAGGCCATGGTCGCCTCCCGCCCGCTGGCCGTCCGGCCCCGCACCCGGCCCGCCGCACCGCCGGAGCCCGAACCGACCCCCACCCCCCGGGCCACCACCGCACTCGGCACCGCGCCGAACGAGCGGGCCGCCGACCTCGCCGCACACCTGCTGCCGCTGGGCACCGGGTGCGCCCTGATGGGAGTGGGCCTCGGCTACCTCGGAGCGCGGCTGCGCCGGGGGATCTAGGGCGGGTTTCAGACGTCCCGCCCGGCTCGCGACGCCTGGCACCGCACCCCGCCGCGGACCGCGGCGGGGCCCGCCTCCCCCTCAGGACGTACGCCGGAGGATGGTTGCCCAGCGTGAACATACTGGGTATACATACTCGGTATGTCGATCCGCCACGGCCTCCTCGCCCTGCTGGAACGGGGTCCCCGGTACGGCTCACAGCTGCGTACCGAGTTCGAATCCCGCACCGGCTCCACCTGGCCCCTGAACGTCGGGCAGGTGTACACCACCCTCGCCCGTCTGGAACGCGACGGCCTCGTCGCCCCCGGCGGAGAGGACGCCGCCGGGCACACCCTCTACGTCATCACCGACACCGGAAGCGCCGAACTGCGCGAGTGGTACGAGCGCCCGGTCGACCGGGCCAACCCGCCCCGTGACGAACTGTCCATCAAGCTCGCCATGGCCGTCGGTTCGCCCGGCGTGGACATCCGCGCCGTCATCCAGTCCCAGCGCCACGCCACCATCCGGGCGATGCAGGACTACACCCGGCTCAAGGCCCGGGCACTCGCCGCCGTCGAGAACGGGGACACCCGCGAACGCGACGACGTGGCCTGGCTCCTCGTCCTGGAACAGCTGATCTTCCAGACCGAGGCGGAGGCCCGCTGGCTCGACCACTGCGAGGCCCGGCTCGTACGGCTCTCCCTGCCGGCCGACCGGAGAGCCGACGCACCCCGACCGCCCCAGGCCGCCGAGCCCGTGGACCCGTCGGCGGCCGCGGCCGCCGCCGCCCCGGGCTCCTCCCGTACCGAACCGACCACCACCCCGCCCCGCACCGCCCGTACGCGGCGGGGCTGATCCACCGTCCCAGGGGGACCCCCTCATGCCTGACCAGCGCCCGTCCCAGTCGCCCGTGCTGCAGTTGGACCAACTGGCCCGCACCCACGGCAGCGGCGCCACCGAGGTCCACGCCCTGCGCGGCATCGACCTCTCCGTCTTCCCCGGCGAACTCGTCGCCGTCATGGGCCCGTCCGGCTCCGGCAAGTCCACGCTGCTCACCCTGGCCGGCGGCCTCGACACCCCGACGAGCGGGCGGGTGATCGTCGAGGGAACCGACATCACCACCGTCGGGCGCAAGCAGCTCGCGGCCCTGCGCCGCCGCAGCATCGGGTACGTCTTCCAGGACTACAACCTCATACCGGCCCTCACCGCGGCCGAGAACGTCGCCCTGCCCCGGGAGCTCGACGGCGTCTCCGCCCGCAAGGCCCGCGTCTCCGCGCTCGCCGCGCTGGAGGAGATGGGCCTGCGCCAGCTCGCCGACCGCTTTCCCGACGAGATGTCCGGCGGCCAGCAGCAGCGCGTGGCCATCGCCCGCGCCCTGGTGGGCGACCGCCGCCTCGTCCTCGCCGACGAGCCCACCGGGGCCCTCGACTCCGAGACCGGCGAGTCCGTACTCGCCCTGCTGCGCTCCCGCTGCGACGCGGGAGCGGCCGGGGTCCTCGTCACCCACGAACCGCGGTTCGCCGCCTGGGCCGACCGCGTCGTCTTCCTGCGCGACGGCAGCGTGGTCGACGAGACCCTGCGCAGCCACGCCGACTCCCTGCTCTCGGGGCGGGCGGCCGGCCAGTGATCTCCTGGTACCACTCCTGGATCGCCGCGATCCGGATAGCCCGCCGCGACGCCTGGCGCGCCAAGGGCCGCAGCGCCCTCGTACTCGCCATGATCGCGCTCCCCATCGTCGGCGTGAGCGCCGCCGACCTCGCGCTCCGCAGCGCCGACCTCTCGGCCGAGCAGTCCCTGTCCCGCAAGATCGGCGCGGCCGACGCCCGGCTGACCGACTCGCACTACGGCCCCGTCTATCAGAGCCCCCAGGGGGACGCCTCCGCACCCGTCGGCGGCTACGACAACTACGACCCGACGCGGTCCAAGCCGGCTGAGGGCGCGGCGGACCCGGTGCTCGCCGCGCTCCCGGCCGGTGCCCGGGCCGTCAAGGAGAGCACCGGCTACGCCAAGGTCCGCACCCGGCACGGTCTCCTCGACACCGACATACGCGAACTCGACACGCACAGCCCCCTGACGGCCGGTCTGCTCACGCTCGACCGCGGCCGGCTCCCGCAGGCCGCGGGCGAGGTCATCGCCACCAACGCCTTCCTGGAGGAGTCCGGCCTCTTCGTCGGCTCCGCGGTGCTGCCGCGCGGCGCGAAGTCCGCGTACCGGATCGTCGGCGCGTACGAGCTGCCCTCCGAGCTGAAGAAGCCCCAGATCACCGCCCCGCCCGGGACCCTGTTCGCCCCGCTCGACGCGGCCCTGCAGGCCGCCGGGAGTTCGGGCGTCCGGGCCGAGGACAGCTACCTGATCAAGGTCGGCGGCGCCGGTTTCACGTGGAACATGGTCAAGGCGGCCAACGCCAACGGCGCGATCGTCGTCTCCCGCGCCGTCATCCTGAACCCGCCCGCCGACTCCGAGGTACCGCTCTACCAGCAGCAGTCCAAGGACTCCTACGGACTGAACGGCACGGACGCCGCCGAGATGGCCGTGCTCGCGACCGTCGTCGCCCTCGCCATGCTGGAGATCTGCCTGCTGGCCGGACCCGCCTTCGCCGTGGGCGCCCGGCGCTCGCGCCGCCAGCTCGGCCTGGTCGGCTCCAACGGCGGCGACCGCCGCCACATCCGCGCCATCGTGCTCTCGGGCGGCCTGGTCATCGGCGCCGCCGCCGCGGTCATCGGCACCGGCGTCGGCGTGGCGCTCACCATCGCGCTGCGGCCCCTCCTGGAGGACCAGCTCGGCGTCCGCTTCGGCGGCTTCGACGTCCGCCCGCTGGAACTGGCCGGCATCGCCCTGCTCGCCGTGGTGACCGGTCTGCTCGCCGCGATCGTCCCGGCCGTCACCGCCTCGCGGCAGACCGTCCTGGCCTCGCTGACCGGCCGCCGGGGAGTCCGCAAGGCCAACCGCGTCCTGCCCGTCGTCGGCCTGGTCGCCGTCGCCGCCGGCGCCGCGATCGCCCTGTACGGCAGCGCCTCCGACATGGGCCCCACCGTCGTCGCGGGCGGCAGCGCCCTCGCCGAGCTCGGCATCGTCGCCCTCACCCCCACCCTCGTCGGTCTGTTCGGCCGGCTCGGGCGCTGGCTGCCGCTGTCGCCGCGGCTCGCGCTGCGCGACGCCGTCCGCAACCGCGGGCGTACGGCACCGGCCGTGGCCGCCGTACTGGCCGCCGTCGCCGGCACCGTCGCGGTGGCCACGTACGAGCACAGCCACGACCTCCAGATGCGCCACGAGTACGTGGCCAGCCTCCCGCACGGCGTCGGGGTCCTCACCACCGACGGCAGCGCCCACAAGGAGATGCCGGCCCTGCGCGAGGCCCTGTCCCGGCAACTCCCCGTCGCCACCCGGGCGGACGTGGACCGGCTCGTCGTCGGCAAGCCGGGCTGCGAGGAGTACTCCTCCGACCCGACGTGCGGCCGGGCCGAGATCATCACGCCCAAGGACCAGCGCTGCCCGCTCTACGAGGCCGAGAACGGACCCGCGTCGTTCAGCGCCGAGGAGGCCAGGAAGCTGCGCGCGGACTGGCGCTGCGCGGACGCGTCGCGGATCGGCGGCGGCCCCTCCAGCCCGTACGGCACGATCGTCGCCGACGAGGCGCTGATGCGCGTCCTCGCGGTCTCCGACCCCGGCACCGTCTCCGCCCTCGCGGCGGGCCGGCCCGTCGCCTTCGACAAGCGCATCGTCAAGGACGGCAAGGTGACCATCCGGGTCGTCACCGACACGGCGGCCGCCGAAGGCGCCTCCATGCGGCGGGAGGACCCGCCGGGCCAGGACAAGGTCCTGACCGTCCACCAGGCCCCCGACACCGTCAACTCCTGGGGCAGCCAGCTGATCCTGCCGCCCTCCGCGGCCAAGGCCGCAGGCCTGTCCACCGCCCCGTCCGGCAGCTACTTCACCCTCGACGGGACGGCCACCGGCAAGCAGCGGCAGGCACTGGACGGGGACATCGACCGGATGGGGGTGGACGCGCGCGTCTCCATCGAGTCCGGCTACCAGAGCGGGGGCGACATGGGGCTCCTCATCCTCACCGTGTTCGCCGGCCTGGTCACCATCGGCGCCGCCGGCATCGCCACCGGCCTCGCCCAGGCGGACGCGGAGGCCGACCTGAAGACCCTGGCGGCGGTCGGCGCCGCCCCGCGGGTGCGGCGCACGCTCAGCGGCTTCCAGTGCGGGGTGGTCGCCCTGATGGGCGTCGTCCTCGGCTCGGCGGCCGGGCTGCTGCCCGCGATCGGGCTGCGCTTCGCCCAGCGGCGCGAGATGGAGGCGCTCTACGCCAAGGCCCGCGCCATGGGCGACTCGGTCACCGAGGCCGTGCCGTACGTGCCGGTCGCCGTGCCGTGGGAAACCCTCGGCGGACTGCTGATCGTGGTCCCGCTGGGCGCGGCGCTGCTGGCGGCGCTGGTCACCCGGTCGAACGGGGCGCTGGCACGGCGGGCGGCCGGATAGCCGCACGGAGTGATGCAGGTGCCCCCGTACAGGGTGGATCACGCCCGTACGGGGGCACACCGTGTGAGTACGAAGGTGTGCGAGACAATGACGGCATGGAGATGCCGAGGAGTGAACGGTCGCAGGAAAGCCCCCCGAACGTCCTGATCGTGGGACAGGACGGGATGGCGGTCGGCGGCGCCGATGACGAGTCGCGCGAGGTCCCGGTGACGGAGATGGTCGAACAGCCCGCCAAGGTCATGCGGATCGGAAGCATGATCAAGCAACTCCTGGAAGAGGTACGTGCCGCGCCTCTCGACGAGGCGAGCCGGGTCCGGCTCAAGGACATCCACGCCGCGTCGGTGAAGGAGCTGGAGGACGGCCTCGCCCCCGAGCTCGTGGAGGAACTGGAGCGCCTGTCGCTCCCGTTCACCGAGGAGGCCATCCCCTCCGAGGCGGAACTGCGCATCGCGCAGGCCCAGCTCGTGGGCTGGCTCGAAGGACTCTTCCACGGCATTCAGACGGCCCTGTTCGCGCAGCAGATGGCGGCGCGGGCCCAGCTGGAACAGATGCGCCGCGCGCTCCCGCCCGGTGCCTCCCACGAGGACGACGAGGACGGCGGCCACGGGGCCATCCGCTCCGGCCCCTACCTGTAACCCCGGCGGCCGCCGAACCCCCTCCGCCGGCCGCCCCCACCCGACGGGCCCGGCGCCGCACCCCGGCACCGGGCCCGTCGGCATGCGCGCCCCGAGACGGGCCCGCCGGTACGCGCGCCCCGATATCCGCGCCACACCCCCAGCCCCGCCGTTACGCGCGCCCCGGCACGGGCCCGCCGACATGCGCGCCCCGGCACGGGCCCGCCGGCATGCGCACCCCGGCACGGGCCCGCAAGCATGCGCACCCCGGCATCCGCGCCACACCCCCAGCCCCGCCGGCGCTTGAGGCGCAGGTCCGGCGGGGTCCGGAGGGGTGGGGGTAAGGGGTGGGTAAGGGCGGGTGTCCGCCGGGGACATGGGCCGCGCATACTCAGGGGCATGAGCTACGACGCGATCGTCCTGGCGGGCGGCGCCGCCCGGCGACTCGGCGGGGCCGACAAGCCCGCGCTGAGCGTCGGCGGCCGCACCCTCCTCGACCGCGTCCTCGACGCCTGCCCCGACGCCGTCACCACCGTCGTGGTCGGCGGCCGCCGGGCCACCGTCCGGCCGGTGCGCTGGGCCTGTGAGGAGCCGGCCGGCGGCGGCCCGGTGGCCGCGCTGGACGCCGGGCTGCGCGGGACCACCGCCGAGCGGGTGCTCGTCCTCTCCGCCGACCTGCCGTTCCTGGACCGGGCGACCGTACGCACCCTGCTGGCCGCCCCCGGCGGTCACACCGACCCCGGCCGCGACACCCGGCGGGACGGCGCGCTGCTGCGCGACCCCGACGGCCGCGACCAGCCCCTCGTCGCCGTCTACCGGACGGCCCCGCTCCGCCGTGCGCTGGCCCGCCTCGCCGCCGAGCGGGACGGCCTCGCCGGGCTCCCGCTGCGCTCGCTCACCGCCGCGCTGGACCTCGCCCGGGTCGACGCGGGGCCACTCGCCTCCTTCGACTGCGACACCTGGGACGATCTCGCCGCCGCCCGCGCCCGGATCAGGGAGCATGGAACCGTGCTGGAGCAATGGATCACCGCCGTCAAGAACGAGCTGGGCATCGACCTGAGCGTCGACACCGCAGCCCTGCTCGACCTCGCCCGTGACGCCGCCCACGGCGTCGCCCGGCCCGCCGCCCCGCTGACCACCTTCCTGGTCGGCTACGCGGCGGCCCGGGCCGAAGCCGCCGGCGCCGACCCCGTCGAAGCCGTCGCCGAGGCCACCCGCAAGGCCGCCGACCTGGCCCTGCGCTGGGCCGCGGAGGCAGAGACCGAGGACGCCCCCGGAACCGGGCCCGGGGCCACCACCGACGCCGGCGCCGAGACCGACGCCACCACCGCCCCCCGACAGGCCGGCCCCCGACAGAACGGCTCCGGATGACCCCCACCGACGCCGGCCACGCCCTGGACGGGACCCCGACGGAAACGGCCGGGCCTGCCGAGTCCGCCGGAGCCGCCGGGCCCGCCGGCTCCACCGAGCAGGCCCTCGAAGAGGCCCTGGCCCTCGTCAGCCGCACCCCCGGTTCCGGACCGGCCGCCGGAGCCGAGGACCACCGCGCCGCCGCCTGGCAGCGGGCCCGGGACACCGCTGTCCGCGCCGGGACCGCCGCACGGCCCCGCACCCACCGGGTTCCGCTCGCCGACGCCCTCGGCGAGGTGCTGGCCGCGCCCCTGGACGCGCTGACCGACCTGCCGTCCTTCGACACCTCCGCCATGGACGGCTGGGCCGTCGCCGGCCCCGGCCCCTGGACTGTACGCACCGGGGACGACGCCCTCGCCGGTTCCGAACGCCCCGGGCCCCTCACCGACGGGGAGGCCGTACGGATCGCCACCGGGGCCCGGATCCCCGCCGAGACCACCGCCGTGATCCGCAGCGAGCACTGCCGCGAGCACGGCGCCCAGCTCTTCGCCGACCGGCGCGTCCTCACCGGCCAGGACATCCGCCCTCGCGGCCAGGAGTGCCGCTCCGGCGACCTGCTGCTGCCCGCGGGCTCCCTGGTCACCCCGGCCGTGCTCGGCCTGGCCGCGGCCGCCGGGTACGACGAGCTGACCACCCGGCCCCGACCCCGCGTGGAGATCCTGGTGCTCGGCGACGAGCTGCTCACCTCCGGCCTCCCGCACGACGGCCTGATCCGCGACGCCCTCGGCCCCCTGCTCGCCCCCTGGCTCACCCGCCTCGGCGCCGAGGTCACCGGAACCCGTCGGCTCGGCGACGACCCCGCCGGGGCCGAGGCCCTGCTGAAGGCCGTCACCACCTCCACCGCCGACGTGATCGTCACCACCGGCGGCACCGCATCCGGGCCCGTCGACCACGTCCACCCGGTCCTGCGCCGGGCCGGCGCCGAACTGCTCGTCGACGGGGTCGCCGTACGGCCCGGACACCCGATGCTGCTGGCCCGCGTCGGCGACCCGTCGGACGCGCGGTACGTGGTCGGCCTGCCCGGGAACCCGCTCGCCGCCGTCTCCGGGCTGCTCACCCTCGCCGAACCGTTGCTGCGCGCCCTCGCGGGCCGCCGTCGGCGCCCGCGCTACGCGGCGGCGGTTCAGGGCGACGTCCCGGGGCACCCGCACGACACCCGGCTGGTGCCGGTTCTGCTGAACGGCGAACACGCCGTACCGCTTCGCTACAACGGACCGGCGATGCTGCGCGGGGTGGCGGCCGCCGACGCGCTGGCCGTCGTACCGGCGCACGGAGCACGGTCGGGACAGGAGCTGGAGATTCTCGATCTGCCCTGGGCTTCGGGAGGATGTTTCACGTGAAACTCCACGGCCAGGACGCCATGGCCCGGGGGGCGGACGAGAAGCTCGTCTCCCGGCGCATCAAGCTGCCCAAACGCATCGTCGAAAGGCCGCTCGCCCAGGTCACCAAGCGCCTGGTGATGGCCTTGTTCGTACTGTTCCTGACGGTCCTCATCGTCTGGCTCGACCGCGCCGGCTACCACGACAACGCCAACGAGGAGGTCGACCTCCTCGACTGCCTCTACTACGCCACCGTCACCCTCTCGACGACCGGGTACGGCGACATCGTCCCGTACAGCGCCAGCGCGCGGCTGGTGAACGTCCTGTTCATCACCCCGCTGCGGGTGTTGTTCCTGATCATCCTGGTCGGCACGACCCTGGAAGTGCTGACCGAGCGGACCCGAGAAGAGTGGCGGCTGAACCGCTGGAGGAAGAACTTGCGTGAGCACACGGTCGTCGTCGGCTTCGGCACCAAGGGCCGCTCCGCCCTGCAGACGCTGCTGGCCACCGGCCTCTCCAAGGAGCAGGTCGTCATCGTCGACCCGAGCGCCAAGGTGATCGACATGGCGAACGCGGAGGGCTTCACCGGGGTCGTCGGCGACGCCACCCGCTCCGAAGTCCTGCTGCGGGCCGAGCTCCAGAAGGCCCGTCAGGTCGTCATCGCCACCCAGCGGGACGACACGGCGGTCCTGGTGACGCTGACCGCCCGCCAGCTCAACCGCGGCGCGAAGATCGTCGCCGCCGTGCGCGAGGAGGAGAACGCTCCGCTGCTGCGCCAGTCCGGCGCGGACGCGGTCATCACCAGCGCGAGCGCGGCCGGCCGGCTGCTGGGTCTGTCGGTCCTCAGCCCCAGCGCGGGCACGGTGATGGAGGACCTGATCCAGCAGGGCAGCGGCCTCGACCTGATCGAACGGCCGGTCACCAAGGCCGAGGTCGGCAAGTCGGTGCGGGAGACGAACGACCTCGTGGTCAGCGTGCTGCGCGGGCACCGGCTGCTGGCGTACGACGACTCGCACGCCAGCCCGCTGCAGCTGACGGACCGCCTCATCACCATCGTGCGGGCGGCGCCGCCGAGTTCACCGCCGGTGATACTGGGACCCGCCGAGTAGGAGCACCGGCGCCGCCCCGGCGGATGCTGCGCCGCGGGGGCTCGTTCGCGTAGCCTCCGGGCCATGCATGCGATCACCATCGAGCAGCCCGGCGGCCCCGAGGCCCTCGTCTGGACCGACGTACCCGATCCGGTGGCGGGCGAGGGCGAGGTCCTCGTCGAGGTCGCGGCGAGCGCCGTGAACCGCGCCGACGTCCTCCAGCGCCAGGGCTTCTACGACCCTCCGCCCGGCAGCTCCCGCTTTCCCGGCCTGGAGTGCTCCGGCCGGATCGCGTCGATCGGGCCCGGCGTGTCCGGCTGGTCGGTGGGAGACGAGGTCTGCGCGCTGCTGTCCGGCGGCGGGTACGCGCAGCAGGTGGCCGTTCCGGCCGGGCAGCTCCTGCCCGTCCCGGCGGGCGTGGACCTGGTGACGGCCGCCGCGCTGCCCGAGGTCGTCGCCACGGTGTGGTCCAACGTCTTCATGGTGGCCGGGCTGCGCCCCGGTGAGACCCTGCTCGTGCACGGGGGATCCAGCGGCATCGGGACGATGGCGATCCAGCTGGCGAAGGCGGTGGGTGCCACGGTCGCGGTGACGGCGGGCGGCCCCGAGAAGCTGGCGCGCTGCGCGGAACTGGGCGCGGACGTCCTGATCGACTACCGCGAGCAGGACTTCGTGGCGGAACTGCGGACCGCGACCGGCGGTGCCGGGGCGGACGTGATCCTCGACATCATGGGGGCGAAGTACCTCGCGCGGAACCTGGACGCCCTGGCCGTCAACGGCCGGCTGGCGGTGATCGGCCTCCAGGGCGGGGTCAAGGCCGAACTGAACCTGGGCGCGCTGCTGGCCAAGCGGGCGGCGATCACCGCCACCTCGCTGCGGGCGCGGCCGCTGGAGGAGAAGGCCGCCATCATCGCGGCCGTACGCGAGCACGTATGGCCCCTGATCGCGGCGGGGCGGGTGCGGCCGGTGGTGCACGAGACGTTTCCGATGGCCCGGGCCGCGGACGCGCACCGGGTCCTGGAGTCCAGCGGCCACGTGGGCAAACTGCTGCTGACAACCTGACCCACCGCCCCCGCCGAGGGCCCGGTGACCCACCGCCCCACCGTCCCTGCCGAGGGCCCGGTGACCCACCGACCCACCGTCCCTGCCGAGGGCCCGGTGACCCGGTAACCCCCCAACCCCGCGCCCCCCCTGACCCACCGACCCCGCCGGGGGCCAATCCTCAGCCCCGCCGGCGTTTGAGGCGCGGGGTCCGGGGCGGAGCCCCGGCGGGTCCGGGCAGCGCCCGGGGAACGGTGGAAGGGCGGGTCGGGGACCAGCCCCGCGCAGCGGCAGCGGCACCGGCACCGGCACCCCACCGACCACCGCACCGGCACCGGCCCGGCGGAAGCCACCACGGCGCGAAAGCGCCACCGCACGGCACGGCAGGACGGGGAACGACAGCAGCCCGTCCCGGCGGAGCCGGACCACCACCCCGCCGGGCCCGCGCCCGAGCTACAGGCCGCGCAACAGCACCGCCGGCGACTCGACACAGTCCGCGACGTAGCGGAGGAAACCCCCCGCCGTTCCCCCGTCACACACCCGGTGGTCGAACGTCAGCGACAGCTGGACGACCTGCCGCACCGCCAGCTCCCCGCCGTGCACCCACGGCTTGGGGATGATCCGGCCGACGCCGAGCATGGCCGCCTCCGGATGGTTGATGATCGGCGTGGAGCCGTCGACCCCGAACACCCCGTAGTTGTTCAGGGTGAAGGTGCCGCCCGTCAGGTCGGACGGTGCCAGCTTCCCCGCCCGCGCGAGCTCCGTCAGGCGGGCGAACTCCGCCGACAGGGCCTCCGCGCTGCGGCCCTGCGCGTCGCGGACCACCGGGACCATCAGGCCCCGCTCGGTCTGCGCGGCGAAGCCCAGGTTCACCGCCGGGAGCAGGACGATCTCGCCCGCCGCCAGGTCCACCGTGGAGTTGAGCTCCGGGTACCGGGCGAGGGCGGCCGTGCAGATCCGCGCCAGCAGGGCCAGCACCGAGATCTTCGGCCCGCCCGCGGCGTTCATCGCGGTACGGGCGGCCATCAGCTCGGTGGCGTCGGCGTCCACCCAGCAGGTGGCGTCCGGGATCTCCCGGCGGCTGCGCGAAAGCTTTTCCGCGACGACCCCGCGCAGGCCCTTCAGCGGAACCCGCTCGCCCCGCACCCCGGCCGCCTCCACGGGGGCGGCCTCGGCGGCGGCCGGCGCGGCCGAGAGCGCCGCCTCGACGTCCGCGCGCAGGATCAGGCCCTCGCGGCCCGACCCGCGCAGCGCCCGCAGGTCGACCCCGTGGTCCCGGGCCAGCTTGCGCACGATCGGCGAGATGACGGCCACCGGCCCGGCGGAGACGGCCGCCGGGGCGGAGACCGGCGCCGCGGCCGCAGGAGCGGGCGCACGGACCGCGGCGGGGGCACGGGCCGGAGCGGGAGCCGCGGCCTCGGCGGTGGCGGGTCGCACCCGCCGCCGACGCGCCGGGCGGGAGTGGTCCGTGCCGTAGCCCACCAGCACGTTCCCCGATCCGGAGGACTCCGGTGCGCCGGACTCCGAACCGGAGTCCTCCGGCTCCGGCTCCGTCCCCGCGGCCGCGCCCACCGCCACGGTGATCAGCGGAGCCCCCACCGGAAGCTCCTGCCCCTCCTCACCGAAACGGGCGGTGACCACGCCCCCGTAGGGGCACGGCACCTCCACCATCGCCTTGGCCGTCTCGACCTCGACGACCGGCTGGTCGATGGCGACGACATCGCCGACCGCCACCAGCCAGCGCACGATCTCGGCCTCCGTCAGGCCCTCGCCGAGATCCGGCAGCTTGAACTCCATCACCTGCGGCATCAGTTCTCCCACTGCAGGCGGGCCACGGTGTCCAGGATCCGGTCCACACCGGGCAGGTGGTACTTCTCCAGCATCGGCGGCGGGTACGGGATGTCGAAGCCCGTCACCCGCAGCACCGGTGCCTCCAGATGGTGGAAGCACCGCTCGGTGACCCGGGCCGCGATCTCCGCGCCGGGTCCGCCGAATCCGCCCGCCTCGTGCACGACCACCGCGCGCCCGGTCCGGCGTACGGACTCCACGACGGTGTCCTCGTCGAAGGGGACCAGCGAGCGCAGGTCCACGACCTCCAGGTCCCAGCCCTCCTCGCGGGCCGCCTCGGCCGCCTCCAGGCACACCGGCAGCGACGGCCCGTAGGTGATCAGGGTCGCGCTCGTGCCGCTGCGCCGCACGAGCGCTTTCCCGATGCCCGGGACCTGCGCCGGTGCCTGCGGCGACCAGTCGGCCTTCGACCAGTACAGCCGCTTCGGCTCCAGGAAGATCACCGGGTCGTCGCTCGCGATCGACGCGCGCAGCAGCCCGTACGCGTCCTCGACCGTCGCCGGGGTCACCACGGTCAGGCCGGGCGTCGCCACGTAGTACGCCTCGGAGGAGTCGCTGTGGTGCTCCACCCCGCCGATCCCGCCGCCGTACGGCACGCGGATGGTGATCGGCAGCGGCATCGCGCCCCGGGTGCGGTTGCGCATCTTCGCCACGTGCGAGATCAGCTGTTCGAAGGCCGGGTACGCGAACGCGTCGAACTGCATCTCGACGACGGGCCGCAGCCCGTACATCGCCATGCCCACCGCGGCGCCGAGGATGCCGGCCTCCGCGAGCGGGGTGTCCGTGCAGCGTTCCTCGCCGAACTCCTTCGCCAGCCCGTCCGTGATCCGGAAGACCCCGCCGAGCGTGCCGACGTCCTCGCCCATGACGTGGACGGTCGGGTCCTCCGCCATCGCGTCGCGCATCGCCCGGGTGAGGGCCTGCGCCATCGTGGCCGGCTTGGCCGGTGCCTTGGCCTTCGCCGTGGCCGTCGTCATCACTCGTCCTCCGCTTCCAGCTCCGCACGGAGCGTGGCCGCCTGCTCGCGCAGCCGGCCGGTCTGCTCCGCGTAGACGTGCGCGAAGAGGTCCATCGGGTCCAGCACGGGATCGGCGTTCATCCCCTCGCGCAGCGCCGCCGCCATCTCCTCGGCCGCCTCGCGCTCCACCCGGATGCCCTCCTCGTCGAGGATGCCGCGGGCGGTCAGCTCGCGCTCCAGCAGCAGGACCGGATCGTGCGCCTTCCACGCCTCGACCTCGGCGTCCCCGCGGTAGCGGGTCGCGTCGTCGGCGTTGGTGTGGGCCTCGATGCGGTACGTGACCGCCTCGATCATGGTCGGTCCGCCACCGGCCCGGGCGCGCCGGACGGCCTCGGAGAGCACCTCGTGCATGGCGGCGACGTCGTTGCCGTCGACCAGCCGGCCGGGCATCCCGTACCCCACGGCCTTGTGGGCCAGGGTCGGGGCGGCGCTCTGCTTGGCGAGCGGGACGGATATCGCGAAGCCGTTGTTCTGCACCAGGAAGACCACCGGTGCCTGCCAGACCGCCGCGAAGTTCATCGCCTCGTGGAAGTCGCCCTCGCTGGTGCCGCCGTCTCCGACCATGGCGAGGGCCACCACGTCGTCCCCGCGCAGCCGGGCCGCGTGCGCCAGTCCGACGGCGTGCGGCAGCTGGGTGGCGAGAGGGGTGCTCAGCGGGGCGATCCGCAGCTCGCGCGGGTCGTAGCCGGTGTGCCAGTCGCCGCGCAGCAGCGTGAGCGCCTGGACGGGGTCCAGTCCGCGGGCGACGGCCGCCAGGGTGTCCCGGTAGCTCGGGAAGAGCCAGTCCTGCTCCTCCAGGACCAGGGCGGCCGCGATCTCGCAGGCCTCCTGGCCGACGGTGGAGGGGTACACGGCGAGGCGGCCCTGCCGGGTGAGCGCGGTGGCCTGCGCGTTGTAGCGGCGGCCGCGCACCAGCTCGGCGTAGCAGCGCCGCATCAGCACGGGGTCGAGCCGGTCCGCCGCCTCGGTGCCCAGCACCCGATAGGGCTCGGGGTCCGGGAGCAGCGGAGCGGCGTCCGTGCGGGGCCTCCAGGCGGGCGGCGGGGTGGACCGGTGGGACGCACCGGCACCGGGCAGCTCTTGGACCGTCATGGCGGCGTACACCTCCTCGTGGGAAGCGGGCAGGGACGCCTCGGGTGTGAGGCGCCTCACCTACCGATTGTTCGGTTGTCCGCGCAATTTGGCTACAGGCGGCTCCAGGCTGTGGACAAACTGGCGCCGGGGCCCTGGGATGGGTGCAGGACGTCCAGGAGAGGGAGGCATCGGGCAATGCCGGATGAACAAATGGCCGGCGCGGGTTCCGCGCCGGTCCCGCCGGGGGGCCCCTCCGGGGTCCCTCCGGTGCCGCCCCGCCCCCTCGACCCGATCGACCGGTCGATCATGCGGCTGCTGCAGGCGGACGGCCGCGCGTCGATACGGTCGGTGGCGGAGCAGGTGCACGTCTCGCGGGCGAACGCGTACGCCCGCATCAACCGGCTCATCGACGACGGGGTGATCCGCGGGTTCACCGCCCGCGTGAACCACGAGCGGGCAGGTCAGGGCGCCTCCGCCTACATCACCTTGAAGATCGTCCAGAACTCCTGGCGCACGGTCCGCGAACAGCTCCGCGAGCTCCCGGGCGCCGCGCACATCGCACTGGTCAGCGGGGACTTCGACGTGCTGCTCCTGGTGCACACCCCGGACAACCGCACGCTGCGCGAGCTGGTGCTGACCCGCCTCCAGTCCATTCCGGAGGTGCTCTCCACCCGCACCCTGCTGGTGTTCGAGGAGACGGACCTGCTGGCCCCGGGACCGGGCCAGCCCACCGGACCGACGATCACGGAGGACTAGGCCGTACGGGGCGGTGCGTACGGCGCGGTGCGTACGGCGCGGACCCCTCCCGGGGCGGTCCGGGGGCGGTCCGGGGGCGAACCGTGCCCCGAGCCGGCCGGGCGCCCGAGGTCAGTCCCGGACGGTCCGCAGGCCGTCCAGGGCCATGCTGACCACCGCGTCCGCGAGCTGGTCCTGGCTCGTGCCCGGATGCGGCCGGTACCACTCGACCAGCGAGTTCACCATGCCGAAGAGCAGACGGGTCGCGAGGCGGATGTCCACGTCCGCGCGCAGGTCGCCCTCGGCCACGGCGTCCTTGAGGAGTTCCGCGACCTGGTGGTCGAACTCGCGGCGCCGTTCCAGGGCCCACCGCTCGGTCCGGGTGTTGCCCCGTACGCGCAGCAGCAGCGTCACGTACGGCAGCTCGGAGACCAGGACCTCCACCGTGCGGCGGGTGACGTACTCGACGCGCTCGACGGCGCGCCCGCGCACCGCGGCCGGCTCCTCCAGGACGGCGAACAGCCCGTCGAGGGCGCGGCTGACGGCCCGGCGCAGCAGTTCCTCCTTGCCCGCGACGTGGTGGTAGATCGAGGACTTGGAGATGCCGGCGGCCTTGGACAGGTGCTCCATCGACGTGCCGTCGTAGCCGCGCTCGTTGAAGACCTGCACGGCCACGGACAGGAGCGTCTCGGGGGTGTAGGTGTCCCGTTTGGCCGTCGTCACTCCGTGTCCCCCGACTCGTCCTCGTCGCCCGCCGCGTAGCCCAGCTTGAACAGCGCCAGCGAGGGCGCGTACCGACCGCCGGGACACCGTTCGTCGAGGTGGTGGAGGAGGTCGTACGCCCAGTCCCGGCCGAGCCGGTCGTGCCATTCGGCGGGGCCGAGCGGGTAGTTGACGCCGAGCCGCATCGCGGTGTCCACGTCCTCGGCACTGGCCGCCCCGCGGGCGACGGCGTCAGCGGTGAGATCGATCAGCATCGCCACCGTCCGCGCGACGATCATGCCGGGGACGTCCCCGATGACGGAGACCTTCTTGCCGAGCTTCTGAAAGAGGCCGACCGCCTCCGCCAGGGTCCGCTCGCTGGTGTCCGCGCTCGCGGAGAGCGCGACGCGGGTGCAGCCGCGGTAGTCGAGCGCGAGGTCGAAGTAGACGACGTCGGCGAACTCGACGGAGGTCTTGCCGTCCGCGAGGACCAGCTGGCCCTCGCCGGGCAGCTGGATGTACGGGCCGCCGTGCTCGGTGGCCGTGACGGCGATCCCGGCCTCCTCCAGCAGGGCGGCCAGCTCGGACGCCGGACCCAGGTCGCCGACGACGGTGACCTCGGCGGGCGCCTCCTCGGGCCCGGCCGTGTGCGGCTGCGGCAGGACGGCGTCCGGACCGTACGGGAACCAGCCGTGCCCCGACTTGCGGCCGAGGCGGCCCGACTGGACCAGGCGGCACTGCGCGAGGGAGGGGGTGAACTTGGGGCTGCGGAAGAAGGACTCCCACACCGAGCGGGTCACGGCCTCGTTGACGTCCTGGCCGATCAGGTCGGTCAGCGCGAACGGGCCCATCTTGAAGCCGCCGCTCTCGCGGAGCACGGCGTCGATCGTGGCCGGGTCGGCACCCTGCTCCTCGTACACCGCGAAGGCCTCGGCGTAGAAGGGGCGGGCGATCCGGTTCACGATGAAGCCGGGGGTGTCGGCGCAGCGGACCGGCGTCTTGCCCCAGCCGAGGACGGTGGCGTACGCGCTCTCGGCGGCGGCCGGGTCGGTCGCGAAGCCGCTGACCACCTCGACCAGCGGGAGCAGCGGGGCCGGGTTGAAGAAGTGCAGGCCGAGGAAGCGGCCGGGGTGCGCGAGGCCGGCGGCGAGCTCGGTGACGGAGAGGGAGGAGGTGTTCGTGGCCAGCAGCGCGTCCGGCGCGACGACCTCTTCGAGGGCCCGGAAGAGCGCGCGCTTGACCCCGGCGTCCTCGACGACCGCCTCGACGACGAGGGCGGCCGCGGCGAGGTCCGCGAGACCGGCGGCCGGCGCGATCCGGGAGATCGCGTCCTCGGCCTCGGTCCGGTCGATGCGGCCCTTGGCCGCCATGCGCTCGACGCGGTCCTGCACGATGCCGGCGCCGTCCGAGGCGAGCGCGGCGTTGATGTCGTAGATCAGCACGCGGTGACCTGCGAGGAGGGCGACCTGGGCGATGCCCTGGCCCATGGTGCCCGCGCCGACGACCGCCACAGTCCGGGACCGCTCGATTGCTGTCATGACCCGATCCTCCCGCACCGACTTATCCACAGGTCCGCCGGGCCCTCTTGTCCCGACCGATCGTTCGGTTACTCTAACTCCAGTCTGCTCTCCTTCGCCCGGCTCAATGAGGAGTTGGTCCCTGATGGCCGCCGAGCTCACCGTCCCCCAGCTGTCCGCCCAGCACCGGCCCACCCTGGACCAGGCCCTGTCGGCGATCCGCAGCCGTGCCTACTGGTCCCCGCACCCCGAACACCCCAAGGCGTACGGGGAGACCGCCCCGGCCGACGGGCTCGCCGCCTTCGAGGCCCTGCGCGGCACCCGGCTGGACCTGGACCAGCCCGGTACGGACGGCTGGGTCGGCGGCGAGGTGTCGCCATACGGCCCGGAGCTGGGCGTCGAGTACCCGCACGCCGACCCGGAGGTCCTGCTGCCCGCCATGCGCGCCGGCATGGGCGCCTGGCGCGACGCTGGCCCCGAGACCCGCGCGCTGGTCTGCATCGAGATCCTGTCCCGCATCTCCGCCCGCACCCACGAGTTCGCGCACGCGGTGATGCACACCAGCGGCCAGGCCTTCATGATGGCGTTCCAGGCGGGCGGGCCCCACGCCCAGGACCGCGGCCTGGAGGCCGTGGCCTACGCGTACGAGGAGCAGACCCGCGTCCCCGGCAGCGCCGACTGGTCCAAGCCGCAGGGCAAGCGCGACCCGCTGGAGATCGGCAAGAGCTTCACGGCGGTCCCGCGCGGCATCGCCCTGATGATCGGCTGCAACACCTTCCCGACCTGGAACGGCTACCCGGGCCTGTTCGCCTCCCTGGCCACGGGCAACGCCGTGCTGGTCAAGCCGCACCCGCGCGCCGTCCTCCCGCTGGCTCTGACCGTCCGGGTCGCCCGCGAGGTGCTCGCCGAGGCCGGCTTCGACCGGAACCTGGTCGCGCTGGCCGTGGAGCGGCCCGGTGAGGGCATCGCGAAGACCCTGGCGGTGCGCCCCGAGATCAAGCTGATCGACTACACGGGCTCCACGGAGTTCGGTGACTGGCTGGAGGCCAACGCCCGCCAGGCGCAGGTGTACACGGAGAAGGCCGGCGTCAACACCGTCGTCCTGGACTCCACCGACGACTACAAGGGCATGCTCTCCAACCTGGCCTTCTCGCTGTCCCTGTACAGCGGCCAGATGTGCACCACCCCGCAGAACCTGCTGATCCCCCGCGAGGGCATCGCCACGGACGCCGGCCACAAGACGTACGACGAGGTCGTCACCGACCTCGCGGCCTCGGTCGGCGGCCTGCTGGGCGACGACGCCCGGGCCAACGCGCTGCTGGGCGCCCTGGTCAACCCGGACGTCAAGGCCCGGCTGGAGGCGGCCGCCTCCCTCGGTGAGGTCGCGCTGGCCTCCCGCGAGGTGGTGAACCCCGACTTCCCCGACGCGGTCGTCCGCACCCCGGTCGTGGTCAAGCTCGACGCCGGCAAGCCGGACCCGGACGCGGCCTACCTCTCCGAGTGCTTCGGCCCGGTCTCCTTCGCGGTGGCGGTCGACTCCACGGCGGACGCGCTGGACCTGCTGCGCCGCACGGTGCGCGAGAAGGGCGCCATGACGGTCGGCGCGTACACGACGTCGGCGGACACCGAGCGGGCCATCGAGGAGGTCTGCCTGGAGGAGTCGGCGCAGCTCTCGCTGAACCTGACCGGCGGGGTGTACGTCAACCAGACCGCCGCGTTCTCCGACTTCCACGGCTCCGGCGGCAACCCGGCGGCCAACGCGGCCCTGTGCGACGGTGCCTTCGTCGCGAACCGGTTCCGCGTGGTGGAGGTCCGCCGCCAGGCGTAGGGCTCCCGGGGGCGGCCGGTCAGTCCTTCGGGCCGCCCCAGTGGAAGAGGGTCATGGCCACGCTGGTCGCCAGGTTGTAGCTGGAGACCTGCGGCCGCATCGGCAGGGAGACCAGGTGGTCGGCCCGGGCGCGCAGCTCGGGCGAAATGCCGTGGCGCTCGGAGCCGAAGGCGAGCAGGGCGTCGTCCGGGAGGGTGAGGGAGCGGATGTCCTCGCCCTCCGGGTCGAGCGCGTACAGCGGCCCCGGGGGCAGTTCCTCCAGCTCGACCCGGTCCACGGTGGTGGCGTAGTGCAGCCCGGCCCCGGCCCGGACCACGTTCGGGTGCCAGGGGTCGAGGTCGCCGCGGGTGACCACGCCGGTCGCGCCGAAGCCGGCGGCCAGGCGGACGACGGCCCCGACGTTGCCGAGGTTGCGGGGGTTGTCGAGCACCACCACCGGCGCGGGCCGCGGCAGCCGCCCGAGCGCGGCGCGGCCGGCCTCCCGGTCGGGCCGTACGGCCAGTGCGGCCACCCCGGTGGGGTGCACGCGGGCCAACAGGTCCTTCAGCTCCGCCCGGCGCACGAGCCGGTCCACTTCGGGCCCGACGTCCGGGGCGAGCTCGGCCGCGAGGGCCCGTACGGCGGCGGGATCGTCGGCGACGACCACCTCGACCCGCGCCCCGAAGCGCAGGGCGTGCTTCAGCGCGTGGAACCCGTCCAGCAGCACGAGGTCCCCCCGCCCGGCGCCCTCCCGCCACACCCGCGCGCTGTCCCCGACTCCCGCATCCTCACTCATCCCCCGACCCTACGACCCACCCCGCCCGTTCGAGCCCCACCCAACTCCGAGCGGACCGAAGGCCCCCGCCAACGCTGCAGGCCCACCGCACAACCCCGGCGACGCCCCAGGCGCCCCCCACAGCCCCGCCAACTCTGCTGGCGCCCCGCGAACGCCCCAGGCACACCCCGCACAACCGCGCGAACGCTGCAGGCCCACCCCACACAAACCCGCCAACGCCCCAGGCGCCCCCACAGCCCCGCGAACGCCCCAGGCACACCCCACACAGCCGCGCGAACGCTGCAGGCCCACGCCCCACGCCGCGCCCGCTCACGGCGCCCCGGCACGTCCGCCGACGCCCGGAGCCGCCCTCAGCCGTGGCCCCCCTGAGTTCCCCCGCCCCGCGCCCGCTTGAGGCCCTCATCCAGCCCTGCCGGCGTTTGAGGCGCGGGGGACGGGGGGCGGAGCCCCCGGGAACGGCGCCGCAGGTCGGGGTCAGCGCCCGCTCGGGCTCGGCTCCGGATCCGGCGTCGGGACGGCCGCGGACTCCCCCTCGGCAGGCGCCGGAAGCAAACCGGCCCCACCCACCGGCACCGAGGCCGAGCCCGCGGTCGGCACGGGCGAAGACACCCCGCCCCCCGGCCGGAGACCCCCGACCCGGGCCCCGAACCACACCAGGAACCCCGTCGGCAGGAACACCGCGTCAGCGGCGATCATCGCCAGCGAGAAGAACGGCAGGCCCAGCAGCACCGCGATCCCGGCGTGCTCCAGCATCATCACCGCCAGCAGCACGTTCTTGATCCGCCGGTTGAACAGCGTGAACGGGAACGCCACCTGTACCGCCACCGTCCCGTACGACAGCAGCATCACCAGCGTCCCGCTGCCCGCCACCAGCGCCGACAGCCCCGGCCACGGGGTGAAGTAGTCCAGCCCCAGCGGGTAGTACAGCGCGGTTCCGTCCTGCCACCGCGAGCCCTGGATCTTGTACCACCCCGCGGTCGCGTAGATCAGGCAGACCTCCGCCATGATCACCAGCATGCCCGCGTTGTGCAGCAGGTTCGCCAGGACGTCCAGCGTCGCCCGCCCCTCCCCCTCCGCCTCGTACCGGTCGACCATCCACCACAGCGCGGTGGCGACCCACAGCGTCGCGAAGGCGGCCAGCCAGCCGTAACCGAACCGCCCGGTCGCCGCCCCGTACGCGAACGCCGCGCCCAGGACCCCCCACAGCACCGGCCCACCGGCGCCGGCCGTCGCCGAACCGCGCCGACGGGCCCTGCGGGCGTCCAGCGACCACACCTGCGCGCACCGCGTCAGCACCAGGTAGATCGCCATCAGGTGGATGACGTTGTCCCCGCCGTCCCCCATGAAGACGCTGCGGTTCTGCAGCGACAGCACCCCGACCATGAACACCACGGACGTGCCGCGGGTCCGCCAGCCCAGCATCAGCGCCGCGCTCGCCAGCACGGACACCGCGTAGACGATCTCGAACCACAGGGTGGAGTCGGACCACATCAGCACGGTGAAGGCCCGGTTCGAGGCGATCAGCCGCTCCGCCAGCCCGAAGCTCCACGGGCCGTCCGGCCCGTACAGTTCGGCGCGGTTCGGGATCTCCCGGAGCAGGAAGAAGAGCCAGGTCCCGCTGAAGCCGATGCGGATGACGGCGCTCTGGTACGGGCCCAGGGCCTGCCCGGAGACCTTCGCCAGCCCCCGCCCGGCCGAAGCCCGGAGCCTCCCGGCCACCGCCCTCGGCCCCGGCACCGAACCCTCCCCGGGACCCGGACCTGCCGGACCCGCCGGGCCCCCCGGGCCCCCCGGGCCCCCCGGGCCCCCTGGCCTCACACCGTCCACCACGGCAGCTCCCGGTAGTACGTCTGGGTGTCGGTCGTCTCGGTGCTCCACTCGGGCGCGGGCACCGCCCTCGTCACCGAGCGCAGCTGGATCCGCAGCACGTGCCCGTCCCGGTGGTCCGGCCCGATCCGGTCCATCGCGATCCGCCGCAGGTACTCCTCGGACAGCTCGCCGCGCTCGCCGCTCGGCTTGTTGTCCGCGTCGTGGGAGCCAGTGAAGAAGTCCCAGGCCCGCCGCAGCTCGTTCTGCTCGGTGTGGCTCGGCAGCAGGCTGTGGCGGATCTCCGCGCCGTCCTCGGCGGACAGGTCGCGCCAGCCGGTGGTGATCAGGTCGCCGCCGCCGGTCCGCACCTGTGCCCGGACCTCGACCGCGATGTTCTGCTGGAGCGGGTTGGGCGCGAAGAGCTTCCAGTTCTGCTCGAACTCGGGATAGATCCAGCCGTCGATCGTCCGCGCGTGCTCCCGGCTGACCGTGTTCGCGGGCGCCACGTGCAGGAAGACGAGTGCCAGGTGGGAGCAGGCCGCCACGGCGACCGCCCCGAGGGCGAGGGCCGCGACGACGCGGTACGGAGTGCTCAGACCGGCGATTCCGGGCGGCCTCGGCGGAGGCTGCACCGGGGGTGGAGGCGGGGGCTGAGCAGTGCCCTCGGCGGGCTTTCGCTCGTTCGAATCCATCCCGCCCCGATCATCGGCCGTCCACAGGTTCACCACAGAGGTTGACACCCTACGGGCCGCCGTCTCACCATTGAAGAGGATGAACCGAACGATCGGTCGGTCGGGCGGACGGCAGACTCAGACAGGGAGCCGGGATGACGGCAGTGACCCCGGACACGGGACACGGCACGCACGACACGGACCTCGTGCGGCTCGCAGCCGCCTTCGACGCCGCCGTGGCGGCGGACGATCGCATAGAGCCGCGCGACTGGATGCCCGAGGAGTACCGCGCGACCCTGGTCCGCCAGATGGCCCAGCACGCCCACTCCGAGATCATCGGGATGCAGCCCGAGGCGAACTGGATCACCCGCGCGCCCTCGCTGCGCCGCAAGGCGATCCTGATGGCCAAGGTCCAGGACGAGGCCGGCCACGGGCTGTACCTGTACAGCGCCGCCGAGACGCTGGGCACCAGCCGCGACGAGCTGCTCGACAAGCTCCACGCGGGCAAGCAGAAGTACTCCTCGATCTTCAACTACCCCACCCTGACCTGGGCGGACGTCGGTGCGATCGGCTGGCTCGTCGACGGTGCCGCCATCACCAACCAGGTGCCGATCTGCCGCTGCTCCTACGGGCCCTACGCCCGCGCCATGGTCCGGATCTGCAAGGAGGAGTCCTTCCACCAGCGCCAGGGGTTCGAGCTGCTCATGGCCCTCTCGCGGGGCACCGAGGCACAGCACGCGATGGCGCAGGACGCGGTCGACCGGTGGTGGTGGCCGTCCCTGATGATGTTCGGCCCGCCCGACGACGCCTCGTCGCACTCGGCGCAGTCGATGGCCTGGCGCATCAAGCGCCACTCCAACGACGAGCTGCGCCAGCGCTTCGTGGACATCGCCGTCCCGCAGGCCGAGTCGCTGGGCCTGACCCTGCCCGACCCGGACCTCAAGTGGAACGAGGAGCGGGGGCACCACGACTTCGGCGCGATCGACTGGACCGAGTTCTGGGACGTGCTCAAGGGCAACGGCCCCTGCAACGCGGAGCGGATCGGCCGCCGGCGCGCGGCGCACGAGGAAGGCGCCTGGGTGCGCGACGCGGCGGCGGCCTATGCGGACAAGCAGGCCGCGAAGAACGACGGACAGACCGAGGAGGCACGGGTATGACGCAGAACTGGCCTTTGTGGGAGGTGTTCGTGCGTTCGCGGCGCGGCCTGTCGCACACGCACGCGGGCAGCCTGCACGCCCCCGACGCGGAGATGGCCCTGCGCAACGCCCGCGATCTCTACACCCGGCGCGGCGAGGGCATCTCGATCTGGGTGGTGCCCTCCACCGAGATCACCGCCTCGTCGCCGGACGAGCGGGACCCGTTCTTCGCCCCGTCCGCCGACAAGCCCTACCGGCACCCCACCTTCTACGACGTCCCGGAGGGGCTGAGCCACCTGTGACCGGCACCGACACCGCCCGTGGAACCGCCCGCGAGGCCGGACCCGGCACCCTCCGCGACAGCTCCGCTGCGGCGGCCCTGGCCCTCGGGGACGACGCGCTGATCCTCTCCCACCGCCTCGGCGAGTGGGCGGGCCACGCCCCCGTCCTGGAGGAAGAGGTCGCGCTCGCGAACATCGCCCTCGACCTCCTCGGCCAGGCCCGCGTCCTGCTGTCCCTGGTCGGCGACGAGGACGAGCTCGCGTTCCTGCGCGAGGAGCGGTCCTTCCGCAACCTCCAGCTGGTCGAGCAGCCGAACGGCGACTTCGCCCACACCATCACCCGTCAGCTGTTCTTCTCCCTCTACCAGCACGAGCTCTACGGGGAACTGGCCCGGGGCGACGGCCCGTTCGCCCCGCTCGCGGCCAAGGCCGTGAAGGAGACCGCCTACCACCGCGACCACGCCGAGCAGTGGACCCTGCGCCTCGGTGACGGAACCCCGGAGAGCCGCGCCCGCATGCGGGCGGCCCTCGACGCGCTGTGGCGGTACACGGGTGAGATGTTCCAGCCCGTGGAGGGTCTCGACGGGCTGGACCCGGCCGCCCTGGAGGCACGCTGGCTCGCCGCCGTCACCGCCGTGCTGGAGCGGGCCGGGCTGGCGCTGCCCGAAGGGCCGCGCACCGGGGCCTGGGCGGCCGGAGCCGGCCGGCAGGGCCTGCACACCGAGCCGTTCGGCAGGCTCCTCGCAGAGATGCAGCACCTGCACCGCAGCCACCCGGGGGCGTCGTGGTGACCGGCGCGGGAACGGCCGCGACGACCCGGCTCGAAGCCGAACTGGCCGAGCTCGCGGGCTCCGTGCCCGACCCCGAGCTGCCCGTCCTCACGCTCTCCGAGCTCGGCGTCATGCGCGGGGTGCGGGTGTGCGAGGACGGCCACGTCGAGGTCACCCTCACCCCCACCTACACCGGCTGCCCGGCCATCGAGGCGATGTCCGCCGACATCGAGCGGGTCCTGAACGACCGCGGCATGCCCGACGTGCGGGTGGCCACCGTCCTGGCCCCCGCCTGGTCCACCGACGACATCTCCGCCGAAGGACGCCGCAAGCTGGCCGAGTTCGGCATCGCCCCGCCCCGGCCGCATGCGGCCGGCGGTCCCGTCCCGCTGACCCTCTCGGTGCGCTGCCCGAACTGCGGGTCCACCGACACCGAACTGCTTAGCCGTTTCTCCTCCACCGCGTGCAAGGCCCTGCGCCGCTGCGTCGCCTGCCGCGAACCGTTCGACCACTTCAAGGAGCTGTAGATGGCCGAGGCACTCCGGCCGGCCACCCGGCACGGCGCGTTCCACCCGCTCACGGTGGCCTCGGTCGAGCGCCTCACCGAGGACGCGGTGGCCCTGGTCCTCCAGGTCCCCGGCGACCTGCGCGCCGAGTACCGGCACGCCCCCGGCCAGCACCTGACCCTGCGCCGGACCACTCCCGAGGGGGTGGAGGTCCGCCGCACGTACTCGATCTGCTCCGCCGCACCGGCCCCGGACGGCCCGGGCCCCGAGCTGCTCCGCGTCGGGGTGCGGCTGGTGGAGGGCGGCGAGTTCTCCACGTTCGCGCACAAGGAGATCGCAGCCGGGGACGTGCTCGACGTGATGGTCCCGGCCGGACGGTTCGTCCTGGACCCGGCCGCCGCACCGGCCGGCGGGCACTACGCCGCCGTCGTCGGCGGCAGCGGGATCACCCCCGTGCTGTCCATCGCCGCGACCCTGCTGGCCGCCCGGCCCGACGCCCGGTTCTGTCTCGTGCGCAGCGACCGCAGCGCCGCGTCGACGATGTTCCTGGACGAGGTCGCCGACCTCAAGGACCGCTACCCCGCCCGCTTCCAGCTGGTGACGATCCTCTCCCGTGAGGAACAGGAGGCCGGCCTGCCCTCCGGCCGCCTCGACGAGGAGCGACTGGCGGCGCTGCTGCCCGCCCTGCTGCCGGTCGCCGAGGTGACGGGCTGGTTCCTGTGCGGGCCGTACGGCCTGGTGCAGGGCGCCGAACGGGCGCTCGGCGCCCTCGGCGTCGCCCGGAACCGGGTCCACGAGGAGATCTTCCACGTCGAGGACACGGCGGCACCCACCCGTGCGGCCACGTCCGCCGCGCCCGCCCACGGGCGCGTCACCGCACGGCTCGACGGCCGGTCGGGCACCTGGCCGGTCCGCGACGGGGAGTCCCTGCTGGACGCGGTGCTGCGCAATCGCGCCGACGCCCCGTACGCCTGCAAGGGCGGTGTGTGCGGCACCTGCCGGGCCTTCCTCGTGACGGGCGAGGTGCGGATGGAGCGGAACTTCGCCCTCGAAGAGGAGGAGACGGAGGCCGGGTTCGTCCTGGCCTGCCAGTCGCACGCCGTGACGGAGGAAGTGGAGATCGACTTCGACCGCTGACCCGGACCGCCGCCCCGGACCGCCGACCGAACGCCGTCCCGGCCGTCCTCGCGCGCCCTTCCGCCCAGGTCCGGCACCAGGCTGTGCATTTTCAAGAACTTGTTCTATCTTGACGCACCGTCAGGACAGGATGGACCGGGTGCGCGCGGGAGGACAGGCAGTGGACTTCACCTTCACCGAGGAACAACAGGCCGCCGTCGAGGCGGCGAAGGCCGTGTTCGCGGATGTCGCGCCCGACAGCGTGCCGAGCCCCGCGCTCACCCCCGGGGCCGTCGCCCAGGACTTCGACCGGCCGCTGTGGGCCAAGCTCGCCTCGTCCGACCTGCTCGGCCTGGTCCTCGCCGAGGAACACGGCGGCGCCGGCCTCGACGCCATCGCCCTGTGCCTGGTGCTCCGCGAGGCCGCCGGGGTACTGGCCCGCGTACCGCTGCTGGAGCACTGTGCCACCGCCATGGCCGTCCAGGCGCACGGCGGGCCCGAGCTGACCGCCGCGCTGCTGCCCGGCGCCGGGGACGGAACGCTCGTCCTCACCGCCGCCGCGCACGGCCGCTCCGGCCACGACCCCGCCGAACTCGCCGTCACCGCCCGCCGGGACAGTGACGGTGACGGGTGGACCCTGGAGGGCGTCCAGACCGCCGTCCCCTGGGCCCAGAGCGCCGACTGGATCGCCGTACCGGCCCACACCGGAGGGGGAGAGGCCGTCCTCGCGCTCGTCCCCCGCGTCACCGAGGGTCTGACCCTGGCCGAGCAGTCCTCCACCAGCGGGGAGCGCCTCGCCGAACTCACCCTGGACGGCGTACGGGTGCCGGCCTCGCACCTCATCGAAGCCCCCGGCGCCTGGGAACGGCTCCGCCAGCTCCTCGCCACCGGAACCTGCGCCCTCGCGCTCGGCCTCGGTGAGCGGGTGCTCGCCATGACCAGCCGGTACACCGCCCAGCGCGAGCAGTTCGGCTTCCCCGTCGCCACCTTCCAGGCCGTCGCCGTCCAGGCCGCCGACCGCTACATCGACCTGCGCGCCATGGAGGTCACGCTCTGGCAGGCGGCCTGGCGCCTCGACGCCGCGACCGGCGGGGCCGGCGGTCCGCTCCCGAGCTCCGGTGACGTGGCGGTCGCCAAGATCTGGGCCTCGGAGGGAGTGCGCCGGGTCGTGCAGACCGCACAGCACCTGCACGGCGGGTTCGGCGCCGACACCGACTACCCGCTGCACCGCTACCACGCGTGGGCCAAGCAGCTGGAGCTCCAGCTCGGCCCGGCCGCCGCGCACGAGGAGGCCTTGGGCGACCTGCTCGCCGCCCACTCCCTCGCATGACACCGGGTCCGGCCCGGCGCCCGGCCCGCGCCGCGTGATCCGCCCCGAAGCCCTGGAGCGCCGGAGCCCTGGAGCCCTGGAGCCCCGGAGTCCTAAAGCACGAAGGGCGGGTTCCCGTTGTCCGTCACCATCGGGCGCCCGGCCCCGTCCCATGCCTGCATGCCGCCGTCGATGTTGACGGCGTCGATGCCCTGGCGGACGAGGTACTGGGTGACCTGCGCGGAGCGCCCGCCCACGCGGCACATCACGTGCACGCGGGCGCCGTCCGGGGCGGCCTGCGTGAGCTCGCCGAAGCGGTTCACGAAGTCGCTCATCGGGATGTGCAGCGCGCCCTCGACGTGGCCGGCCGCCCATTCGTCGTCCTCGCGGACGTCGAGGACAAAGCCTTCGGAGGGCACCGCGGCGGCGTCCACCGAGGGAAGCGGTCCGAAGTTCATGCGTGGCCTTCTCTCATCGCAGATGGGGAGTCCAACCTATCGGACCGCGCCGCTGGCGCCCGCTGCCGCCGGGACCCCGTAGGGCCTGCCGCGGCCGGGCCGTGTACCCCGCGGGCGGGGGAGGGCCGCAGCACCCCTCAGGGAGCGGCGAGGGCAGCCAGTTCCGCCTCGCGCTCGGACACCCGCGCCAGCAGCTGCTCCGCGATCTCCTCCAGCAGCCGGTCCGGGTCCTCCGGCGCCATCCGGAGCATCGACCCGATCGCACTGTCCTCCAGGTCCTTGGCGACCAGCGCCAGCAGCTCCTTGCGGCGCGACAGCCACTCCAGCCGGGCGTAGAGCCCCTCGGTCTCGCCCGGAACCGCCTGCTCGGGCGCCGGACCGGCCGCCCACTCCTCGGCGAGCTCGCGCAGCTGCTGCTCCTCGCCCCGCCCGTACGCGGCGTTCACCCGTGCGATGAAGGCGTCCCGGCGCTCCCGCTCGGCCTCGTCCTGGGCGAGGTCCGGGTGGGCCTGGCGGACCAGCTCGCGATACAGGCGGCGCACCTCCTCCGAGGGGCGCACCCGCTGCGGCGGCCGCACCGGACGGTCGGTGAGCATCGCGCCGGCGTCGTCGGAGATCCCGTCGGAGTCCATCCAGTCGTGGAACAGCTCGTCCACGCCCGGCATCGGCATCACCAGCGCGCGCGCCTCCTTGGCCCGCCGCAGGTCGTCGGGATCACCGCTACGGGCCGCCTTCGCCTCGGCGATGAGCGCGTCCAGCTCGTCGAGCCGCGAGTACATCGGCCCGAGCTTCTGGTGGTGCAGGCGGGAGAAGTTCTCCACCTCCACGCGGAAGGTCTCCACCGCGATCTCGAACTCGATCAGCGCCTGCTCGGCGGCGCGCACGGCCCGCTCCAACCGCGCCTCGGGACGCTCCGCGCCGGAGTCACCGGAACCGCCGGCGTCACCGGGGCCGCCGGAATCACCGGGGCCGCCGGGGGCCGACTGCACGGGCTGCTCAGGCTGCTCGGTCTGTTCGGTCTGCTCGCTCACGCGGCCAGCCTACGGCCCGTCCGGCCGGGCGGTGTTTCACGTGAAACACCGCCCGCGGCAGGAGGCACACCGCGCGAGGCACCGACTCCGCCGGCCGCGCCCCCGAAGACCCAGCCCCCGAAGCCCGCCCGCCGGCCCGGCACCGACCCCGCCGGCCCGGACCGCCGGCCCGCCCCGCCGGCCCGGACCGTCAGACCCCGGTCTCCGCCGCGATCCGTCCCGCCCGTACCGCCGCCACCAAATCCGCGTGGTCCGCCTCGGTCCGGTCGGCGTAGGCCACCGCGAAGGCGGCCACCGCCTCGTCCAGCTCCTCGTTCTTCCCGCAGTACCCGGCCAGCAGCCGGGGGTCGACGCTGTGCGCGTGCGCCCGCGCCAGCAGCGCCCCGGTCATCCGCCCGTAGTCGTCGAACTCCTCCGCGGTCAGCGCCGTCGGGTCCACGCTGCCCTTGCGGTTGCGGAACTGCCGCACCTGGAAGGGCCGCTCCTCCACCGTGGTCCAGCCGAGCATGATGTCCGACACCACCTGCATCCGCTTCTGCCCGGCCACCACCCGGCGCCCCTCGTGCTCCTGCGGGGGCGCGGGGAAGCCCAGGGCCGGCAGGTACGGCAGCAGGGCCGAGGGCCGCGCCTCCTTCACCTGGAGCACCAGCGGCTCGCCCCGGTGGTCCATGAGCAGCACCACGTACGAGCGCGTACCCACGCTCCCGGTGCCCACGACCCGGAACGCCACGTCGTGGATGGCGTACCGGGCCAGCAGCGGCAGCCGGTCGCCCGTCAGGGTCTCCAGGTACGGGCCCAGCGAGGCCGCCACCGCGGCCGCCTCCGCGTCCCCGACCCGGCGCAGCACGGGCAGCGCGTCCACGAAGCGGCAGCTGCCGTCCGCCGCGGCCGCGGTCGACTTCGCCGCGAACCGGGCGGAGGTGTTGTTGCGGGCCTTCTGCGACACCCGCTCCAGCGTCCCCAGCAGATCCCGGGCGTCGGCGTGCGAGACGAGCTCCTCGTCCGCGATGGCGTTCCAGGCGTCCATGGCGGGCAGCTTCGCCAGCAGCCGCATGGTCCGCCGGTAGGCGCCCGCCGTGTCCCGCGCCGCCGCCCGGCAGGTGTCCTCGTCGGCTCCGGCCACCCGCCCGGCCAGCACCAGCGAGGTCGCCAGCCGCTTCACGTCCCACTCCCACGGGCCGAAGACGGTCTCGTCGAAGTCGTTGAGGTCGATGACCAGACGGCCGCGCACGTCCCCGTAGAGCCCGAAGTTCGCCGCGTGCGCGTCCCCGCAGATCTGCGCGCCGACCCCGGTGACCGGGCCGCCGGACAGGTCGTGCGCCATCAGCCCGGCCGCCCCGCGCAGGAACGCGAACGGGTTCGCAGCCATCCGCCCCACCCGGATCGGAGTCAGCCCGGCGACCCGGCCAGCGTTGGACTCCTCCACCGCCCGCACCGCGTCCGGGCGGTCCGCCGGCGCCTCGAAGACGGCGTGCGCCGAGCGCGGCACGCGTCCGCGCAGGGCCTTGCCGTGTTCCTTCGGCGATCCGTCCACCACTCTCGGCGCGAACCCCTCCACCTGCGGTATCCGCTGCCCCGCTGCCGCCGTCATGTGCGCCGCCCCACCAGTCCACTCAATCGCCAGAACGGGCTGACCGTACCGACAGCCCGGCATCCTGGCCAGCACCGAGGACCCCGGCGCCGGCCCTCGTCGCTTCCGCCCGGCCCCGCCGGCCCCCTCGGGGCAGCCCTACAGCCCGGCGTCCCTCGCCAGCAGCGCCGCCTGCACCCGGTTCTCACACCCCAGCTTCGCCAGGATCCGGCTCACGTACGTCTTCACCGTGGCCTCGCTCATGTGCAGCCGCCGGCCCGCGTCCGCGTTCGACAGGCCCTCCCCGAGCAGCGCCAGCACCCCGCGCTCCCGCTCGCTCAGTTCCGCCACCTGCCGGCGCGCCTCCTCGCCGCGCACCGCCGCCCTCCCCGAGGACAGCTGGTCCACCACGTGCCGCGTCGCACCCGGAGAGAGGTACGCGTCCCCGGCCGCGGCCGCCCGCACCGCCCCGATCAGCTCGCCCGGCGCCGAGTCCTTCAGCAGGAACCCCGCGCCGCCCTGGGACAGGGCGCGCAGCACGTTCTCCTTCTCCCCGAAGGTGGTCAGGATCAGTGCCCGCACCGTCGGAACGGCCCGTTTCAGCTCCCCCAGCGCGGTCAGCCCGTCCATCACCGGCATCTGAATGTCCAGCAGGACCACGTCCGGCCCGTGCGCGCGGGCCAGGTCCACGGCCTCGCGCCCGTTCGACGCCTCCGCCACCACCTCGATGTCCGGAGCCGAGGTCAGGATCATCCTGATCCCGGCCCGGATCAACGGCTCGTCGTCCGCGATCACCACGCGGATCACTTCGGCTGTCACCCGAACTCCTACTGCTTGACCTGGTAGGACTGTTTGTCGATGAGCTTGCCGTCCTGGAAGCAGAACCGGAACGCGACGTCGGTGGTCAGGTCCGGCGCATCCTCCGTCGACAACAGGACCAGGCAGCTCGACCCCTCCGGCCGCGGCGGCCCCTTCCGGTCCATGCCCCCGGTGAAGATGCTGTCCCCGTCCGGCAGCCGGTCGCGGACCGCCTGCTCCGGCTCGCCCAGCCGCACGGCGTCGTACTCGCTCCGGTCGATCATCACGTTGCTCACCGACCCTCCCAGCATCACCACTCCGGCCACCAGGGCCACCAACAGCACCACCACGGCCGCGGACGCGATCCCACATCCCAGCGCTATGCCGCCGGACCGGCTGCGGGCCCGTACGGCCAGCTCCCGGTCCACCGCCGCCCAGTCCATCGGGGAGTCGCCCTTCGGTTCTCCCACCACGGCCCCCTGCCCGAAGTCGTCGGCCACGTCCGCCACCCCGGCCCCGTACGGGAGCACCCCCGCGACCCGGAAGCCGCCGCCCTCGACCGCACCCGCGTGCACCATCCCGCCAACCAGCCGGGCCCGTTCGCGCAGCCCCGTCAGCCCCTGCCCGCCCGACACGACCTCGCCGACCCCCGGACCGGTCGCGACACCGTTGGCGATCTCCACCACCAGCGAGTCGTCCTCGTACCGCAGCTCCACCGCGATCGAGGCCCCCGGAGCATGCTTGTACGCGTTCGTCAGCGCCTCCTGCACGATCCGGTACGCCGCGTGGTCACAGGCCGCGACGAGCTCCCGCGGCTGCCCCGACGTCGTCAGCCGTACGTCCGTCCCCGCACCCCGCGCCGCCTCCACGACCCCCGCGATCCCGGCCACGCCGCGTGCCGGGGACTGGGCCTCCTCCACCGGCACCGGGGCCTCCACCCCGTCGCGCATGATGCCGACGACCTCGCGCAGCTCGTGCATCGCCGCCACCGAGGCCTGCCGCAGCACCCCCACCGCCTCGCGCTGGCGGTCCGTCAGCTTCGGATCGACCTCCAGCGCACCGGTGTGCACCGAGATCAGCGCCAGCTGGTGGCCCAGGCTGTCGTGCATGTCCTGCGCGATCCGCTGCCGCTCCCGCAGCCGCGCCTGGCCCGCGACCATCGCCCGTTCCCGCAGCAGCTGCCCGTTGCGCTCCTGGAGGGCCCGCAGCAGCGTCCGGCGCTGCGACCAGTACCGGCTGGCCAGACCCGGCACCACCGTCGCCACGAGGAACATCAGCGTCGTGAACACGATCACGAGCAGCGGCCGCATCTGGTCCCACTGGGACAGCAGGCTGAATCCGGTCGCGGCGAGGAAGGCGAGGGTGAAGGCGGACAGCGCCCGGCCCACCCCGACGATCCGGCGCCCCGCGGACCAGCCCAGAGGAATCGTGACCAGGAACACCCCGGGCAGCACGCTGCTCGCCGCCGATCCGACCACGAGGGCGCTGCCGGGGAACCGCCGGCGCAGGAGCGTCAGCACCACGACGGCCAGGGCGCTCACCAGCATCCGGCGCCCGGAGCCGTTGTCTAGCTCCTCGACGCCCAGCCCCAGCACGGCCAGCACACCGGCCAGGACCAGGTCACCGGCCAGCATCCGCCGGGTCCAGGGCTCTGGCCCCCTCAGCCGGTCCCAGCCCGCACGCGTCTTCGCCATGACATCCACGCGACGACCCTAGACACCCGCCCACCGCGTCGGCCGCCCTCTTTCGTCGTGACCCCCGCGACGAAAGTCTGGTGTCCGGGGACCAGGAGGAGCGGAAGCGGAGACGAAGAGGACCGCGGAGCCGCACGAGGCGGGAAACACGAAACGGCCGCCACCGCTTTCGCGATGACGACCGTTCCGCCGATGTGGGCGAGGGGGGATTTGAACCCCCACGTCCCGAAGGACACTGGCACCTGAAGCCAGCGCGTCTGCCGTTCCGCCACTCGCCCGAGCAGCACTCCAGTGGATCTTCCCTTTCGGGCCGTTCCCCTGGCGACGTCGAAAGATTAGCACGTGGAACGGGGTGGATTCACATCCCTTTCCACGGCCCCCGGCACCCCGCCGGGGACGGCCCCTCCCGCACTCCGCCCCCGGTGCGGGACACTGTCCCTTGCACGCCCCTACGATCGCCTGTGAGGACCAACACTCCTGCACACAGGACCGATGGGGAACCAGCCGAATCCGCCACGCGTGGATACGATCAGTAAGCAGTACAGGGCGACAACGACGGAGGAGGTGCCCCATGGGAGTCCTGAAGCGGTTCGAGCAGCGACTCGAAGGTCTGGTGAACGGCACCTTCGCCAAAGTCTTCAAGTCCGAGGTCCAGCCCGTCGAGATCGCCGGCGCCCTCCAGCGGGAGTGCGACAACAACGCCACCATCTGGAACCGTGAGCGGACCGTCGTCCCCAACGACTTCATCGTGGAGCTCAGCACCGGCGACTACGACCGCCTGAGCCCCTACTCGGGGCAGCTCGGCGACGAGCTCGCGGGCCTGGTCCGCGACTACGCCAAGCAGCAGCGCTACAGCTTCATGGGCCCCATCAAGGTCCAGCTGGAGAAGGCCGACGACCTCGACACCGGGCTCTACCGGGTCCGCAGTCGCACCCTCGCCTCCAGCACCTCGCAGCCGCAGGCCCCCCAGGGCGGCCCGGCAGCGCCCCAGAACCAGCAGCAGGGCGGTTACGGGTACCCCCCGGTCGCCGCCCCGCCCATGCCCGCGGGCCCGCCTCCCGGCGGCGCCGCAGGGCGTCGGCCCGCCCCCGGCGGCGCCGCGCCCGCGTCCTCCCCGGGCGCCCCGCGACGGCACTGGATCGAGATCAACGGCACCCGCCACCAGATCTCGCGCGCCACGCTCGTACTCGGCCGAAGCACGGAAGCCGACGTGCGGATCGACGACCCCGGCGTCTCGCGCCGGCACTGTGAGATCCGGACCGGAACGCCCTCGACGATCCAGGATCTCGGATCCACCAACGGCATCGTGGTGGACGGGCAGCACACCACCCGCGCTACGCTCCGCGACGGCTCGCGGATCGTCGTGGGCAGCACCACCATCATTTACCGGCAAGCCGAAGGGTGAAGCGGGGGCAATGTCAGAGCTGACCCTGACGGTCATGCGGTTGGGTTTCCTAGCCGTTCTGTGGCTGTTCGTCATCGTGGCCGTACAGGTCATCCGCAGCGACCTCTTCGGTACGAGGGTGACGCAGCGCGGCTCCCGCCGCGGCGGCGCGGCTGCCGGTGCCCAGCAGCAGGCGGGGGGCCGCCAGACGACCCCTCCCCAGCAGCGCCAGCGCCGCGGTGCGCCGACCAAACTCGTCGTCTCCGAGGGCACCCTCACGGGCACCACGGTGGCCCTCGCGGGCCAGACGATCACGCTGGGCCGCGCCCACGACTCGACGATCGTGCTGGACGACGACTACGCGTCCAGCCGTCATGCCAGGATCTACCCGGACCGTGACGGGCAGTGGATCGTCGAGGACCTCGGCTCCACCAACGGCACGTATCTCGACCGGAACCGGCTGACCACCCCGACGCCCATTCCGCCGGGTGCCCCGATCCGCATCGGCAAGACCGTCATCGAGCTGCGGAAGTAGTACGAGAATGAGCGAGCGGAGCGAGCGAGCCGCGGAGATCCGTCCCACCGGGGAAACGGACCCGTGCGCGCTCCCGACCGGAGGGTGGGCAGTGTGGCTCGAGACCGGTTGTACCCGGAGGCAGCGTCGACAGGGCAGGTGCGCATGAGTCTGTCCCTGCGGTTCGCCGCCGGATCGCACAAGGGCATGATCCGGGAGGGGAACGAGGACTCCGGCTACGCCGGGCCCCGGCTCCTCGCGATCGCCGACGGCATGGGCGGCCAGGCCGCCGGCGAGGTCGCCAGCTCCGAGGTGATCTCGACCCTCGTGCAGCTCGACGACGACGTCCCGGGCTCCGACATCATCACCTCGCTCTCCACCGCCGTGCAGCGGGCCAACGACCAACTGCGCACGATGGTCGAGGAGGACCCGCAGCTCGAGGGCATGGGCACCACCCTGACCGCCCTCCTGTGGACCGGCCAGCGCCTCGGCCTCGTCCACGTCGGCGACTCCCGGGCCTACCTGCTGCGCGACGGCGTCCTCACCCAGATCACCCAGGACCACACCTGGGTGCAGCGCCTCGTCGACGAGGGCCGCATCACCGAGGAGGAGGCGACGACCCACCCGCAGCGCTCCCTCCTGATGCGCGCGCTCGGCAGCGGCGACATCGTCGAACCCGACCTCTCCATCCGCGAGGTCCGGGCCGGCGACCGCTACCTGATCTGCTCCGACGGGCTGTCCGGCGTGGTCTCCCACCAGACCCTGGAAGAGACCCTCGCCGACTACCACGGCCCCCGCGAGACCGTGCAGTCCCTGATCCAGCTCGCGCTGCGCGGCGGCGGTCCGGACAACATCACCTGCATCGTCGCCGACGTCCTCGACACCGACAGCGGCGACACGCTCGCCGCCCAGGTGAGCGACACCCCGGTCGTCGTCGGCGCGGTCGCCGAGAACCAGCACCAGCTCTTCGACGGCGGCAACGCCATGCACACCCCGGCCGGCCGCGCCTCCGGGCTCGGCCGCCAGGCCCCCCCGCCCGCCGGCTCCTTCGGCCCGCCCGGCAGCGGCGACGCCCCCGGCTACGGGTACGCGGACCCCGGCCAGGGCGGCGGCGGGTACGGCAGCTTCGGCGAAGCCGACGGCTACGACCCCGACTCCGGGTACGAGGACACGTACGACAAGCCCCGCAGGCGCCGCAGCAAAGGGCGCAAGTGGACCACCCGTACGCTGATGCTGCTGCTCGTCGCCGGAGTCATCGGCGGCGGCCTCTACGCCGGATGGCGCTGGACGCAGACCCAGTACTACATCGGCGTCAAGGGCGACCACGTGGCGCTCTTCAAGGGCATCAGCCAGAAGCTCGGGCCGGTCGGGCTCTCCGAGGTGGAGACCGACCGACCCGACATCGAACTGAAGTACCTCCCGCCCTTCAAGCTGAAGCTCGTACAGGCCACCATCAGCGAGAGCAGCCTGGACGGCGCGCGCGAGAAGATCGACGACCTCGGTCTTCAGGTGTCCGCCTGCAAGAAGGACGAAGAGCGCCGCAACGCCGAGGCGCAGAACCAGACACCCGCCGCCGGCCTGACTCCCGCGGAGCAGCAGCTGGTCGGCCTGTGCGGAAAGCAGTAGACACACGCGGGCGCAGGGGGCCTGCCACACCATGAGCGTTGTCACCAACACGACCACCATCGGCGCCATCGAGCTGCCGAGCCGGCGGAACACCGAGCTGATGCTGCTCGGATTCGCCGTGGTCATCCCGATGTTCGCCTACGCCAACGTGGGTCTCGCGATCAACGGCACGCTGCCGCCCGGCATGTTCGCCTACGGCCTCGGCCTCGGCGCGCTCGCCGGGGTCGCGCACCTCGTCGTGCGCCGCTACGCGAAGTACGCCGACCCGCTGCTGCTGCCGCTGGCCACCCTGCTCAACGGACTCGGCCTCGTCTTCATCTGGCGCCTGGACCAGTCCGAGCGGCTGCAGAACCTCGCGAAGCGCTCCTTCGGCAACTTCTCCCCCTCCGCGCCCAACCAGATGCTCTACACGGCCATCGGCATCGCCCTGTTCGCCGCCGTCCTGCTGCTGCTCAAGGACCACCGCGTCCTGCAGCGGTTCACGTACATCTCGATGGCCGGCGCCCTGGTCCTGCTGATCCTGCCCGTCATCCCGGGCCTGGGCGCCGACGTCTTCGGCGCGAAGATCTGGATCAGCGTCGGCGGGTTCTCCATCCAGCCCGGCGAGTTCGCGAAGATCGTCATCGCGATCTTCTTCGCCGGCTACCTGATGGTGAAGCGCGACGCCCTGGCGCTGGCCAGCCGCCGCTTCATGGGCCTCTACCTGCCGCGCGGCCGCGACCTCGGCCCGATCCTGATGATCTGGGCGATGAGCCTGCTCGTCCTGATCTTCGAGAACGACCTCGGCACCTCGCTGCTCTTCTTCGGCATGTTCGTGATCATGCTGTACGTCGCCACCGAGCGCACCAGCTGGATCGTCATCGGCCTGCTGATGTCGGTGGGCGGCGCCGTCGTCGTCGCCTCCTTCGCCAGCCACGTCCAGGCCCGCGTCACCGCCTGGCTCGACCCCTTCGCCTGCTACGCCACCTCGGGCGCCTGCGAGCAGGTCGGCCAGTCCCTGATGAGCTTCGGCTCCGGCGGCGTCCTCGGCACCGGCCTGGGCCAGGGCCACTCCGACCTGATCCTCTTCGCCGCGAACTCCGACTTCATCTTCTCCACCGTCGGAGAAGAGCTCGGACTCGCCGGCGTGATGGCGTTCCTGCTGATCTACGGGCTCATCATCGAGCGGGGCGTCCGCACCGCCCTCGCCGCCCGCGACCCCTTCGGCAAGCTCTTCGCCATCGGACTGTCGGGCGCCTTCGCCATCCAGATCTTCGTCGTCGCCGGCGGGGTCATGGGCCTCATCCCCCTCACCGGCATGACGATGCCCTTCCTCGCCTCCGGCGGCTCCTCCGTCCTCGCCAACTGGGCCCTCATCGGGATCCTCATCCGGATCAGCGACACCGCACGCCGACCTGCTCCGGCTCCCGCTCCGTCCCCCGACTCCGAGATGACCCAGGTGGTCCGCCCGTCATGAACAAGCCCCTGCGCCGCATCTCGCTGTTCTGCGGGCTGCTCGTCCTCGCACTGCTGATCCGAACCAACTGGCTGCAGTACGTGCAGGCCGAGGAGCTCAGCACGCGCAAGGAGAACCGCCGGGTCCAGATCGCCCAGTACGCGACGGAGCGCGGCAACATCATCGTGAAGGGCAAGCCGATCACCGGCTCGGTCGCCACGAACGGCAGCGACTTCGAGTTCAAGCGGACCTACGAGGAGGGCCCCCTGTGGGCCCCCGTGACGGGCTACGCCTCGCAGGCCTTCGGCTCCACCCAGCTCGAATCGCTCGAGGACGGCATCCTCACCGGCAACGACGACCGGCTCTTCTTCGACCGCACGGTCGGCATGTTCACCGGGGAGAAGAAGCAGGGCGGCAACGTCATCACGACGCTCAACCCCGACGCCCAGCGGGCCGCCTTCGCCAAGCTGGGCAAGAACAAGGGCGCGGTCGCCGCGATCGACCCGCGCACCGGCGCCATCCTGGCCCTGGTCTCCACGCCCTCGTACGACCCGTCGAGCTTCGCCGGCAACTCCAAGGACGACGAGAAGGCCTGGGTCTCGCTGAAGGACGCCGAGGACAAGAACCTCGTCAACCGCGCCCTGCGCGAGACCTACCCGCCGGGCTCGACCTTCAAGGTCGTCACGGCCGCCGCCGCCCTGGAGCACGGTGTCGTCACCGACATCAACGCGCCGACGGACACCGCGGAGCCGTACATCCTGCCCGGCACCAGGACGCCGATGGTCAACCACGCGAGCGGCTGCGAGAAGGCCCCGCTCAACGAGGCCCTGCGCGTCTCCTGCAACTCCGTCTTCGCGAACCTCGGCAACAAGGTGACCCGCGACAAGATGGTGGAGACCGCGGAGAAGTTCGGCTTCAACAACGACAAGGTCGACATCCCGGTCCGCGCCTTCGCCAGCGTCTACGACAAGAAGATGAGCCCGGACGGCAACGCGCTGAGCTCCATCGGCCAGTTCAACACCGCCGCCACCCCGCTCCAGATGGCCATGGTCACCGCCGCCATCGCCAACGACGGCAAGCTGATGAAGCCGTACATGGTGGACCAGCTGACCGCGCCCAACCTCGACCTCATCGAGAAGCACGAGCCGCAGGAGATGAGCCGGCCCCTCTCCGCCGCCAACGCGCAGAAGGTGCAGGAGATGATGGTCAACGTCGTCGAGACCGGCACCGGCACCCAGGCCAAGATCAAGGGCACGAAGGTCGGCGGCAAGACCGGTACCGCCCAGCACGGCGAGGGCAACAAGAAGCGCCCGTACGCCTGGTTCATCTCGTACGCCGAGGCCCCGGACGGCAGCTCGCCCGTCGCCGTCGCCGTCGTCATCGAGGACAGCGGCGCGGACCGCGAGGACATCAGCGGCGGCGGACTCGCGGCCCCGGTCGCGAAGGCCGTGATGGAAGCCGTGCTGAAGAGCCAGGGGTGAGCCGGTGCGAGCCGGGCACGAACCGCGAACGGCGGGCGGCGACGGGGTGATCCGCGTCACTGGTTCCGGACGGATACGAGCGTACGGTACCGGTCCGGTATCAGCCTGTGGCCACGAACCGATCACCGACGATCGGCCGGTAGCCTTTGCGCGAACAGCACACCGCCGGACCACACACAGGTGCGGTCGGGACTGACGGAGAGGGCTGGAACGTTATGGAAGAGCCGCGGCGCCTCGGCGGCCGGTACGAGCTGAGCCACGTGCTCGGCCGTGGTGGGATGGCCGAGGTCTACCTCGCCCACGACACCCGGCTCGGCCGTACCGTCGCCGTCAAGACCCTGCGTGCCGACCTCGCCCGCGACCCGTCCTTCCAGGCCCGGTTCCGGCGCGAGGCCCAATCGGCCGCGTCCCTGAACCACCCGGCGATCGTCGCCGTCTACGACACCGGCGAAGACTACGTCGACAACATCTCGATCCCGTACATCGTGATGGAGTACGTCGACGGGTCCACCCTGCGCGAGCTCCTGCACTCCGGCCGCAAGCTGCTGCCCGAGCGCACCCTGGAGATGTGCATCGGCATCCTCCAGGCGCTGGAGTACTCGCACCGCGCCGGCATCGTGCACCGCGACATCAAGCCCGCCAACGTGATGCTGACCCGCACCGGCCAGGTCAAGGTCATGGACTTCGGCATCGCGCGCGCCATGGGCGACTCCGGCATGACGATGACGCAGACCGCGGCGGTCATCGGCACGGCCCAGTACCTCTCGCCCGAGCAGGCCAAGGGCGAGCAGGTCGACGCCCGCTCCGACCTGTACTCGGCCGGCTGCCTGCTCTACGAACTCCTCTGCGTCCGGCCCCCGTTCGTCGGCGACTCCCCTGTGGCCGTCGCCTACCAGCACGTACGGGAAGAGCCCCAGCCGCCGTCCAACTTCGACTCCGAGATCACGCCCGAGATGGACGCGATCGTGTTGAAGGCGCTGGTCAAGGACCCCGACTACCGCTACCAGTCCGCCGACGAGATGCGCGCGGACATCGAGGCCTGCCTCGACGGCCAGCCCGTCGCCGCCACCGCCTCCATGGGCGCGGCCGGCTACGGCTACCCCGACCAGGGCCACGGCTACGGCTACGGCCACCAGGGCTACGACCAGCCCACCACCGCGCTGCGCACCGCCGAGAACGGGCAGACCGCGATGATGTCGCCCATGCCCCCCGGCGGGGGCGACGGCGGGTACGGGTACGGCGACCAGGGCGGCTACGACCAGGGCCCGCACCGCCGCCAGAAGAAGAGCAAGGCGTCCACGATCCTCCTCGTGGCGGCCGGCATCCTCGTCCTCGTCGGCGCGATCCTCATCGGCCGCTCCCTCTGGGGCGACGGCGCCGACAACCGCCCCGCGGTGCCCAAGCTCGTCGGCCAGACGCTGGAGCAGGCGCAGAGGAGCGGCGTCAACGCCGGGGTCAAGGTCGAGAAGGAAGCCGACGAGCCCTGCGAGGGCCAGGCCAAGGGCAACGTCTGCTCGCAGAACCCCGAGGCCGGCACCAAGGTCGACAAGGACTCCGTCGTCAAGGTGAAGATCTCCTCGGGGGCGCCCGCGGTGGCGGTGCCCGACGTACTGCGGGTTCCGTTCGAGGTGGCGGAGACGACGCTCAAGGGCAAGGGCTTCCAGGTCGAGCGCAAGACCCAGGAGTCCGACAGCACCCCCGGCATCGTCCTGGAGCAGAACCCCAAGGCCGGCACCCAGGCCCAGAGGAACGACGTCATCACGCTGACGGTGGCGAAGGAGCAGTCCAAGACCACGGTCCCGGACCTGCTGGGCAAGTCGAGGGAAGAGGCGGTCAGGCTCCTGACCACCGCCAAGCTCAAGCTCGGCAGCACGACGGAGACCGAGTCCCCCGGCGCCACCCCGAAGACGGTCATCGCGCAGCAGTTCGCGGCCGGCGAGCCGATCGAGATCGGCAAGACGGTCAACATCACCGTCGCCAAGGCCGCGGCGACGGCGCAGGTGCCCAGCCTGGCCGGCAAGACGGTCGACCAGGCCAAGGACGAACTCAAGCGGGCCAACCTGGTCTTCGGCTCCGTGCTGTCGGGCCCGACGGACGACAAGGCGACGGTGATCGTCTCCGATCCGCCGGCGAACACCACGCTCCCCAGCGGTACGCCCGTCAACGTCCGGACCCTCCCGGGCCAGCAGGACGGCGGGAACAACAACGGCGGGAACAACGGCAACAACGGCGGCGGCGGCTTCATCGGCGGTCTGGGCGGGCGCTAGCGCCGGGCGCGGGCCGCGGCGCGCGCGGCACCGGCACGGAAAGGTCCGGCCCCTCCTGAGGGAGGGGCCGGACCTTCGTCGTACGGGCCTCGCTGCGGGCCGTGACGCGGCCGTGGAGGCCGCTCGGGGGGCCACCGGGCCCGGGCGCGTGCCCACGGGGCCGGTGGGTCTCCAGGGGCGCCAGGACGGCCCCGGGTGCGGGTCCCCCCGGGTCGTCCTCGGGTCGTCCTCGGGGCACCGCCGCCGGCCGTGCCGCCGGTGGCCTCAGCGCAGCTCCGCCGGGCGACCGCGGTCGGCGTCCACCTTCTCCGTCCGGACCAGCTCGCCCCACACGACGTACCGGTACTTCGAGGTGAACACGGGCGTGCAGGTCGTCAGCGTGATGTACCGGCCGGGGGCCGTGCGACCCGACTCCCTCGGGACCGGACTGATCACGTCCACGTTGTACTTGGAGGTCTGCCGCAGCTCCGCGAAGACCTTGTAGACGTACCAGGTGTCGCGCGTCTCGAAGACGATCGCGTCGCCGTTCCTCAGCTTGTCGATGTGGTGGAACTTCGCCCCGTGGCCGTCCCGGTGCGCGGCGAGCGAGAAGTTCCCGGACGCGTCCCACGGCAGCGCCGACTTCACCGGCTCGGTGTAGTACCCGGCCACGCCGTCGTTCAGCACGTCAGGCGCGGTGCCGCGCTTGACCAGCACCTCGCCGTTCCTCATCGCCGGCACGTGCAGGAAGCCGACCCCGCCCCCGGTGTCCAGGGCTCCCGGCTCCGCGGGCTTCGCGGGCTCAGAGGCGGACGGGGAGGGGACGAGCCACTGCTGGCGGACCGCGTCGCCGCGCGCCGACGCCTGCCGGTCCGCAAGCACGTTCGTCCACCACAGGGAGTACGCGACGAACAGGCCCAGCACCAGGCCCACCGTGATCAGGAGCTCGCCCAGCAGGCTCAGGAACCCGGCGAGGACGCTGCGCCGCACGGCGGGCCCGCCGTCGGCGGAAAGGGCGTCGGGCGGGGCGACAGCGCCGGCAGGACGGCGGCGGTGGCGGGAAGGGGACACTGCTGATTCGTCCTTCGGGCGGCTACGAGCTGGTCAACGCGGGAGGCGGACCCTCGCTGCGAGGGCGTTCTCCGGTCATCCTGCCCCATACGATCATCCGGTAGGTGCTGGTGAACTCCGGGGTGCAGGTGGTCAGCGTGATGTACCGGCCGGGAGAGGTGAACCCCGAGCCCTCCGGCACCGGCTTCAGCACCGCGACGTTCGCCGGCGGCGTCTGCGCCAGCGCGGAGGTCATCTCGTACGTGTAGTAGGCGTCCCGCGTCTCGACCACGACGGGATCGCCCGGCACCAGCCGGTTGATGTAGCGGAACGGCTCGCCGTGCGTGTTCCGGTGGCCCGCCACCGCGAAGTTGCCCTGCGGGTCCGCGGGCATCGCCGTCTTGAGCGAGCCCTCGGCGTAGTGCCCGACCATCCCGCGGTCCAGCACCTTCGGCTTGCTGATCCCCTCCGCCACCGGGACCTTCACGTCCAGCTTCGGGATGTGCAGGATGGCGAAGCCCTGCCCCGGCTCGAACGCCGAGACCGGCGGGGCGCCGGTCCCGGCCTCCGGCGCCCGTTCCCAGGTCTGCCGGAGCGTGCCCGCCGCGCCGTCCGCCGTCCGATGCGCGAGGAGGTTCGTGTACCAGAGCTGGTAGGCGACGAACAACAGCATCACCAGGCCCAGCGTGATGAACAGCTCGCCGCCCAGCCGGCTCGCGACGACCAGCGGTCCGCCCGACGCCGGCCGCCTGCGCCGCCGTCCGCCGCGCCGCCGCGTCTGCTTCGCGGCCCGCTTCGCCGCCTCCTGCGCGGCCCTGCGTCGCGCGGCCCGGCCCTCGGTGGGCGCGGACGGCGCGAGCGTGGTCACGCGACGGCCTTGCCCACCACCGGGGCCAGCCCCACCGAACGCTCCACGGCACCGGCGTCGCCGCAGCGCACCAGCCAGTTGGCGAGCATCCGGTGCCCCCACTCGGTGAGCACCGACTCGGGATGGAACTGCACGCCCTCGACGTCGTGCTCCCGGTGACGCAGGCCCATGATGATCCCGTCCTCCGTGCGCGCCGTGACCTCCAGCGTGCCGGGGAGGGCCAGCGGCTCGGCGGCCAGCGAGTGGTAGCGGGTCGCGGTGAAGGGCGACGGCAGCCCCTCGAACACCCCGAGGCCCTCGTGGACCACGGGCGAGGTCTTGCCGTGCAGCAGTTCCGGGGCGCGGTCGACGACGCCGCCGTACGCGACCGCCATCGACTGCATCCCGAGGCAGACGCCGAAGACCGGGACGCCGGTGTCCGCGCAGTGCCGGACCATGTCGATGCAGACTCCGGCCTCCTCGGGGGTCCCGGGGCCGGGGGACAGCAGGACGCCGTCGAACCCGTCCTGCGCGTGCGAGAGCGCGACCTCGTCGTTGCGCAGCACCTCGCATTCGGCGCCGAGCTGGTAGAGGTACTGGACCAGGTTGAAGACAAAGCTGTCGTAGTTGTCGACAACCAGAATGCGCGCGCTCACGGAGTCGCTCCCGATCCCTCGTCCACCGTCACGTCGTTGAACGGAAGGAGCGGCTCGGCCCACGGGAAGACGTACTGGAACAGCACGAACACCACCGCGAGGGCCAGTACGAGCGAGATCAGCGCGCGCATCCACGCGTTTCCCGGCAGATGCCGCCAGATCCAGCCGTACATGCCGTCTGATTCCTTTTCGTCCACGATCGTTCCACGCACCGCGGGGGCGGTACGCGAACAGCCTAAAGGCAGCGGCCCGGCGGGGTGGGTCACCTCGGCAAACCCCCGGATCCGACCTGTCGGGACATCCGGGTGCCGGTCAGTTCCGCCCACACGACCAGCCGGTGGCTGTGGCCCCACTCGGGGTCGCAGGTGGTCAGCGTCAGGTAGCGGCCGGGGACGGTGAAGGGCGACTTCCGGGGTACCGGGTCGACCACGGCGACGTCGGTCGGCAGCGTGCGCACGGGCCCGCCGCGGATCGTGTAGGTGTACGTCGTCGTCGCGTCCTTGAGGATGACGGCGTCCCCGGGGCGCAGGGCGGGGAAGTCCTTGAAGGGGTCGCCGTACGTGCGCCGGTGCCCCGCGACCGAGAAGTTCCCGGTCGCGCCGAGGCGGGCGGTGCGGGCGTAGTGGCCGAGGCCCTTCTTGAGGAGCTCGGTGCCGGTCCCCTCCAGGACGGGCTTCCTCCAGTCCGGCCCGAAGCGCGGGATGGTCATCTCGGCGAAGGGCCGTCCGGCGGGGTACGCGGCGGGCAGCGGCTCCTTCGCGGTGCCGGGCGGCTGCTCCGGCTGCTCCGGCTGTGCGGGCGTCCCGGACGGGCGCGGGGAGGCGGGCGTGCGCTCGGGGGCTCCGGCGGCCGCCCAGCCGCCGCGCAGCCGGGCCATCTCGCCGTCCATGGCCCGGTCGGCCTTGACCCCGGTCCACAGCAGGACGTAGGCCGTGAACAGCACGATCAGCGTGCCCGCCGTCAGGCACACCTCGCTGAGCGTCCGGACCACCAGGCGCAGGACGACATCGGCGCTGACCCGCTCAGGGCGTCGGTTCCACCGGCTTCGCATAGTGGAGGTCCACTGTGCCGGAGTAGCCGGGAAGTGTCAGCGCCTTGTGTTCGTCCACTTTCCAGCCCAGCCCGTACGCGTTCACGTACAGCTGGTAGTTCTGCAGGGCGGGGGAGGCCGCGAGGGCCTTGCGCAGCACGCCCGGGTCGCCGACCGCCGAGATCTTGTACGGGGGCGAGTACACGCGGCCCTGGAGGATCAGGGTGTTGCCCACGCAGCGCACCGCACTGGTGGAGATGAGCCGCTGGTCCATGACCTGGATGCCCTGGGCGCCGCCTTGCCAGAGGGCGTTGACCACGGCCTGGAGGTCCTGCTGGTGGATCACCAGGTCGTTGGGCTGCGGCTCGGGCACGCTGGGGATGCGGGCGGTGGCGCCCGGCGGGGCGTCGTTCAGCGTGACGGTCAGGCCCTTGCCGGAGAGCTCCTCGGTGCCGGAGGCTTTGCGCAGGGCGGCCATCCTGGCGTCCTCCGCCCGGGTCCTGCCGTCGTCGCGCTCGGCGAGGGTGTCCACCCGGCTGCGGACGGCTCCGGTGCTCTGTTCCAGCTCCGCGTTGTTCTGACTGCGCTCCTGGATGAGGTCCGACAGCTTCAGGAGGGAGGCGTCGGTCCGGATGTTCGTACCCTTGGAAGTGTTGAAGCTGGTGACGAAGATCAGACCGGCCAGGGCGAAGACCGCGGCCGTCAGCAGCCGGACCGGCCTGGCCCGGCGACGGGGACCCGCGGAGGAGTCGTCGGAATTGCTCAACGTACCCTTCTCCTTCAACGCCACAGGTCCACTACGCTAACGGACGCCCGGGGCAGGCAAGGTCCCCAGCCCATCGACAGGAGAGCCCCTCGTGCCGAAGTCACGCATCCGCAAGAAGGACGACTACACGCCGCCGCCGGCGCGGCAGCCGCAGGCCATCAGGCTGACGAACCGCAGCTGGGTCGCCCCGGTCATGCTGGCCCTCTTCCTGATCGGACTCGCCTGGATCGTCGTCTTCTACGTGACCGAGACCCAGCTGCCGGTCGAGGCGCTGGGCAACTGGAACATCGTGGTCGGTTTCGGGTTCATCGCGGCGGGATTCGGCGTTTCCACACAGTGGAAGTAGCACCTCTCGACCGCCGAGGGAAGCTCTCCCCATGAGTTATCCACAGCGTCATCCACACCTGAGGAAAAGACAGAAGATCTGTGGATAACCCTGTGGAGAGTTGACGCCGGTGTGATCAGGTGAGTGCGGCCGTCCGGATCAGTACGACGGCCGCGGCCAGCAGGAACACCACTGCACAGGTGCCCCACTGGATGAGGGTGCGGCTCCTGCCCGCGGCGGGCAGGAGCATCCCCAGGGCCACCAGCGCCCCCGTGACCAGGCCGCCCACATGGGCCTGCCAGGACACCCGCAGGCTGCCGAACGACACGAAGCTCAGCAGCAGCATGAGTCCGACCATCACGAGCACCGGCCGCATCTCGTACCGCAGCCGCCGGGCCAGGACGACGGTCGCGCCGAGCAGGCCGAAGACGGCTCCGGACGCGCCGATGGTCGGTACGTTCGGCTCGGTCAGCAGATAGACGAGGGCGCTGCCGCCCAGGCCGGACAACAGGTAGACGGCGAGATAGCGGGCGCGGCCCAGCGCCGCTTCCAGCGGGCCGCCGATCACCCACAGGCCGACCATGTTGCCGATGACGTGCCACCACTCGGCGTGCAGGAACACCGAGGTCATCAGCCGGTAGTACTCGCCGCTGGACACGCCGTGGGCCGGCGCCCCGTAGTAATCGGCGTACCGGCCGAGCAGCTCGAGCGGGCGGGCGGCCGTCGGCACGACGAGACAGAAGAGGAACACCGCGGCGTTGAGGCCGATCAGGACCTTCGTGACCAGCTGGGGGTCCGAGGCGACCACCCCGCCGGCGATGGTGCGCGGCGCGTTGGCCGAGGGCCGGTGTCCGGTGCCGGAACCCTCCCGCACGCACTCCGGGCACTGGAAGCCGACCGAGGCACTGATCATGCACTCGGGGCAGATGGGGCGATCGCAGCGGGTGCAGCTGATCCCCGTGTCGCGGTCCGGGTGGCGGTAGCAACCCGGCAGGCGGTCCGTGTCCATCGGTCCCCTCGGTCGGCGGCGGGGCGCGGGGGGCGCCCCGTCGGTCCGGTACGTGTATCCAGGACGGACGGGCGGGGCGGAAAGGTTCCCCGCCGGCGAAGGACCCGCTCGGTCAGTGCTTGTCCAGGGCGGCGGATCCGCGCTTCTCGACGACGACCGACTGGATGATCACGTCTTCCAGGGGACGCTCGGTCCGCGGATTGGTGGCCAGGCCGGCGATGGCGTCCACGACCTGCCGGGAGGCCTTGTCCGTGACCTCGCCGAAGATGGTGTGCTTCCGCGTCAGCCACGCGGTGGGGGCGACGGTGACGAAGAACTGCGAGCCGTTGGTGGCCGGGCCGGCGTTGGCCATGGCGAGCAGGTAGGGCTTGGTGAAGGTCAGGTCGGGGTGGAACTCGTCGGCGAACTGATAGCCCGGGCCGCCGGTGCCGTTGCCGAGGGGGTCGCCGCCCTGGATCATGAAGCCGCTGATGACGCGGTGGAAGACGGTGCCGTCGTAGAGCGGGTCCGTGGTCTTCTGTCCGTCGGTCGGCCGGGTCCACTCACGGGCGCCCGTGGCGAGCTCGACGAAGTTCCGGACGGTCTTCGGAGCGAAGTTCGGCAGGAGCTCGATCTCGATGTCGCCGTGGGTCGTCTTCAGGGTGGCGTAGAGCTTCTCGGCCACGGATCTGCCTTCCTTAGTCATCACTGTCGGTCCAGATAGTCGCACGGAGGGCTGCGCCGCACAGAAAATCCTCCCCCGTATGCCCTGTCACGCATGCCCGTCGACGTGATGGCAGGCATGATCCGACAAAGGGTGGAAAGGTGAACTGTGTCCGCCACCGAGGAGGAGGAATTCCGTGACCCGCAAGGACAGCGTGCGCCTGGCCGCCGAGAGCGCCAGGGAGACTGTGCGGCACGCGTCGGAAGTGGTGGCGCCGTACGCAGAAACCGCCAAGGATGCCGCGGTGCACTACGCGCATGAGGCGAACGAGCGGCTGGCGCCCAAGGTGTCGTACGCGGCCAACGAGGCCGCGAAGCAGGCACGTACGACGTACGACAACCATCTGCACCCCGTGCTCAAGTCGGCACGCTCCCACGTGCCGCCGAATGTGGACCGGGCGGCGACGCGTGCGGTGATGCAGACGCGCCTGGCAGCGCGTCAGGCGGCCGACTACACGCAGCCGAAGCTCGAGAGCGCGATCGCGGCGGCCGCCCCGGTCGCCGAGGAGGCCGCCTCGCGGTCGACCGCCGCCTTCGCCGCGCTGCGCGGCCAGGTGTCGGCGAAGGAGGTGCAGCGGCTGGTGCGGCGACACGAACGCCGGGCGCGCACGGGCCGCGTGCTGCGCGGTGTGGCCCTGGTCGGCCTGCTGGCCGGCGGTGCCTACGCGGCGTGGAAGTGGTGGGACCAGCAGTCGAACCCGGACTGGCTCGTCGAGCCGCCGGCGGCCACCGAGCTGTCGGCGCGCGACGCCGGCCCGGCGAGCTTCGACGACGAGCTGGCGGAGAAGGAGCGCGACGCGGACGCGGGGCCGACCGTCGAGGGCGAGCGGCCCTGACCCGCGGATCATCCGTACGCCGAAGGGGCCCGCATCCGGCAGGATGCGGGCCCCTTCGGCGTGTGCCCTGCGGCGTCAGTTGGGAAGGACGAGGACCATGCCCGGGCGGATGACGTCGGGGTCGGAACCGATGACGGCCTTGTTCACGGCGTACAGCTCCCGCCAGCGGCCCTCGTTGCCGAGCTCGCGGCGGGCGATCAGGGAGAGCGAGTCGCCGGGCCGGACGGTGTACGTGCGCTTCTTGGCGGCGGGCGCCACCGGGACCGCCTTGTGCGCGGCCGAGGCGGGCGACGGGGTGTGCGGCGCAGCGGGACCCCTGGCGGGCGCGACGGGCTTCGGCGGCACGACGGCGGGCTTGGGGGCCACGGGGACGGCCTTGTGCGCGGCCGACGCGGGGGTCGGCGCCGCGGGCCTGGGCGGGGTGGGCCCGGGCGCCGCGGACGCGGGCCGGACGGGACCGGCCCCGGGGCGGGTCGGCGCGGCCTTGGGCGGCGCGGCCTTGGGCGGCGCCGCGGCCGCCATCCGGTCGGCGGCCGCCCGGGTGGCCGCGGCGGCGTCGGCGGCGGAGCTCGCGGGAGCCGCGGCGGGCGCCGATGCCTGCTGCTGGACCTGCTCCCGCACCTTCTCGGCGGCCTCGTCCCGCTTCTGCTTGTCGGACTTCAGGAAGTCGAAGAGTCCCATGTCTGTACGCCTCCGGCGTGGTGGTGCCCCCCTGGGCGGTACGCCTTCTCCCACTGTCGGACACCGGGCCCCGGAGGGCCCCGCGACGGGGCCGTCCGGGGGACGCACGCGGCCGGGCGGACGGCCACCGCCCTCGCCGCGAGCCCTCCTGCGGGCGTTGTTTCACGTGAAACAACGCCGGCGGGTAGCCGGGACGCCCCGGACGCGGGTGCACCAAAAACCCCCCTGCCTGCGTTTCCGCAGGTCAGGGGGGGCATTTCGATGTGGAGCCTAGGAGATTCGAACTCCTGACATCTGCCTTGCAAAGGCAGCGCTCTACCAACTGAGCTAAGGCCCCGAGCATGTGGACGCACCCGTCCCCGTACGAGGAGGGGTCGTTCCGCAGAACAGAGTACCGGGTGTACCCCCTCATCTCGCAAAATGATAGGGACTCCCGCCCCGCGACCACTCTCCGTAAGATGCTCGCGAGGTTCGCACCAGCGAAGGGGAGTAGTAAGAGTGGACGCAGTACAACAAGAGGCCACGGCCAGAGCCAGAGAGCTTCAGCGCAGTTGGTACGGGGAGCCGCTCGGCGCGCTCTTCCGCCGACTCATAGATGACCTCGGCTTGAACCAGGCCCGCCTCGCTGCCGTCCTCGGACTGTCGGCGCCCATGCTGTCCCAGCTGATGAGCGGCCAGCGTGCCAAGATCGGCAACCCTGCCGTGGTGCAGCGCGTCCAGGCCCTCCAGGACCTCGCCGGACAGGTGTCCGACGGGAGCGTCAGTGCCGGGGAGGCCGCCGACCGGATGGACGAGATCAAGAAGACCCAGGGAGGCTCCGTCCTGAGCAACAGCGGCCAGACCGCGACCCATTCGGGAGCCCCCACCGTGAAGCGGGTCGTCCGGGAGATCCAGTCGCTGCTGCGCTCGGTCTCCGCGGCCGGCGACATCATCGACGCCGCCGACACCCTCGCCCCCAGCCACCCGGAACTGGCAGAGTTCCTCCGGGTGTACGGCGCGGGCCGCACCGCGGACGCGGTGGCCCACTACGAGGCCCATCAGAACTGACACGCACGGCGTCGGACGAGGGTGACGGGGGGACGGGCACAGCGTGGGTGAGATCTTCGCCGGTCGGTACGAGCTGATCGATCCGATCGGGCGCGGTGGTGCGGGCGCCGTGTGGCGGGCCTGGGACCACAGGCGTCGACGGTACGTCGCCGCGAAGGTCCTCCTGCAGAGCGACGCCCACACGCTGCTGCGCTTCGTTCGGGAACAGGCCCTGCGGATCGACCACCCCCACGTACTGGCGCCGGCCAGCTGGGCGGCCGACGACGACAAGGTCCTCTTCACGATGGACCTGGTCGGCGGCGGCTCCCTCGCCCACGTGATCGGCGACTACGGACCGCTCCCGCCCCGCTTCGTGTGCACGCTGCTCGACCAGCTCCTGTCCGGGCTGGCCGCGGTGCACGCCGAGGGTGTCGTGCACCGCGACATCAAGCCGGCCAACATCCTGATGGAGGCCACCGGAACCGGGCGGCCGCACCTGCGGCTGTCCGACTTCGGCATCTCCATGCGCAAGGGCGAGCCCCGGCTGACCGAGACCAACCACGTGGTCGGCACCCCTGGTTATTTCGCCCCCGAGCAACTGCTGGGCGCCGAGCCCGACTTCTCCGCGGACCTCTTCGCCACCGGCCTGGTGGCCCTGTACCTGCTGCAGGGGCGCAAGCCCGACTCCCAGGCCCTGGTGGAGCACTTCCTCGCCCACGGCACCCCCGGCGCTCCCGAAGGCGTCCCCGCGCCGCTCTGGGACGTCCTCTCCTCCCTCCTCCAGCCTGACCCCCACAGCCGGTTCCGCACGGCCACGGGCGCCCGCAAGGCGCTCGCCGAGGCCGTCGAGCTCCTCCCGCCGCCCGCCCCCGACGAGGAACCGGTGGAGGTGTTCGACCAACTCGGCCCCATCCCCGCCGGTTTCGGCCCCCAGGGGCCGCTGAGCACGTCTGCCGTGACCCCGGGGGCCCGCACGGTCGCCACCGCCCCGTCGGGCGCTCAGACGCCCGTTCCCGGGTCCCCTCCCACGTCCTTTGGCACCGCGCCGCAGCCCGCCCCCGCCGATCCGCGGGAAGCGGCCCGGATGCTGGCCGGGGCCACGGCACCCGCCGCCCCCGCAGCACCCCACAGCGGGACCACCGCCGCCCCGTACGCGGCCGCGCCCCATCCGGCTCCGTCCCACACGGCCGCGCCCCATCCGGCTCCGCCCCACGCCGCCGCGCCCCATCCGGCTCCGCCCCACGCCGCCGCGCCCGCCCGGGCGTCCGGCCCCTCGGCGACCGGGAGCTTCCACCTGCCGCCCCCGGCCCCCGCCCCGCACCCGGCCCCGACGGCCCCCACCGCCCCGGCGGCCCGTACCGGCGGCATCACCCCGCCCCCGGCCCGGGTGACGGCCGGCATCCTCCTCGCGGCGCTGCTCTGCTTCGCGGTCGGCGTCTGGACCGTCATCCAGCAGTAGCGCCCCGGCCCCGCCGGGCCAGCAGCACCCAGCCGCCCAGGACGAGCAGCAGCAGCGTCCCGGTGCCGAAGCCCGCCCCGGCCACCAGCCGCATCGACGAACGGTTCGCGGCGTCCTCGCTCGCCTCCGGCGCGGTCAGCCCGTCCCGGGCCGCCGCCCGGTCCGCGGTCCCGACGCCGAACCCGCCCGCGGCGGGGTCCTCCCGGTAGGCGGGCCCCTTCCCCGGACTGCCGCTGACGTCCGTCCGCAGGGTCAGCGGCACCGGAGCGGCGTCCTGCGTGAACTCGGCGACCTTTCCGCCCATGGTGACGCCGATGTAGTACCAGCCGGCGGTCGCCACCGCCTCGACGTCCCGGTCACCGGAGAAGCGGTTCTCGTACGCCACGGGCGGCGTCTTCTCCAGCGTGAGCCCGGCCTGCTTGCCGTCGTACGGGGCGCTCTCGTCCGAGACCGGGGCCCGGTACGGGCTGTACAGCGCGACGGTGAGCCCGTTCGACGCCGACCCGTAACTCTTCGTCATCCGGGCCGCGGCCAGTTCGGCGCCGACGCCCAGCTGCTGTCCCCAGTCCAGCGGGACCCGGTAGTACCGGGTCTGGCCGGGCAGCAGCTCGTCGCGCCACACCCCGGACGTCAGGGCCCGGGCGTCGTTGAAGCCGGTGCCTCCGGTCCGGGGCACCGGCTCGCTGCCGGGCAGGACGGGCGTCCCCGAGGGCCAGGCGCTGGGCGCCGCGGTGGGGCCGCCCGCGCCGGTGCCGGGCTCGCGCTGGACCCGGAGCTCCAGCGGCCACGGGCTCTGGTCGGAGCCCTTCGCGGCGGTCCGGGTGACCTTCGCGTAGTACACCCCGCCCGGCGCGCAGTCGTGGTCCTCCGCGCCCCGCCGGACGCCCGCGGCGCTGATGGGGACCGGGTCGTAGCCGAAGGAGGCCCGGCCGGAACCGCCCGGGCAGGTCCGCCCGGCGGTGGTCATGACCTCCACCGCGATGCCGTCGCTGTAGCCGACCTTGGCGCCGGGCCCCGGCCGCGCCACGGCGGAGACGTACACGTCGGACCGGTCCTGCTCCAGGACGAGCCGGTAGACCCGCTCCCCGGGCGCCAGGGTGTCCGCGTAGGTGTGGCCCGCCTCCACCAGCGGGGCGTCCGCGGTGGAGGGCTTCCCCTCCACCACCCTGGCGCCCTCGGCGGCCCGGTACGTCGGCACGGGCCGCGGGGCCGCCTCCTCGGCGTGCGCCGCCACGGGCGCCCCCGCCGCGGCGGCCAGGGCCGCTGCTCCCAGGAGCGCGGTCCTGCGCACCCGCGGGGCCCGGCGTACCCGCACCCGACCTGTCCGACGTACCCGACCCATCACGCCCACCCCGAGTTTGCTAGCGCACGCAAAATCTTTGCATAATGCAACTTTTCGTCACAGAACAGCACAAAGCCCCGGCAGCAGCGGCAGCCGGGGCTTCATGGGATCAACCTTGGGTCTCACACACCGGAACCAGAGGGCACGGAGTCAGTTGCCTCCGTCCACAGGTCCTGCTCGGCGCGGTCCGCCTGGATCTGGCGGTACACGAGGAGCCCGCCGATGGCGGCCAGTGCGACCAGGAGCAGCTTCTTCACCGCGCGACCTCGTCTTTCGTTGACGTAGGGGACTTCTGGCGCCCAACAATACACACCGACCGATACCGATCGGTGACCTGGCAACCCACCAACTGGCCCAACGACGAAGACCCCCAGGTTTAGGGCCTGGGGGTCTTCGACACTGTGGGGCTAACAGGATTTGAACCTGTGGCCTCATCCTTATCAGGGATGCGCTCTAACCAACTGAGCTATAGCCCCATCCGCGCTGCGCGCTGACTCCTGAAGATTAGCGCACAGACGCGGTAGCTCCAAAACCGGTTCTGACCGCGCGTCTGCGCAGGTCACTCGTCCTCGGCGAGCGTCAGCTCGACACCGCCGACGAACCCCGCGGACAGGTTGTAGATGAAGGAGCCGAGCGTCGCCAGCGCGGTCGCCAGCACCACGTTGATGACCGCGATCACCGACGTGAAGACCAGCACGCGCGGCAGCGACAGGAACGACTGGAGGTCGAAGCCGTTGCTCTCGTTGGAGCCGGTCGCCTCGCTGATCGTGCCGCCGACGGTCGAGAAGACGCCCATCGCGTCCATGACCATCCACAGCACCACCGCGGCGACGATCGTGCAGAGGCCCAGCGCGATCGACAGCAGGAAACTGACCTTCATCACCGACCACGGGTCGGCCTTGGCCACCCGCAGCCGCGCCTTGCGCGTCCGGGGCGCCGTGCGCGTCCCCGTACGCGGCGCGCGCTGTGCGGCCGCGCCGCCGCCCCGCTGCGTCCCCTGGCCGGGAGGCGCCGCGTAGGCCTGCGGCGGCTGGTACGGCTGTGCGGGCCGGTCCTGGCCGGCGCCGGCGCCGGTACTCGTACCGGTGCCCGCCCCGCCCGCGGGCTGCGGCCCCCGGGTATCCGTCACGGTTCCCCCCTGGGAGTCCGCGGCGGGGCCACGGGCACCGTTCGCTCCAGTCTTGGCCGGTCCGGCGCCCGTGGCTCCACTCACGACTTACTCCTCGTGCTCCCCGGCCGGAGGCTGCGTGCCCCCGGCGGCCTCGGCGGCCTGTCCATCGGCTGCCTCGGTCTCGATATCCGTCTCGATCTCGTCGACCTCGTCAGCTTCCTGACCGGCCTCGGCGTTACGAGCGATGCCCACCACGGCATCGCGCTTCCCCAGGTTGATCAGCTGGACACCCATGGTGTCACGGCCGGTCTCCCTGACTTCGTTGACGCGCGTACGAATCACACCACCGCTGAGCGTGATGGCAAGAATCTCGTCCGTTTCGTCCACAACGAGCGCCCCTACGAGCGACCCGCGGTCCTCCACGATCTTCGCGGCCTTGATGCCCAGTCCGCCACGGCCCTGGACCCGGTACTCGTCGACCGGCGTGCGCTTGGCGTAGCCCCCGTCGGTCGCGGTGAACACGAACGTACCCGGCCGGACCACGCTCATCGAGAGCAGCTCGTCCCCGCCGCGGAAGCTCATGCCCTTCACGCCCGAGGTCGCGCGGCCCATCGGGCGCAGCGAGTCGTCGGTCGCCGTGAAGCGGATCGACTGCGCCTTGCGGCTGATGAGCAGCAGGTCGTCGTCGGCGGACACCAGCTCCGCGCCGATCAGCTCGTCATCGCTGCCGTCCTCCGTCTCCCGGAGGTTGATCGCGATGACGCCACCCGAACGGGGCGAGTCGTAGTCCTTGAGCGCCGTCTTCTTCACCAGGCCGCCCTTGGTGGCCAGGATCAGGTAGGGCGCCGCCTCGTAGTCGCGGATCGCGAGGATCTGGGCGATCTTCTCGTCCGGCTGGAAGGCCAGCAGGTTCGCCACGTGCTGCCCGCGCGCGTCACGGCCGGCGTCCGGCAGCTCGTACGCCTTGGAGCGGTAGACGCGGCCCTTGTTGGTGAAGAACAGCAGCCAATGGTGCGTGGTCGAGACGAAGAAGTGGTCGACCAGGTCGTCCTGCTTCAGCTTCGTCCCGCGAACGCCCTTGCCGCCGCGCTTCTGCGAGCGGTAGTCCTCGGTCTTGGTCCGCTTGACGTAGCCGCCGTGCGTGATCGTGACGACGATGTCCTCTTCGGCGATCAGGTCCTCCATGGACATGTCGCCGTCGAAGGGGACCAGCTTGGAGCGCCGGTCGTCGCCGAACTTCTCGACGATCGCGGCCAGTTCCTCGCTGACGATGGTGCGCTGGCGCGACTCCGAGGCCAGGATCGCGTTGTACTCGTTGATCTTGGCCTGGAGCTCGTCGTGTTCGGCGACGATCTTCTGCCGCTCCAGGGCCGCCAGGCGGCGGAGCTGCATCTCCAGGATCGCGTTCGCCTGGATCTCGTCGATCGACAGCAGGCCCATCAGGCCCTCGCGGGCGATCTCGACGGTGTTGCTGCGCCGGATCAGCGCGATGACCTCGTCGATCGCGTCCAGCGCCTTGAGCAGGCCGCGCAGGATGTGCGCCCGCTCCTCCGCCTTGCGCAGGCGGAACTTCGTACGCCGGACGATGACCTCGATCTGGTGCGTCACCCAGTGGCGGATGAACGCGTCGATCGACAGCGTGCGCGGCACGCCGTCCACCAGCGCCAGCATGTTCGCGCCGAAGTTCGTCTGCAGGTCGGTGTGCTTGTACAGGTTGTTCAGCACGACCTTGGCGACGGCGTCGCGCTTGAGGACGATCACCAGGCGCTGGCCGGTCCGCGAGGACGTCTCGTCGCGGACGTCGGCGATGCCGCCGACCTTGCCGTCCTTGACGAGGTCCGCGATCTTCTGCGCGAGGTTGTCGGGGTTGGTCTGGTACGGGAGCTCCGTGACCACCAGGCACTGGCGGTTCTGGATCTCCTCGACCTCCACCACCGCGCGCATCGTGATGGAGCCGCGCCCGGTCCGGTACGCCTCCTCGATGCCCTTGCGGCCCACGACCAGGGCGCCCGACGGGAAGTCAGGGCCCTTGATCCGCTCGATGAGCGCGTCCTGGAGCTCCTCGTGCGAGGCCTCCGGGTGCTCCAGCGCCCACTGGGCGCCGGACGCGACCTCGCGGAGGTTGTGCGGCGGGATGTTGGTGGCCATGCCGACCGCGATGCCGGCGCTGCCGTTGACCAGCAGGTTCGGGAAGCGCGCCGGCAGGACCGTCGGCTCCTGGTTGCGGCCGTCGTAGTTGTCCGTGAAGTCGACGGTCTCCTCGTCGATGTCCCGGAGCATCTCCATGGCCAGCGGCATCAGCTTGCACTCGGTGTAGCGCATCGCGGCCGCCGGGTCGTTGCCCGGGGAGCCGAAGTTGCCGTTGCTGTCCACCAGCGGCATCCGCAGCGACCACGGCTGGGCCAGGCGGACCAGCGCGTCGTAGATCGAGGAGTCGCCGTGCGGGTGGTAGGTGCCCATGACGTCGCCGACGACGCGGGCGCACTTGTAGAAGCCCTTCTCGGGCCGGTAGCCGCCGTCGTACATCGCGTACAGCACGCGGCGGTGGACCGGCTTGAGCCCGTCCCGCACGTCCGGCAGGGCGCGCGAGACGATGACGGACATCGCGTAGTCGAGGTAGGAGCGCTGCATCTCCGTCTCGAGCCCGACGGGCTCGATACGCATGACGGGCTCCTCCGCGGAGTTCTCCGCGGTGGGGGTGGTTTCGTCGGCCATTGCTGGTCAAGATCCTTTCAGGCGGTCAGCTGAGCCGACTCAGATGTCGAGGAAGCGGACGTCCTTGGCGTTGCGCTGGATGAAGGAGCGCCGGGCTTCGACGTCCTCACCCATCAGCACCGAGAACAGGTCGTCGGCCTGTGCCGCGTCGTCCAGGGTGACCTGGCCGAGCACGCGGTGGTCCACGTCCATGGTGGTGATGCGCAGTTCCTCGGCGTTCATCTCGCCCAGACCCTTGAAGCGCTGGATCGAGTCTTCCTTGATCCGCTTGCCGTTCTGCTTGCCGAGCTCCACCAGGGCGTCGCGCTCGCGGTCGGAGTACGCGTACTCGAAGTCGTCCCGGCCCCACTTGATCTTGTACAGCGGGGGGCGGGAGAGGTACACGTGCCCGGCCTCGACCAGCGGCCGCATGAAGCGGAAGAGGAAGGTCAGGAGCAGGGTGTTGATGTGCTGGCCGTCGACGTCGGCGTCCGCCATCAGGATGATCTTGTGATAGCGGAGCTTCTCGATGTCGAAGTCCTCGTGGACGCCGGTACCGAAGGCGCTGATGAGCGCCTGGACCTCGGTGTTCTGGAGGATCTTGTCGATGCGGGCCTTCTCGACGTTCAGGATCTTGCCGCGGATGGGCAGGATGGCCTGGTACATCGGGTTGCGGCCGGACTTCGCGGAGCCGCCGGCCGAGTCGCCCTCGACGATGAAGATCTCGCACTTGGTCGGGTCGTTCGACTGGCAGTCGGACAGCTTGCCCGGCAGCGAGGCGCTCTCCAGCAGGCCCTTGCGGCGGGTGAGGTCGCGGGCCTTGCGGGCCGCGACGCGCGCCGTGGCCGCCTGGATCGACTTGCGGATGATGTCCGCGGCCTCGTTCGGGTTCCGGTCGAACCAGTCGTTGAGGTGCTCGTGGACGACCTTCTGCACGAAGGTCTTGGCCTCGGTGTTGCCCAGCTTGGTCTTCGTCTGACCCTCGAACTGGGGCTCGCCCAGCTTCACCGAGATGATCGCCGTCAGACCCTCGCGGATGTCCTCGCCGGCGAGGTTGTCGTCCTTCTCGCGCAGGAACTTCTTCTCGCGCGCGTAGCGGTTGACCAGGCCGGTCAGCGCCGCGCGGAAGCCCTCCTCGTGCGTGCCGCCCTCATGGGTGTGGATCGTGTTCGCGAAGGAGTAGACCCCCTCCGTGTACTGCGAGTTCCACTGCATCGCGATCTCGACCGAGAGCATGCGCTCCTTGTCCTCGGCCTCGACGTCGATGACGGTCGGGTGGATCAGCTCGCCCTTGCGCGAGTTGAGGTACTTCACGAAGTCGACGATGCCGCCCTCGTAGTAGTACTTCACCGTGCGCGCAGGGGGCTCGACCACGTCCGCGTCCGGGTCGTCCGCGCCGACCGTCGCCTTCGCGGACTCCCGCTCGTCCGTCAGCGACAGGGTCAGGCCCTTGTTGAGGAAGGCCATCTCCTGGAAGCGCCGCGACAGCGTCTCGAAGGAGTACTCCGTCGTCTCGAAGATGTCGGCGTCGGCCCAGAACGTCACCGAGGTGCCGGTCTCGTCGGTCTCCTCGTTCTTCGCGAGGGGCGCGGTGGGGGTGCCCAGCTTGTAGTCCTGGGTCCAGCGGTAGCCGTCACGCCGGATCTCGACCGCGACCCTCTTGGACAGCGCGTTCACGACGGAGACGCCCACGCCGTGCAGACCGCCGGAGACGGCGTAGCCGCCGCCGCCGAACTTGCCGCCCGCGTGCAGGACGGTCAGCACGACCTCGACGGCCGGCTTGCCCTCGGAGGGCACGATGTCGACCGGGATGCCACGGCCGTTGTCGACGACCTTGACCCCGCCGTCGGCGAGGATCGTGACGTCGATGGTGTCCGCTTGCCCGGCCAGCGCCTCGTCGACCGAGTTGTCGACGACCTCGTAGACGAGGTGGTGCAGACCGCGCTCACCCGTCGATCCGATGTACATGCCGGGCCGCTTGCGGACCGCGTCCAGGCCCTCCAGGACCTGGATGTTGCTTCCGGTGTACGAAGATCCACCTGCCTCGGCGGCCTCGCCGCCGGCGGTGGACTCGTTCTTGTCGTTGGGGTTGCCGGAATCGGCCACGAAGCGCCCTTTCTGGCACAGCACAGGCCGTACTCCGGGCCAGCAGGCATGCGAGCGGGAGCGGCTGCGTCGATCTGCGTTGTCAGCGTGTTGTCGGCGTAAGTCGACGGGATCCCGCGATGGGGCGGGATTGGCTCCAGTCTACCGGTACCGCCGACATGAATGGGGGTTTGCCGGTACCTGAGTCCACATGTGCCGCCCTGAACCTCCTCTCTCCGACTCCCCATATACGGGGAGGGGCCCAAAGAGGCTCACACGGGCATCCAGCGCTTCGGCCTGTCAACGTCCCGCTACCGTGAGGGATACCACGCGCGAACCGCGGCCGGACCCCGCGCCCCGCGGGCGTTCCGGCACCGCCCACGGCCGGTCCCGCACGGGAGATCCGTACGGACGACCCGCTGCCGGGGCGGGTGGCGGCCCGGTCGGGAGCAGGCCGCCGACGGCTCCCCGCCCGGCCTCGGGCGCCGAGGACCGGGGTGCGGGAGGCCGGGGCCGGCTCAGCCGTAGGTGTCCCCCGGGCCCTTGCTCCCGGGCGCCCGCCACGGTCCGTACCCCTTGGGACGCCCGCCGGGGCCGTGCACCTTGATCAGCCGTACGGTGCCCTGCCCCAGGTCCGCGTTGAGCCGCGCGACCAGCTGCGGGGCCAGCAGCTTCAGCTGGGCGGCCCACGCCGAGGAATCGCACCGCACGACCAGTTCACGGTCCTCGTAGCGTTCCGGTTCACAGTGCGCGGCGATGTCCGGGCCGACGATCTCCGGCCAGCGCTCCATCACGCCCGCGACCGCCATCGGCATCTCCCAGCCGCGCTCGGTGCGCAGCCGGTCCAGCGCCGCCATCAGCGGCATCGGGTCGCGGCCGTCCGCCCGGGCGCCGGAGCGCAGCCCCGGCTGGTACTGCCGCTTGCGGCCGCCCGCCGCGTTGCCCCGGGCCCGCGCCTGCTCCCGCGCCGCCGCCAGGGCCTGGCGGGCCAGGTCCACCCCGGACGCCTCCGGAACCCTGCGCGGCTCCTGTCCGGCCCGGGGGCCGCCGTCTCCCTGATCGTTCACAGCCGGGTCACCTCACCGCCGGACACTCCGAACCGCGCTCCCGCCAGCACACCCGGAACGTCATCGTCCACAGCCGCCGTCACCAGGACCTGCTCGCCCGGCGCCACCAGCTCCGCCAGCCGCTCCCGGCGCCGTGCGTCCAGCTCCGCGAAGACGTCGTCCAGGATCAGCACGGGCTCGCTGCCCTCCGAGCGCAGCAGCTCGTACGAGGCCAGGCGCAGCGCCAGCGCGTACGACCACGACTCCCCGTGGCTGGCGTACCCCTTGGCGGGCAGCTCGCCCAGCCGCAGCAGCACGTCGTCGCGGTGCGGGCCGACCAGGGTCACCCCCCGCTCGATCTCCTGCTTGCGCACCTCCGCCAGGGCCGCCAGCAGGGCCTCGAACAGCGCCTCGCGGGTCCGCACGGCGCCGCCGTCCACGGCCTCGGCCGCCTCGCCGGCGGAGGACTTGTACGACAGGCCCAGCGGGCCGCCGCCGGGCGCGAGCTGCTCGTACGCCTTGTCCGCCAGGGGCAGCAGCGTCGCGATCAGGTCCAGGCGGTGCGCCAGCAGCTCCGCGCCCGTGCGTGCCAGGTGCTGGTCCCACACGTCGAGGGTGGACAGGTCCATCGAGCGGCCGCCGTGCCGGCGGGCCATCGCCGCGGACTTCAGCAGGGTGTTGCGCTGCTTGAGCACCCGCTCGTAGTCGGACCGGACCGCCGCCATGCGCGGCGAGCGCGCGGTGACGAGTTCGTCCAGGAACCGCCGTCGCTCGCCCGGGTCGCCCTTGACCAGGGCCAGGTCCTCGGGGGCGAAGAGCACCGTGCGGACGATCCCCAGCACGTCCCGCGGCCGGACCTGCGAGGAGCGGTTGATGCGGGCCCGGTTCGCGCGCCCCGGGTTCAGTTCCAGCTCCACCAGCTGCCGGCGCTCGCCCTGGGTGAGGGCGGCGCGGATGACCGCCCGCTCCGCGCCCATCCGGACGAGCGGGGCGTCCGAGGAGACGCGGTGGCTGCCGAGGGTCGCCAGGTAGCCGATGGCTTCGACGAGGTTGGTCTTGCCCTGGCCGTTGGGACCCACGAACGCGGTGACGCCCGGGTCGAGGGGTACCTCGGCCCGGGCGTACGAGCGGAAGTCGGCCAACGAGAGATGCGAAACATGCATACGGCGCCGACCTCCCCCGGCTTCCTGCTGCTCTGTCGTGCTGTGGTGCTGCCGTGCTGTGGTGCTGCCGTGGCGCTAGGCCTTCTCGACCGCGTGGCCGCCGAACTGGTTGCGCAGCGCGGCGATCATCTTCATCTGCGGGGAGTCGTCCTGGCGCGAGGCGAAGCGGGCGAACAGCGACGCGGTGATCGCGGGCAGCGGAACGGCGTTGTCGATCGCCGCCTCCACGGTCCAGCGTCCCTCGCCCGAGTCCTGGGCGAAGCCGCGCAGCTGGTCCAGGTGCTCGTCCTCGTCCAGGGCGTTCACGGCCAGGTCCAGCAGCCAGGAGCGGATGACGGTGCCCTCCTGCCAGGAGCGGAAGACCTCGCGGACGTCGGTGACCGAGTCCACCTTCTCCAGGAGCTCCCAACCCTCGGCGTAGGCCTGCATCATGGCGTACTCGATGCCGTTGTGGACCATCTTCGCGAAGTGGCCCGCGCCGACCTTGCCGGCGTGCACGGAGCCGAAGTCGCCCTCGGGCTTGAGGGCGTCGAAGACCGGCTGGACGCGGGCGACGTCGTCCGCGGAACCGCCGTACATGAGGGCGTAGCCGTTCTCGAGGCCCCAGACGCCACCGGAGACGCCGCAGTCGACGAAGCCGATGCCCTTGGCGGCGAGCTCCGCCGCGTGCTTCTCGTCGTCGGTCCAGCGCGAGTTGCCGCCGTCGACGACGACGTCGCCCGGGGAGAGCAGCTCGGCGAGCTCGTCGACGGTGGACTGGGTCGCCGCGCCTGCCGGGACCATCACCCACACCACGCGGGGGGCCTGCAGGCTGTCCACGAGTTCCCGCAGGCTGTGGACATCCGCGAGGTCCGGGCTGCGGTCGTATCCGATGACGGTGTGGCCTGCGCGGCGAATGCGCTCGCGCATGTTGCCGCCCATCTTGCCGAGACCGACGAGACCAAGCTCCATCAGGTGGTTCCTTAAGCGTTGTGGCCGTCTGTACCGGGGGTCCCCTGCTTCCCGGAGACACCCCCGGCCCCGAGCCTACGCCGGGGCGGGCCTCCCGGCTTCACGGGGCGCACGGGAACCGTGACGCGGCCAGGCCCGGTCCCGCGGACTGCGAAACCGGGCCTGACCTGCGAACGATCAACCGGAGAGGCGTACCGGCATGATCAGGTACTTGTACGCCTCGTCCGCTTCGGCGTCGACCGCGGGACGGCCGCTGAGCAGGGCCGGCTTCGTGGACGTGGTGAAGCTGAGCTGGGCGGCGGGCGAGTCGATCGCGCTCAGGCCGTCCAGCAGGAAGGTCGGGTTGAAGGCGATCGAGATGTCGTCGCCCTCGAGCATGGCGTCGACGCGCTCCACAGCCTGTGCGTCGTCGCTGGAACCGGCTTCCAGGATGAGCACGCCCTGCTCGAAGCTGAGCCGGACGGGAGTGTTGCGCTCGGCGACCAGCGCCACACGCTTGACGGCCTCGACGAACGGGGCGGTCTCGATCACGGCCACGGAGTTGAACTCGGTCGGGAAGAGCGTCCGGTACTTCGGCAGGTCGCCCTCGAGCAGCCGGGTGGTGGTGCGGCGGCCGGCGCCCTCGAAGCCGATGAGCCCCTCACCCTGGCCCGAGCGGGAAAGCGCCAGGGTGACGGTGTCACCGCTGGTCAGGGACTTCGCGGTGTCCAGGAGGGTCTTCGCGGGCACCAGGGCCACGGCGGAGGCCTCCGGGTCCTCCGGCTTCCACAGGAACTCGCGGACCGCGAAGCGGTAGCGGTCGGTGGAGGCGAGGGTGACGCGGTCGCCCTCGATCTCGATGCGCACACCGGTCAGCACGGGCAGCGTGTCGTCGCGGCCCGCGGCGATGGCGACCTGGGCGGCGGCGGAGGCGAAGACCTCGCCGGGCACGGTGCCGGTCGCGGTCGGCATCTGCGGCAGTGCCGGGTACTCCTCCACAGGCAGGGTGTGGAGTGTGAATCGTGAGGAGCCGCAGACCACGGTCGCCCGTACACCGTCTGTGGAAATCTCCACCGGCCGGTTGGGGAGGGCGCGGCAGATGTCGGCGAGCAGCCGGCCGGACACCAGGACCGTGCCGTCCTCCTCGACGTCAGCGTCGACGGAGACCCGGGCCGAGACCTCGTAGTCGAATCCGGAGAGGCTGAGCTTGCCGTCCTCGGCCTTCAGGAGAAGGCCCGCGAGAACGGGGACCGGCGGCCGGGCCGGGAGGCTGCGGGCCGTCCAGGCCACCGCCTCCGCGAGTACGTCGCGCTCCACCCGGATCTTCACCGGAACCGCCTCCTGCTGTTGCTCGCTCGTCTTGCCGGCCTTCGTCGTCGGCTCGTCGATGCCTCGACCGATGCCGGGGACCAGTCTGACGTACGGCGCCGACACTCGGTGCGGCCGACGGTCAAGTCGGGGACGAGGTGTCGGCGAGCCCGCCCACCGAGTTGTGCACAGGACCTGCTTGAAAACCGAATCCGGGCTAACTCTCTATGGGGGTAGTAGTAGGGGCTGTGGATACAGTGGATAAAACCGTTTTCGCAGGTCAGGGTGCGTTTTTTATCCACCGGGCCTGTGGGCGGCACCGGTGGACAACACGGTGTCCCTGTGGAGAACGAAAACTTCTGCACAGGCCGTCCCCAGGAGAGCCCTACTACTCCACAGGTGTGTCCCCAGCTTTCCCCCGGTACTCCACAACCCAAACGTCTACTTCCGTGTGACCGCTTTCACTCGGGGCGGTGAGAGGGGGTGGCGCGTTGCCGAACAGTGGACAACGGTGTGGAGAAGTCCTCGGATCCTGTGCACAGGGACGGCGAAGCTGTGGGCTGCCGGTGGACAGAGCCGTGGAAAGCCCTGTGGACGAAATTTTTGTCCACAGGCTGTGGATGACGGTTGCGCACAATTCCACAGGGGGCTGACCTGCCCTGATGGACACTCACCCGGTTGCCCTGTGGACAGATTGTGGGTGACGGATCCCGTCCCCAGGCTGTGGACGGAAGAAAGTCCGGGAATCTGTGGATGACTTGCTCTCCAGGGGGCGTATTCGAACAGGCGAGGGGCGCACGGACGAAGAAGGGCGCCCCCGTTGTGGTCCGGGAGCGCCCTCTGCGTGCGTGTGAAGGGGCCCTGGCACCGCTCCTGCGGGCCGTCTCAGGCGTTCTTGATGCGGTTGGTGAGCTCCGTGACCTGGTTGTAGATGGAGCGCCGCTCGGCCATCAGGGCCCGGATCTTGCGGTCCGCGTGCATGACGGTGGTGTGGTCGCGGCCGCCGAACTGCGCCCCGATCTTGGGCAGGGAGAGGTCGGTGAGCTCCCGGCACAGGTACATGGCGATCTGCCGGGCGGTCACCAGGACCCGGCTGCGGGACGACCCGCAGAGGTCGTCCACCGTCAGCCCGAAGTAGTCCGCGGTGGCCGCCATGATGTCCGAGGCGGTGATCTCGGGCGCGCTGTCCTCGCCGCCCGGGATCAGGTTCTTGAGGACGTCCTCGGTGAGGCCGAGGTCGACCGGCTGCCGGTTCAGGCTCGCGAAGGCCGTGACCCGGATGAGCGCGCCTTCCAGCTCTCGGATGTTGCGCGAGATCCGTGAGGCGATGAACTCCAGTACCTCCGGCGGGGCGTTGAGCTGTTCCTGGACGGCCTTCTTGCGCAGGATCGCGATACGGGTCTCCAGCTCGGGCGGCTGGACGTCGGTGATCAGGCCCCACTCGAAGCGGTTGCGGAGCCGGTCCTCCAGGGTGACCAGCTGCTTGGGCGGCCGGTCGGAGGACAGCACGATCTGCTTGTTGGCGTTGTGCAGCGTGTTGAAGGTGTGGAAGAACTCCTCCTGCGTCGACTCCTTGCTCGCGAGGAACTGGATGTCGTCGACCAGCAGGATGTCCATCTCCCGGTACCGCTTGCGGAAGGCGTCGCCCTTGCCGTCACGGATGGAGTTGATGAACTCGTTGGTGAACTCCTCGGAGCTCACGTACCGCACGCGGGTCCCCGGGTACAGGCTCCGCGCGTAGTGCCCGATGGCGTGCAGCAGGTGCGTCTTGCCGAGGCCCGACTCCCCGTAGATGAAGAGGGGGTTGTACGCCTTGGCGGGGGCCTCGGCGACGGCCACCGCGGCGGCGTGCGCGAAGCGGTTGGAGGCGCCGATGACGAAGGTGTCGAACAGGTACTTGGGGTTCAACCGGGCGGTCGGCTCCAGCGGGCCCGAGGTCGAGCCGCCGGACGGGGCCGGCGCCGAGGGCCGGCCCTGGGGCTGGCGCGGCGCCGGCTGCTCGTACTGCTGCTGCTCGTATTGATGGGACTGCCGCGACTGCTGGGGCTCGTACGGGGACTGCTCGTACTTCTGCTGCTCGTACGAGCCCTGGTCGTAGCCGGAGGGCTCGGACTGCTGGAGGTACCCCGGCTGCGGGGAGGCGTACGGGTCGCGCTCCGGGAAACCGCCGAGGCGCGGCTGCTGCCAGCCGTAGTCGTCCTGCTGTCCGCCCCGCGGCCAGGAACCGGGCTCGGGGCGGGGCTGCTGGTAGTCCGGGTAGGCGGGGCGGGCGCTGGGGAGCTGGTCGTCCGGGCCACCGCCGGAGCGCTGGCCGCCGTACGGCTCGTAGCCGTCGCGCTGCTGGGAGGACTGGGCGGGGGGAGCGGGCTCGCCCGCGGAGTCGTCCACGGTGATGGCGATCCGGATGGGGCGCCCGCACTCCCGGCTCAGCGCGTCACTGATGAGCGGCGCGAGCCGGCCTTCGAGGACGCGCTTGCCCCATTCGTTGGGGACGGCGAGCAGCGCGGTGTCGGCGACGAGGGCCAGGGGCTGACAGCGCTCGACCCACTGCTTGTCCTTGGGCTCGATACCCGGCTGTCCCTCCCCGAGGAGCTTTTCGAGCACCCTTGGCCACACTGCGGCAAGATCGGCAGGTACGTCAGCCACAGAGCACGCTCTCTCACGGGGGTCCCACGAATGTGTGGTTCTTTGGGACGGTCGGGACAAAAAATGAGGGGTCAGTCAACGGTAGTCAGGGCGACGGGTACGGTTCAAGTCGTTGTCCACAGCCTGTGCACAGTGTGGGGCACCGTCGGCTCGGTTTGACCGGATGGCGTAGCCGCGCGTACCGTAACGAGGTCGAGTTGTCGATGGCTGCTGCCGCCTGCCTACCGATGGGCGAAGATCACCGAACGTGATCGATTGCGGTGCCACTCGGGCGAACACGCGAGTTGTTTCCTCGTGGGCGCACGGTGACAGCCAGGCGATGTCCCGCCACAACGATTCATTCTCTGGAGCCCCCGAGTGAGCAAGCGCACCTTCCAGCCGAACAACCGCCGTCGTGCCAAGACCCACGGCTTCCGTCTCCGGATGCGTACCCGTGCCGGTCGCGCGATCCTGGCGAACCGCCGTGGCAAGGGCCGCGCCGCCCTTTCCGCGTAACCAACAGACGCAGGTCGTGACGTCGTGCTGTCTCCCGAAAATCGGCTGAGGCGGCGCGAGGACTTCGCGAGCGCGGTACGTCGAGGACGTCGGGCCGGTCGCCCTCTCCTCGTCGTCCACCTACGTACAAGCGGTGCAACGGACCCGCACGAGCCGGGGGAGATCGATCCCTCGACGCGTGCGGGTTTCGTCGTCAGCAAGGCCGTGGGCAACGCCGTCGTCCGTAACCGGGTCAAGCGCCGTTTGCGCCATCTCGTCCGCGAGCGGCTGTCCCAGCTGCCCGCCGGTAGCCTGGTGGTGGTACGCGCGCTGCCCGGATCGGGCGACGCCGGCCCCGACGAACTGGCCCGGGACCTGGATGCCGCACTGACGCGGCTCCTGGGAGGCGTCGCTCGATGAAGTACCCGCTGCTCGCTTTGATCAAGCTGTACCAGTGGACGATCAGTCCGCTGCTCGGCCCGGTGTGCCGGTACTACCCCTCGTGTTCGCACTACGGGTACGCGGCCATCGACCGGCATGGTGCGGTGAAGGGGACGGTCCTGACCGCCTGGCGGATCCTGCGGTGCAATCCGTGGTCCCCGGGCGGCGTGGACCACGTCCCACCCCGTAAACGCCCGCGTTGGCACGAGCAGCTGCGCAGTGCGTTGCGTAGATCTCGCAATGCTCAAGGAGCCTGATTAGTGGACACGATTGCCGGTCTGTTCAGCTTTATCACCACACCCGTCTCGTGGATCATCGTCCAGTTCCACAGCGTCTATGGCGCGGTCTTCGGACCGGACAGTGGGTGGGCCTGGGGCCTGTCCATCGTGTCCCTGGTGATCCTGATCCGTATCTGCCTGATCCCGCTCTTCGTGAAGCAGATCAAGGCGACGCGTGGCATGCAGGCGCTCCAGCCGAAGATGAAGGCGATCCAGGAGCGCTACAAGAACGACAAGCAGCGTCAGTCCGAAGAGATGATGAAGCTGTACAAGGAGACGGGTACCAACCCGCTCTCCTCGTGCCTTCCCATCCTGGCGCAGTCCCCGTTCTTCTTCGCCCTCTACCACGTGCTCGCCAGCATCGCCAACGGCGAGACCATCGGCGTCATCAACCAGTCGCTGCTGGAGAGCGCCCGTCAGGCACACATCTTCGGCGCCCCGCTGGCCTCCAAGTTCACGGACTCCGCGGAAGATGTCGCGAAGCTCGGCGCTTCGATCACCGACGTGCGCATCGTGACCGCCGTCATGATCGTCCTGATGTCGCTGTCGCAGTTCTACACGCAGCGCCAGCTGATGCAGAAGAACGTCGACCTGTCGGTCAAGACGCCGTTCATGCAGCAGCAGAAGATGCTGATGTACATCTTCCCGCTGATCTTCGCGGTCATGGGCGTCAACTTCCCCGTCGGTGTCCTCGTCTACTGGCTCACGACGAACGTCTGGACCATGGGTCAGCAGATGTACGTGATCAACCAGAACCCGACGCCGGGCAGCATGGCGCAGGACCAGTACCTGACCCGTCTGCTGAAGCACATCAGCGCGAACGGCAACGTCAAGGGCCGGAGCAAGAAGAAGATCGTTGCGGGGATCGTGGCCAAGGGCCCGGACCGCAACGACAACGAGCGCAAGTTCATCAACGCGCTGACGAAGCAGGGTCTGGCCGCTCAGGCCGATGGTTCTGTGTCCAAGAGCGTCGAGGCCACGGCAGACTCTGACGCGGCGAGCGGTGGTGCCGCCAAGCGGCAGCAGCCGAAGCGCCAGTCGAAGTCGCAGCGCCAGACGCCCACCAAGCCCTCTCCCAAGAAGTAAGAAGGAGTCCCTCCCGTGACGGAAGGCACCACCACCGCCGCCGCTGAGGGTGGCGACACCCTCACTCGCCTCGAGCAGGAGGGCGAGATCGCGGCCGACTACCTCGAGGGTCTGCTCGACATCGCCGACCTCGACGGGGACATCGACATGGACGTCGAGGCCGACCGGGCCGCGGTGTCGATCGTCAGTGACTCGGCCACTCGCGACCTGCAGAAGCTCGTCGGCCACGAGGGTGAGGTCCTGGAGGCTCTGCAGGAGCTGACGCGCCTTGCCGTGCACCGGGAGACCGGGGACCGCAGCCGGCTGATGCTGGACATCGACGGGTTCCGCGCGAAGAAGCGCGAGGAGCTGACGGCAGCGGGCGCTCAGGCCGCGGCGGACGTGAAGGCGTCCGGCGAGCCCCTGAAGCTGGCGCCCATGACCCCGTTCGAGCGGAAGGTCGTCCACGACGCGGTGGCGGCCGCGGGCCTGCGCAGCGAGTCCGAGGGCGAAGAGCCGCAGCGCTTCGTCGTGGTACTCCCCGCCTGACCTGTCGCGTGAGTGTTCGGCCCCGTCTGTGTCGCAGGCGGGGCCGATGTTTGTCAGCCTGGCAAGTGAACAACGCACCATCGTGAAGACGTGGTCTTCAGAACCATGCGGTACGGAAGGACGGTCCCCGTGACGGAGGCAGCTGAGCTTCCCCCGGCGCCTGAAGAGGCGCGCGCGGTGTTCGGTGAGTTTTTCCCGGAAGCTGTGCGCTACGCGGAGCTGCTGGCCGATGCGGGAGTCAAGCGGGGCCTGATCGGGCCCCGCGAGGTGCCGCGGCTGTGGGAGCGGCACCTGTTGAACTGCGCTGTGCTGTCGGAAGTGGTGCCGCAGAACGTCACCGTGTGCGACGTGGGCTCGGGCGCCGGGCTCCCCGGCATTCCCCTGGCCCTGGTGCGGCGCGATCTCAAGATCACGCTGCTCGAACCGCTGCTGCGCCGGACGACCTTCCTCCAGGAGGCCGTGGAGCTGCTCGGCCTCGACCACGTCACGGTGGTGCGCGGGCGGGCCGAGGAGGTCCTTGGCAAGCTGCAGCCGGTGCACGTGGTGACGGCGCGCGCGGTCGCCCCGCTGGACCGGCTGGCCGGCTGGGGCGTGCCCCTGCTGCGTCCCTACGGGGAGATGCTGGCGCTCAAGGGCGGCACCGCCGACGAGGAGCTGGTGGCGGCGAAGGTCGCGCTGGCGAAGCTCGGTGTGGTGAAGACCTCGGTGCTCCAGGTGGGCGAGGGCGTCGTGGATCCGCTGTCCACGGTGGTCCGCGTCGAGGTCGGAGAGAGCCCCGGTGGGGTGAGGTTCGCGGCCAAGCGGGCTAAGGCGGCGCGGGCGGGACGGGTCCGCCGTCGCCGTTGATCCTGCTGCTCCAGGAGCATAGGTGGGAGATTTGGCCTGTGTTGAGCCCTATAGGTATGGATTTCGGAGTGTCGTAGCGGCCTGAAGACTCCGTCCGGGCATCGTGTTTCACGTGAAACGTCGCTCTCTGCTGCACGGAATCATCAGCCGCGGTCGGGCGGCTGCGGCCCCTCGCCCCCGCAAGGACGCGAGGGGGACGGAGTTGTCCACAACGGTGGATTCATCCACAGGAGTACGGGCCCCGCTGGTTCGCGACCCGGGTGACATGGCAGGCTCTGTGCATCGCGAGCCTGATGTCGAGGAGAGTGACACCGTGCGGTCCGACGCCAACCTCGCGGGGCCGATGGCCGATCCGGTCCCCGGTCCCCGCTCTGAATCGGCGGGGGAGGATGTTTCACGTGAAACATCGCCTCCGCCCCTTGTAGACAACGACACCCCCATCGGCCGATCCGCCCAGCTGGCCGTCGAGGCGCTGGGGCGCGCCGGAGAGGGGCTTCCCCGCCCGGATCAGACCCGGATCATCGTGGTCGCCAACCAGAAGGGCGGGGTGGGCAAGACCACCACGACCGTGAACCTGGCGGCCTCGCTGGCACTGCACGGCGCGCGGGTCCTGGTGGTCGACCTCGACCCGCAGGGCAACGCGTCCACGGCGCTGGGCATCGATCACCACGCCGATGTGCCGTCGATCTACGACGTGCTCGTCGACAGCCGGCCGCTTCTCGAAGTGGTCCAGCCGGTGGCTGACGTGGAGGGCCTGTTCTGCGCCCCGGCCACGATCGATCTGGCGGGCGCCGAGATCGAGCTGGTATCGCTCGTGGCGCGGGAGAGCCGGCTCCAGCGGGCGATCCAGGCGTACGAGCAGCCGCTCGACTACATCCTGATCGACTGCCCGCCCTCGCTGGGGCTACTCACCGTGAACGCACTCGTGGCGGGTGCGGAGGTATTGATCCCGATCCAGTGCGAGTACTACGCGCTGGAGGGGCTCGGCCAGCTGCTGCGCAACGTCGACCTGGTGCGCGCGCACCTGAACCCGACGCTGCACGTCTCGACCATCCTGCTCACGATGTACGACGGCAGGACCCGGCTGGCCTCGCAGGTGGCGGAGGAGGTGCGCACCCACTTCGGCAAGGAGGTGCTGCGCACCAGCATCCCGCGGTCGGTGCGCATCTCCGAGGCGCCGAGCTACGGACAGACGGTTCTCACGTACGACCCGGGTTCCAGCGGTTCCCTCTCCTACCTGGAGGCGGCGCGAGAGATCGCGTATCGCGGGGTCGGAATGCACTACGACGCCCGGCACGCCCATCTGGGCGCGGGCACGAACAGCACGCAGAGTATGGCGGAGGGGATCCAGTGAGTGAGCGACGTAGGGGTCTGGGGCGGGGACTCGGTGCGCTGATCCCCGCAGCCCCGCAAGAGAAGACACCGCCGGTGATCGGCGCCGGATCGACGTCCCCGTCGGCGGTTCCGGTGCTGACCTCGGAGCGCGGGGTCGCGGCGGCGAAGCTCGCCGCGCTGACGCAGGCCGATGTTTCACGTGAAACATCGCTCGTCGTCGTTCCGTCAGAGCCGGATCCGGTGGTGGCCGAGGCCAATGTGGTGGCGGGGGCGACGTTCGCGGAGCTTCCGATGGACGCCATCACGCCGAATCCCCGGCAGCCGCGTGACGTGTTCGACGAGGACGCCCTCGCCGAGCTGGTGACCTCCATCCAGGAGGTGGGTCTGCTCCAGCCGGTGGTCGTCAGGCAGGCCGCCTCCGGTCGCTACGAACTGATCATGGGGGAGCGCCGCTGGCGGGCCTGCCGCGAGGCCGGGCTGGAGAGCATTCCGGCGATCATCCGTGCCACGGACGACGAAAAGCTGCTTCTGGACGCCCTGCTGGAAAACCTGCACCGTGCGCAGCTGAACCCCCTGGAAGAGGCTGCGGCGTACGACCAGCTGCTCCGGGACTTCAACTGCACGCATGACCAGCTGGCCGACCGGATCGGGCGGTCCCGTCCGCAGGTGTCCAACACCCTGCGGCTGCTGAGGCTGTCGCCGTCGGTGCAGCGCCGGGTGGCCGCGGGCGTCCTGTCGGCGGGTCACGCGCGGGCCCTGCTGTCGGTGGACGACTCCGAAGTGCAGGACCGGCTGGCGCACCGGATCGTGGCCGAGGGTCTTTCGGTGCGGGCGGTCGAGGAGATCGTGACGCTGATGGCGTCGGAGCCCTCCAGCTCGGTCAAGCCGAAGGGGCCGCGGGCCGGCGCCCGGGTGGCTCCGGCGCTCAACGAGCTGGCGACGCGCCTGTCGGACCGGTTCGAGACGCGGGTGAAGGTGGACCTGGGTCAGAAGAAGGGGAAGATCACCGTCGAGTTCGCCTCGATGGAGGATCTGGAGCGGATTCTCGGGACGCTCGCCCCCGGCGAAGGCCGGGTACTGGAGCAGGGGCCGTCCGGGGAGTAACCCCAGGCCTACAGGGGCGGATCGCACTGGTGACAACCGGTGTGGTCCGCCCCTTCGCCGTGTGCCGCCCCGGGGCGGCGGCCCGTCGAAAAAGGGGGGCCAGTGGATACGATGCGCTCATGGGTCGTCGGCTGGTACCGCTCACGCTGGACAACCTCCCGGACCTGCCGCGGCGTTGCCGCTCCTGCGTGTTCTGGGAGCTGGATCCGGTCAGTGGTGAGGCCGCCGTGAAGGCGGGCACCGCGGAGTCGGAGAAGGAGGCGTGGATCTCGGCCGTCCTCCTGGAGTGGGGTTCGTGTGGACGCGTGGTCTACGTGGACGACGTTCCGGTGGGATTCGTGCTGTACGCGCCCCCGGCATACGTGCCCCGGGCCACCGCGTTCCCGACCAGCCCCGTCTCGCCCGACGCCGTACAGCTGATCACCTCGTGGATCATGCCGGGGTATCAGGGCCAGGGACTGGGCCGCGTGATGGTCCAGACGGTGGCGAAGGATCTGCTGCGCCGTGGGTTCCGGGCGATCGAGGCCTTCGGGGACGTCCGTTGGGAGGGCCCGGCGTGTCTGCTGCCGGCGGAGCATCTGCTCGCGGTGGGCTTCAAGACCGTACGGCCCCACCCGGTGCACCCGCGGTTGCGGCTGGAGCTGCGCTCCACGCTGTCGTGGAAGGAAGACGTGGAGATGGCGCTGGACCGGCTGCTGGGCGGGGCGCGCAAGGAGCCGGCCCTGCGTCCGCTGTGATCCGGGGAAGCGAAACGGGGCCGCCCCTGGGGCGGCCCCGTTTCACGTGAAACACCGTTGCCGTCGGGCCGTCCCGACGCGGACGGCTTCGACTCAGACGGCCTTGACCTCGACGAAGTCGGCGAGGTCACGCAGGATGGCGGCCTTCGGCTTGGCGCCGACGATGGTCTTGGCGACCTCGCCACCCTGGTACACGTTGAGCGTGGGGATGGACATGACGCCGTACTTGGCAGCCGTGGCCGGGTTCTCGTCGATGTTCAGCTTGACGATCTCGATCTGGTCGCCGTACTCGGCGGCGATGGCCTCGAGGGACGGGGCGATCTGACGGCACGGTCCGCACCACGCGGCCCAGAAGTCCACCAGTACGGGCTTGTCGCTCCTGAGGACCTCGGCGTCGAAGTCAGCGTCGGTCACGTTCTTGAGGGTGCCGGCCACAGCGGCCTCCTTGTTCTTCCTGCGGGGTGTGGGGTGGGGACTGTAAGGGTGTCAGACCGTTGCGTGGGCCTTCTCGGCGTCCGCGAGGGCAGCGAGGAAGCGCTCGGCGTCGAGAGCGGCCGAGCAGCCGGTTCCCGCAGCGGTGATGGCCTGACGGTACGTGTGGTCCACGACGTCGCCCGCGCCGAAGACGCCGGTGACGTTGGTCCGCGTGGACGGGGCGGCGACCTTGAGGTAGCCCTCGTCGTCGAGCTCCAGCTGGTCCTTGAAGAGCTCGGTGCGCGGGTCGTGGCCGACAGCGATGAAGAGGCCGGTCACGGGCAGCTCGGAGGTCTCACCGGTCTTGGTGTTGCGCAGGGTGAGGCCGGAGAGCTTCTGCTCACCGTGGATCTCGGCGACCTCGCTGTCCCAGGCGAACGTGATCTTCGGGTCGGCGAAGGCGCGATCCTGCATGGCCTTGGAGGCGCGCAGGCTGTCGCGGCGGTGCACGATGGTGACGGACTTGGCGAACCGGGAGAGGAAGGTCGCTTCCTCGATCGCGGTGTCGCCGCCGCCGACGACGGCGATGTCGTGGTCCTTGAAGAAGAACCCGTCGCACGTGGCGCACCAGGACACGCCGCGTCCGGACAGGGCATCCTCGTTGGGAAGGCCGAGCTTGCGGTGCTGCGAGCCGGTGGTGACGATGACGGCCTTGGCGCGGTGCACGGTGCCGGCGGTGTCGGTGACGGTCTTGATCTCACCCGTGAGGTCCACGGACACGATGTCGTCGGACACCAGCTCGGCGCCGAACCGCTCTGCCTGGCCTCGCATGTTGTCCATCAGGTCCGGACCCATGATGCCGTCCTGGAATCCGGGGAAGTTCTCCACCTCGGTGGTGTTCATCAGGGCGCCACCCGCGGTGACCGCGCCTTCGAAGACCAGGGGCTTGAGCGAAGCGCGTGCGGTGTACAGGGCGGCCGTGTAACCGGCCGGCCCGGAGCCGATGATGATCACGTTTCGAACGTCGCTCACGGGTTTCTTCCTCGTCTCTGCGGACTGCTTGTTGCCTACCGGGGGCCGGTGCGGACTCTCACCCCACCCAACGGATCCTACGGCGCGCGCATTCCCCGGCTGTCCGCCGCGATCCGGCGGGGTCAGCTTCGCGGGTGGGTGCTCGACAGCAGGAGCTTCCCGGGGGCGTCCGCACCGGTGGACTCGCAGGAGGTTTCCACGAGATAGGCGTCGACCCGGGACGCGTCGCCGGGGTGCGGAAGAACCAAGAGGTAGACCGGGGCGCCCCGGTAGCTGCCGCGCGCGGCGGCGAGCGGGGTGTCGGGGCGCCCGGTCCCGTTCTGGACGCAGGAGGGGACGGCGGGGGCCGCACGGTCGCCGCCTTCGGCGACTCCGGGCGCCGGAGACATGTTCTCCATGCCGAAGGTGTTGTTCTGCTCCTGTGGGGCCGTCTTGGCGCCGGGACCGGAGGCCAGCAGCTCGCGGACGTCGTCCTGGAGGCCTTGGGCTGTGAAGATCCCGTCCCCAGCCGTGGGCGGGGCCGCGGAGGACGCGGCGTCGCCGCGGGCGGTGGCGTTCTGGGCGGGGGCGCCAGAGAGGTCGGTGAAGAGGAAGACCCCGAGGGCGCAGGCGGCGGCTCCGGCCAGGCCCGTGATGACGGCGATCCGGCGGCGGGCGCGGCGCCGACCGGGGCCGCTTGGGCCGACCGGGTGACCGGAGGGCCGACGGACGTCGCTTCCGGTGGTCGAGCCGGACGCTGTTCCACGTGAAACATCCGGGGCCGCGGTGTCGCTCCGGGGCGCGGCCAAGGAGGACGCGGGGTGCTGGGCGGCGTCCAGGAGCGCTTCGGCGGCGATGGCCGCGTCGATGCGTCCGGCGACGTCCACGGGCATGCGGGCAGGGCCCGGAAGGGTGCCCAGCAGGCCGCGGATCTCGTCCAGGGAGGCACGGACGTCCGCGCACAGGGCGCAGTCGCCGAGATGGCGGCGGACCTCGGTGGTGCGGGCGGGCGAGAGGAGCCCCTCGGCCAGGTCGGAGATCTCCGAGACGTCCGGGTGCCTGGTCGTGCCGCTCGTGGGGCTCACGGTCGTCCACCTCCGCCCTTCACAGCGTCTGGGTCTGGATGCCTGGGTTCTGCCGACGGTGTGACGGAGGGGCCCGGCGTCCGGTTCCCTCCCCGGCCGGAGACGGTGTTATCCCCGGCATTCGCGCGCAGATGAGTGAGGAGCGGGGCCAGTTTGGCCCGCCCCCGCGCGCACCGGCTCTTGACCGTCCCGGTGGGCACGCCGAGGATGTGGGCGGCCTCGGCGACGGGGTACCCCTGCATGTCCACGAGGACCAGCGCGGCCCGCTGCTCGGCCGGCAGGGTGCCCAGGGCCGCCAGGAGCTGCCGGTGGAGGTCTTGGCGCTCCGCGGGGGCCTCGGCGGACTCGTGGGGCTCCAGGAGCCGCTCCAGGCGGTCCGTGTCGTCCAGGGGCGCGGTCTTGCGGGAGGCGGCCTTGCGCGCGCGGTCGAGGCAGGCGTTCACGGTGATGCGGTGCAGCCAGGTGGTGACGGCCGATTCCCCGCGGAAGGTGTGGGCGGCCCGGTATGCGGAGACGAGGGCGTCCTGCACCGCGTCGGCGGCCTCCTCGCGGTCGCCGAGGGTGCGCAGGGCGACGGCCCACAGGCGGTCCCGGTGGCGTCGTACGAGTTCGCCGAAGGCTTCGGGGTCGCCGGCCACGTGGCGGGCGAGCAGGTCCTGGTCGGTGCCCGAGCGGGGGTCGTCAGCCGGGGACGTCATGATTCCCCTCCCTGGTCGGATCCGTGCAGGTATTGAATCGGGTTTGCCGCAGAAAGTAAACGACGAGAATCGGGCATTCCAGTCACCCTGGACGGTGCTTCTGCCGTTGCCGATCGAGGGGAATGGATTTCCGTGCCCTGGCGGTGCCGTTGCGCTGCGCGGTGCTTCCGGGGAATTCTCGGGGGCTCCCCGCGCCTGCTGGTGTGCGGCACTCGGCACCTGGCACCCGGCCGCCCGTGCTGTCCGGCCAGGCCCGTCGAGTCGAGTGGCCGAGGGTCGACGCGTATTCCCGAGCGAGCACGACCGCATTCCGGGGCTGTGGAAATCGGGCTCCCCTGGCCCCGGAATGCGTTTGCGGCTTTCTCTGCCACTAGGAATTGTGCGAGAACGAGACGTTCGTGACGGCCTGCTTGTAGCCGGACCCGCTGAATTCATGCGCGCCGGACTTCGGCATGGCAGTGATCCACAGGACCACGTAGCGCGTGATGACCGGCTTCTCCGTGGCGAGGTCGAGCTGCTTGCCGGAGGTCTTGCCGGTAACGATCTTCTGCATGGAGCCGACGGGCGTCGCGGACGACGTGCTGTTGGTCGCGTACAGGGTGGCGGTGGTGTGGTCGCCGCCGTACTTGAACGCTATCGACGCGGCGTTGACCTGCTGCTCGGAGCCCAGGTCGTAGACGATGCCGACGCCCGCCTTGAAGGAGGGGTCCATGTCGGGACCGTCGCTGTACACCTTGGTCCGCCAGTACGACGCGGGATCGGTGTCGTAGCTGTTCGCGACGTCCTCGGCGTTCTGCGCCGTTCCGTCCGGGTAGTACTCGAGGGCGCCCTTGATGGGGACCTTGACCGGCTCGGGCTTCGGGTCGTCACCGGTCTTGGCGGGCTCGTCCTGCGTCGTGCCGTTGTCGCTCTGGCTCCGGTGGTCCAGGAGCGTGTCGGCGAGCTGCCAGCTGCCCAGGCCCAGTGCGGCGATCAGCAGGGCGGCGACGCCCCACTTGAGCGCCCGTCCGGTGCGGCTCTGCAGCGGGGGCGGCGGGACGACCACGACCGACGGTGCCGTGGGGGTGCCGGGGGGCGTGGGACGGCCGTAGCTGCCCTGCTGATAGGTCGTGTGCTGGTACTCGGGCGGAGCGGTGAAGGTGGGCTCCGGCGGCCTGATGCGGGGCATCGCGGCGACGGCCTTGGCCAGCTCCTCCGGGGTCGTGAAGGCGGGCTCCTGACGGGAGGCGGTCGCGCCGTCGTTGGCGAGCGCGCGCATGGCGAGCTCGCCCAGGCTGCGGTGTACCCCGGCGCGTACCTGGTCGGGTGCGATCAGGCCCACGCCCTTGGGCAGGCCGGTGAGCCCGTAGGCATCGTTCTCGTACGGCCAGCGCTGGGTCAGGGCGGCGTACAGGAGGGCGCCGATGGCTTCGGTGTCGGCGCGCTGCGGGGTTTCGCTGGTGATGCCGCGCAGAGCGGCGTTCACGGCGAGGCCGCGGATGCGGTACTGGCCCGAGGAGGTACGCAGTATCGCGCTGGGCGTCAGCCGCAGGTGGGCGAGGCCCTCGCGGTGCGCGGCGGTCATCGCCTGGGAGATCTGGCTGACGAGCTGGTAGGCCTCGTGGGCCTCCAGCGGGCCGGCGGCCAGGAGCGCGGTCAGCTCGGTGGCGTCGGGCAGCCACTCGTGTACGACGTAGACGAGGTCGTTCTCCTCCACGGCGTCGAGGACCTGTACGAACCGGGGGTCGCCGAGGAGGGCCGAGGAGCGGGCCGCCGCCAGCACGGAGCGGGCCCGCGGGTGGTCGGCGGGCAGCAGGTGCACGCCCACGGCCCGGCGCAGCTTCTCGTCCATCGCACGCCAGCTGCTGAATCCGTCCACACGGGTGACGCATTCCTCGAGGCGGTAGCGTCTGGCGAGCTTGTGGCCGCTGTGGAGTTCGGGGGCGGCCGCGGGGGCCGCGCCGATCCGTTCGCCGTCCTTTTCGAGCACGGGCCCGTCCGCGGCTCGTCCGTTCTGGGTGTCCACCCCGTCGGCCGTGGCCTTGGCCGCATCTGCGGCCAGCGGCTCATCGCCGCTGTTGTCGGCCACGCCGACGGCAGCCGTGCTACGTTCCGCCACCGTCGGTTCCGCCTCCCCATCCGTTGCGCGCTGTAGGCCAGTCTGCGAAGCCATGCCAATTGTGCCCACAGTCCGACGCTATGCACGACACGCGATGGGGCCCGACGGTTGTGCGCATCAGCGCCCCAAACGTCCGCGGACCATTCCGACCATCGCGTTGAGCTCTTCGATCCTCATCCGCTTGGCGGCGATGAGGAACACCGCCGCCAAGGCGATTCCGCCGGCGACGAGGGCGGCGGCGGAGCCGGCCACTCCGCTGCCGAGCCACTGGGTGATCCCGTACGCGGCGGCTCCCGCCACCGCGGCGGCCGGGACGCACGCCCCGGTCAGGCGGGCGTAGGTGCGCATCACATGGGCGCCGTCGAGGTCACCGCCGAGCCGGTTGCGCAGCCGGCGCCAGGCGACGCCGACGCCGACGGCGTAGCCGAGGCCGTAGGCGGCGGCCATGCCGACGACGGCCCAGCGCGCGGGCAGGAGGAAGAAGGAGGCCGCGGAGCCCGCCGCGTTGACGGCGGCGACGATGACCGTGTTGTAGAAGGGCGTCCGGGTGTCCTCGTAGGCGTAGAAGCCGCGCAGGACGACGTACTGGACGGAGTACGGGATCAGTCCGAGGCCGAAGGCCATCAGGACGTAGCCGATGTTCTGGGCGCCGGAGCCGGAGCCGGCGTAGAGCAGGGTCGCCATCGGGACGCCGAGGGCGAGAAACGCGAAGGCACAGGGCACGATCGCGACGGCGGAGGTGCGCAGCCCGTACGAGATGTCGTCACGGACGGCCGCGGCGTCCCCGTCGTGGGCCGAGCGGGAGATCCGGGGGAGGACGGCCGTCATGACGGAGACGGTGATGATGGCCTGCGGCATCTGCCAGAGCAGCAGCGCGTAGTTGTAGGCGGTGATGCCCGTACCGGGGTGGCCCTGCTTCTCGGCGACCGAACCGGCCCACGTGGCGAGCTGGGTGACGACGACGAGGCCGACCTGGTTGGCGAGGACGAAGAAGAACGTCCACTTGGCCAGGCGGGCGGCCTTGCCCAGGCCGTGGCCCTTCCAGTCGAAGCGCAGGCGCGGGGCGAAGCCGGCGTCGCGCAGGTAGGGCAGCATCGCGAGGGCCTGGACGGTCAGACCCAGCAGGGTGCCCAGGCCCAGCAGACGGACGCCGTCCGCGGTGACGGTGGTGGCGTTGACGCCGGAGGTGGTGAAGCCGCCGAACGCCCAGATGAAGGCACCGAAGGTGGCGATGACGACGATGTTGTTGAGGACCGGGGTCCACATCATCGCGCCGAACCGGCCCCGGGCGTTCAGGATCTGACCGAGGACCACGTGGACGCCCATGAAGAACATGGTGGGCAGGCAGTAGCGGGCGAAGGCGACCGCGACGTCCATCTGCTGGGGGTCGGAGGCGATCTTCGGCGACATCATCGTGATGAACACCGGGGCGGCCAGCACGCAGACGGTGGTGATCGCGGCGAGCAGCACCACGACGAGCGTGAGCAGCCGGTTGGCGTACGCCTGTCCGCCGTCGCTGTCGTTCTTCATGGCCCGGACGAGCTGGGGGATGAAGACGGCGTTGAGCGCACCGCCCCCGACCAGCACGTAGATCATCGTGGGCAGCGTGTTGGCGATCTGGTACGTGTCGTTGAAGGTGCCGACGCCGATGGCACCGGCGATGACCAGGGTCCGCAGGAAGCCGGTGATGCGGGAGACGATCGTGCCGGCGGCCATCAGTGCGCTGGACTTGAGCAGGCTGGATGTCCGACCGGCCGGTTTGGCCGGTGCCGGGGCCGCCACCGGGGCGTCCTCCGCCGGGGTGCGGGGCGCCGCCTCCTGGTCCCGGTACAGGTGCGCGAAGGCGTCCGGTGCGGGCTGCTCGTCCGAGGCATTGGTCACGAGGGAGTCCACGCCGACGAACTGGGTGGTCGTGGAGCGGTCCCCGTACGGCAGGTGTCTCGACGGGCCGTCCGGCTCGGGCGGCGGAGTCTGGGCCCAAACGCGCGGGTCGGGGGAGTACGGGGGTGCGGACGGGGCCGCGTAGAGCGGGCCCGGCTCCTGGTAGGTGCCGGGCGGCGGCGGGGGGTGCGAGGCCCGGTCGTAGAGGACCTCGGCGACGGGGTCCTGGGCCGACAGGTCCTGCGACCGGTACGGGTCGTAGTCGTAGGCTCCCTGGACATACGGGTCGTGGTCCGGTGCGGGCGCGGGCGCGGGAACCTGCCCGGGCACCGGGGTGCCCGGGGCAGTGCCCTGGCTGGGCGCGGGCCCGCCAGTGCCCTGCGCGCGGTCACCGTCGTACGGCGCGTTCATCGAAACCCCACCTCATCGTCCCCAGGCCGACCGGCCACGGCGTCGCTCAACGGTCCACTGTCTCACCCGTGCCGGACGCGTCGGTGCTTTGCGGTCCGGTGTCCGTGGACTCGTCACTCGGCTGCGTGCTCTCCTCGGCGGCCGCGCGCGCCGCGACGCGCTTGCGGCTGGCGTACATCTTGATGCCCGCCAAGACGAGGAGGAGCACACCGCCGGCGATGACCAGCATGACGGTGGGGGTGATTTCGGTGGCCTCGACGGTGAAGGTGCGTGCCTTGCCGTAGGGGACGCCGTCTTCGGTGAAGAGCTGTGCGGTGACCTCGACCGGGCCGCTCGCCGTGGCGTTCGCGGTGAACTTTACGGTCTGGCTGTGCCCGCCCTGGACGGTGACCTCCTGTTCGCTGTCGCTGAACATCAGGCGGGTCGGGTTCGCCGACTTCACCCGCAGGACGAGGTTGTGCACATCCTGGACGAGGCTGTTCTGGACGCTGACCGGGATGGTGGCGCTGTGACCGGACAGGGTGGCGTCGGACTTGGGAATGACCTTGACCTTCTCCGTCAGGCCGATCAGATAGTCCTGTACCTGGTCCCGGTAGACCTTGGCCTCCTCCGGACGCCCGCGCCAGGAGGTGGACATCTCCCGGTTGGTGGCGTTGCCGAAAGGGATCTCCACGCGGTCGGGCGCGGCGAGGATGACCTTGAAGTGGTCGAGGGTGTTCTGCGTGGTGCGGATCTTCTCGAACGCCGCCACCGGCAGTTCCTGTTTGCGCAGTGCCTCGGGGTACTCCCCCGCTCCGGGTACCTGGGTGGCGGCGCCGGGGTCGGGCTTGGCCGCGGCCGCGGACTCGAGGTCGCCGGGCTGGGTCCAGCGGCCCGCCTGGAGGCTGCGCAGAGCGGTGGCCATCGAGTTCGCCTGGCTGGCGGACGGCATGCGCTGCGGGGCGACGACGAAGCTGCGCTGCTCGTCGGTCTTCTGCAGGTTGAGGGCGAGGCTCTGGGCGAGGAACCGCTGCACGGCGAGCGTGGAGTTCTCGGCGCGCAGCATGTCGCCCTCGAAGGCGGTGGAGAGCTCCTCGTCCGCCACGACCGCCGTGGTGCCCGCGCCGATGGGCCGGGCGGCCGAGGGCGTGTAGCCGAGGGCCCCGGTCTCCGTGAGGCTGTCGCTCCGGGTCAGGACGTTGTGGGCGCCGGCCGAGGTGGCGACGTTGACGATCGAGGGGTCGATGGCGCCGTTCACGGGCCAGGAGAAATCGGTGGAGGCCGGGACGTGCAGGACGGTCTCGACCGCGTCCTTCGCCTTGTCGGTGGCGGGCCGGAGCTGGCCCAGGGTCCCCGAGACGTCCTTGCCCTGGTGTGCGAGGGAGGCGAGGTCGGGGTCGGCGAAGGGCAGCGCGACGACCTTCTTGCCCTGCACCGCGGCTTCCAGCGAGCTCAGCCACTGTTCGGCGACGGCCTTCTTCCTGCCCTGGACGATCTTCCCGTCGGGACCGCGGACCCGGTAGCCCTTGGTCATCGCGTCGACCGTGAAGAGCAGGTCGGGGTCGATCACCCAGGTGACGGGGAGGTCCTTGCCCAGAGTGATCATCTGGCCCAGGCGGCCGCTGGGCTCAAGCTCCTGGGCGAGCGAGTCGTCGAGGAAGACCGGGGTCTGCAGTTCGTCGGAGCCGGTCTCCGCGGTCACCCGGGTGTGGGCGATCAGCGGCCACGCGAAGGTGAGGCTGGAGCGCTTGGCGGCGGCGTCCGGCTGCCAGGGGAGGAAGGTCCGCTTGATGCCGAGGACCTGTTCGGAGGGCCGCCGGTCGGTCGCCCCGGACAGCGAGACGCCGAGCTGGTACACGCCGTCCTTGTCCAGCTCCAGCTTGTTCACCGGGACCGAGAGGGTGAAGTCCTGGCCGGCCTTCGGGGGCAGTGAGGGGATCTTCGCGGCGTAGGCCGGGTCGATCTCGCCCGGGTCCGTGCCGGCCCGGAAACCGGTGCGGTCCGCCACGTCGTCGATGGAGGCCCGGTCCGCCAGAGCGGGACCGACCCGCAGCCCGACGTGGGCGTCGGTGATCGTGTCGGAGCCGTTGTTGACCACGGTGCCGGAGATGGTGAGGGTGTCGCCCTTGACCGGGGCCGCGGGAGCCATGGACGTCAGCTGGACGTCGACCGAGGGTCCGGGGGCAGCCTGGGCCTCGGGGGCGGGAGAGTAGATCAGAGCGGCCAGCACGGGCGTTCCCGCGAGCAGGACCACCGCCCGTCGCATCCACCGGCGCCGGACAGGGGCGGGGGACGCCCCCTTGATCTCTGCCGCCTCGGCCACGCGCTAGCCCGTTCCTCGAAGTGTCAGTGGTCGTCGTCTGTGCGTCCACTGATGGTAACGAGACCCGCTGTGCGCGAGTGCCGCGTCTTGCTCCACATGATCGGCTCCGCCCCGGGGCGGTTGCGTACCGGGGTGGCAACAAAACGGGGAAGCCCGGACCGGGCAGGCCACGTACCCTTTTCTGTTGTGCCGAATGCCAACGAAGACAGCCCCAGTGCCCTGAGTCAGGTGCAGCGCCGCGCGGTGAGCGAACTGCTGCGGATCGCCCCTGTCGCCGACGATCTCGGCCGCCGTTTCCAGCAGGCGGGCTTCCGCCTCGCCCTGGTCGGCGGGTCCGTCCGCGACGCGCTGCTGGAGCGTCTCGGCAACGATCTCGACTTCACCACCGACGCCCGCCCCGAGGACGTGCTGAAGATCGTCCGACCGTGGGCCGACTCCGTGTGGGACGTCGGCATCGCCTTCGGCACCGTCGGATCGCAGAAGGACGGCTTCCAGATCGAGGTGACCACCTACCGCTCGGAGGCGTACGACCGTACCTCCCGCAAGCCGGAGGTCTCCTACGGCGACTCCATCGAGGAAGACCTGGTCAGGCGGGACTTCACGGTCAACGCCATGGCCCTGGCCCTGCCGGAACAGGAGTTCATCGACCCGCACGGCGGTTTGGAGGACCTGGCCGCGGAAATCCTCCGTACGCCCGGCACGCCCGAGGACTCCTTCTCCGACGATCCGCTGCGCATGCTGCGGGCGGCCCGGTTCGCGGCGCAGCTGGACTTCGAGGTGGCCCCGGAGGTCGTGGCCGCGATGAAGGCCATGTCCGACCGGATCGAGATCGTCTCCGCGGAGCGGGTGCAGGGAGAGCTGAACAAGCTCGTCCTCTCCGCCCATCCGCGCAAGGGGCTGGGCCTGCTCGTGGACACCGGGCTGGCGGACCGGGTGCTTCCCGAGCTGCCCGCGCTGCGGCTGGAGAGTGACGAACACCACCGGCACAAGGACGTCTACGACCACTCCCTGATCGTGCTGGAGCAGGCGATCGCGCTGGAGGAGGACGGTCCCGACCTGGTGCTGCGGCTCGCGGCCCTGCTGCATGACATCGGCAAGCCGCGCACCCGCCGTTTCGAGAGCGACGGCCGGGTCTCCTTCCACCACCACGAGGTGGTGGGCGCGAAGATGACCAAGAAGCGCCTCACCGCGCTGAAGTACTCCAACGACATGATCAAGGACGTGTCCCGCCTGGTGGAGCTGCACCTGCGCTTCCACGGCTACGGGGACGGGGAGTGGACCGACTCGGCGGTGCGGCGCTACGTCCGTGACGCGGGCCCGCTGCTGGAGCGTCTCCACAAGCTGACCCGGTCCGACTGCACCACGCGGAACAAGCGCAAGGCCAACGCCCTGTCCCGGACCTACGACGGGCTGGAGGAGCGCATCGCGCAGCTCCAGGACCAGGAGGAGCTGGACTCGATCCGCCCCGACCTGGACGGCAACGAGATCATGCGGGTGCTGGACGTCGGGCCCGGCCCCGTCATCGGCCGGGCGTACGCGTTCCTGCTGGAGCTGCGCCTGGAGAACGGGCCGATGGAGCGGGAGGCGGCCGTCGCCGCGCTCAAGGAGTGGTGGGCCTCGCAGGACTGAGGCAGGAGGGCCCGTGGCGGTGTTTCACGTGAAACATCGATACGGCACGGGTCGGCGGGAGCCACGTTTCACGTGAAACGTCGCCCCTGCCGACCCAGCAGCGCCGCTGTCGCGGCGTACAGGGCGGCCACGCTGACGATCAGCGTCACGGAGCGCCCGTCGACGGGGAGCATCAGGGCGGCGACCGCCGCTGCTCCGACGAACGCGATGTTGAACAGCACGTCGTAGAGGGCGAAGACGCGGCCGCGGTAGGCGTCGTCCACCTGGGACTGCACGACCGTGTCGGTCGCAATCTTGGCGCCCTGGGTGGCGAGCCCCAGGACGAACGCGGCGGCCAGCATCGGGCCGGGGGTGAAGAACAGCCCGAGGGACGGCACCAGCACCGCAGCGCCCGCGGCGCAGACGGTGATCGTCCCGCGGGTGCCGAGCCGGCCCACCAGCCAGGGAGTGATGAGGGCGGCCGCGAAGAATCCGGCCCCCGAGACACCGATCGCGATGCCCAGCAGCGCCAGACCGTCGGACTCGTTGTCCGACCAGGAGTAGCGGCACAACATCAGCAGCATGACGAACAGGGCCCCGTAGCAGAACCGCATCAGGGTCATGGCCGCGAGCGCTTGGGCGGCTTCCCGCCGGGAGGCCAGGTGCCGCAGCCCCTCGACCATGCCCCGCACGGTGTGGGCGGCTCCCTCGGCGACCGACGGGCGGAGCCGGCCCGGAGGGTGGTCGGGCCCCAGGAGGCCGATGGCAAGGCGCAGGGAGACCAGGGCCGCGCACAGGTAGAGGCCGGCTCCGAGAAGTACGACGAGCGCGTCGGAGTCGGCCGCCAGCACCCGGACGAGGAAGGCCAGCCCCCCGCCCGCGACCGCGGCGAGCGTTCCGGCCGTGGGCGAGAGGGCGTTGGCCGTCACGAGCTGTTCGGGACCGACGACGTGGGGCAGGGACGCGGCCAGTCCGGCCAGCACGAACCGGTTGACGGCCGTCACCGACAGGGCCGAGGCGTAGAACAGCCAGTCGGGCACGTGGGCGACGATCAGCATCCCGGTGACGCAGGCGAGGAAGGCGCGCAGGAGGTTGCCGTAGAGGAAGACCTGTCGGCGGCGCCAGCGGTCGAGGAGGACCCCGGCGAAGGGGCCGATGACCGAGTAGGGAAGCAGCAGCACGGCCATGGCCGAGGCGATGGCAGCCGGAGAGGTCTGCTTCTCCGGTGAAAAGACCACGTAGGCCGCGAGAGCGACCTGGTAGACACCGTCGGCCGACTGTGAGAACAGCCGTACGGCGAGCAGGTTCCGGAAGTCCCTCAGGCGCAGGAGTACGCGCAGATGACGTACGGCAGGCATGAGGGCAAGGGTCACATACGCGGAGGGTCCCCGGGCACATTGCCCGGGGACCCTCCGCGGAAGAACAGCCTAAGTCCAGGTGTCCGGAGGACCCTTGGGCTCGACTAGCGCTCGACCTCGCCCTTGATGAACTTCTCGACGCTGGCGTAGGCCTCGTCGTCGAAGTACTGCACCGGCGGGGACTTCATGAAGTAGCTGGAGGCCGACAGGATCGGGCCACCGATACCGCGGTCCTTCGCGATCTTCGCGGCGCGCAGGGCGTCGATGATGACACCGGCCGAGTTCGGGGAGTCCCACACCTCGAGCTTGTACTCGAGGTTCAGCGGGACGTCGCCGAAGGCGCGACCCTCGAGGCGGACGTAGGCCCACTTGCGGTCGTCGAGCCACGCGACGTAGTCGGACGGGCCGATGTGGACGTTGTTCTCGCCGAGGTCCCGGTCCGGGATCTGCGAGGTGACGGCCTGCGTCTTGGAGATCTTCTTCGACTCGAGGCGGTCGCGCTCGAGCATGTTCTTGAAGTCCATGTTGCCGCCGACGTTGAGCTGCATGGTGCGCTCAAGACGGACGCCGCGGTCCTCGAACAGCTTCGCCATCACACGGTGCGTGATGGTCGCGCCGACCTGGGACTTGATGTCGTCGCCGACGATCGGGACACCGGCCTCGGTGAACTTGTCAGCCCACTCCTTGGTGCCGGCGATGAAGACCGGGAGGGCGTTGACGAAGGCGACCTTGGCGTCGATGGCGCACTGCGCGTAGAACTTCGCCGCGTTCTCGGAGCCGACGGGCAGGTAGCAGATCAGGACGTCGACCTGGCGGTCCTTGAGGATCTGGACCACGTCGACCGGAGCCTCGGTGGACTCCTCGATCGTCAGGCGGTAGTACTTGCCCAGGCCGTCCAGGGTGTGGCCGCGCTGAACGGTCACACCGGCGTTCGGGACGTCGCAGATCTTGATGGTGTTGTTCTCGCTGGCGCCGATGGCGTCCGAAAGGTCGAGGCCGACCTTCTTCGCGTCGACATCGAACGCGGCGACGAACTCGATGTCACGCACGTGGTAGTCGCCGAACTGGACGTGCATCAGACCGGGGACCTTGGCCGCCGGGTCGGCGTCCTTGTAGTACTCGACGCCCTGCACCAGCGAGGCGGCGCAGTTGCCTACGCCGACGATGGCTACGCGAACCGAACCCATTCCGGTTGCTCCCTGTTTGTTCTCGGACGAGGCCTGCGAGATGCAGGCCTCATTTTGCAGTTTCGTCGGACGGACCGGATCGTCTCTGATCCCGTCCCGCCCGCTCGCTCTCGATGAGCTCGTTCAGCCAGCGCACTTCGCGCTCCACCGACTCCATGCCGTGCCGCTGCAGCTCCAGCGTGTAGTCGTCGAGACGCTCCCGTGTGCGGGCGATTGAGGCGCGCATCTTCTCCAGGCGCTCCTCCAGCCGACTGCGGCGGCCCTCCAGTACCCGCATGCGCACTTCTCGCTCGGTCTGACCGAAGAAGGCGAAGCGGGCGGCGAAGGACTCGTCCTCCCAGGTGTCGGGCCCCGTGTGGGAGAGCAGCTCCTCGAAGTGCTCCTTGCCCGCGGCCGTCAACCGATAGACGATCTTGGCGCGGCGCCCTGCGAGTGAAGCGGCGAGAGCGTCTTCCGGAGCGTTGCCCGGTTCCTCGATCAACCAGCCGTTGGTGACCAGCGTCTTGAGGCAGGGATAGAGCGTCCCGTAGCTGAACGCCCGGAACACCCCCAGCGAGGTGTTGAGCCGCTTGCGCAGCTCGTATCCGTGCATGGGGGATTCGCGAAGCAGGCCGAGGACGGCGAATTCCAGGATGCCTGAGCGCCTGCTCATCCGCCTGCCCCTCCTCCGACTCTGAGGTCTTATGTCGAGCTGATGTATCGACTCGATACATCCAGACGATAGATCGAGCAGCCTCTTGCGACAAGGGGCGACATGGTGACCGGCATCACATCACGAATTCGTACGAGGCAAGTTGCCTGATTTGGGGTGAACTTCGGCACTGTTCGGGTTTTGAGCGTGCGTAGTCTGTGGGCCATGACACCGGGGGAACCGGAATTCACCCGCCGCTTCCAGGCCACTCGCCTGCCCGAGGAGTAGTCGTTCGATGAGCGAGCATCGCCGCAAACCGCCGCAGCCCCAGGGCGGTGGACGCGCCTCGTCCCGCCGGGCCGCCCCGCAACGCCCCGGACGGGGCGCCGAGGCCGGACGCGGCGTGCCCACCGCGTCGCCCAGCGGCCCGTACGCAGAACAGCCCTCCCGCGGCAGCCGTGCCGAGGCCCGCAGGGCCGCCCAGAGAGGTTCCGCGGGCCGCGGAAGGGGCGGTGGAGCGCAGCAGGGACGCGGCGCCGGCCGCCCGGACAAGCGACTCATCAACTACCCGCGGTCCGACCGGGGCGGCTGGAAGCGCTTCGTACCCTCCTGGAAGCTCGTCGGCGGGACGGTGCTGGGCTTCTTCGCGGTCATCGTGGCCGGAGCCGGCATCGGCATCGCCATGGTGAGCACCCCCGACCCCAACAAGGCGGCCGAGGCACAGAACAACGTCTTCCTCTGGGCCGACGACACCCAGATGGTGGCCACCGGCGGATCGATGAACCGGCAGATCGTGGGCATCGACCAGATCCCCCTGTCGATGCAGAACGCCGTGATCGCCGCGGAGAACGAGTCCTTCGAGACGGACAAGGGCGTCGACCCCATGGGCATCGTCCGCGCCGTGTGGAACATGGCCAAGGGCGGTTCGACCCAGGGCGGCTCGACCATCACCCAGCAGTACGTGAAGAACAACTTCCTGGACTCCGAGCAGACGCTCAAGAGGAAGGTCACCGAGCTCTTCATCTCGATCAGGCTCGGTGTCACCGAGGAGAAGGACAAGGTCCTCGCCGGGTACCTCAACACCGCGTACTACGGCCGGGACGCCTACGGCATCCAGGCCGCGGCCCGCGCCTACTTCGGCAAGGACTCCAAGGAGCTGAACCCGTCCGAGTCCGCCTTCCTGGCCTCGGTCCTCAAGGGTCCCAACCTGTACAACCCGGACGGCGGCATCGGCGCCTCGGCCACGCCCGAGGCCAACACCGCGCGCGCGAAGCAGCGCTGGAGCTGGGTGCTCGACCGCCAGGTGCAGGTCGGGAGGATGTCCAAGGACGAGCGGGCGAAGTACAAGCCCGAGGCCTTCCCCGCCCTCGTCGAGTCGGCGCAGGCGCGCGGCATGTCCGGCCAGATCGGCTACCTGGTCGAGACGGCCAAGCAGTACGTGATGAAGACCAAGGACATCAGCGCCGAAAAGATGGCCCTCGGCGGATACCGGATCAAGACCACCTTCCAGAAGCCGAAGGTGGACGCCCTGGTCAAGGCCGTGGAGGACACCCGCAACGACTTCCTCGACGAGAAACTGCGCCCTGAACTGGACACCTTCGTGCAGTTCGGCGCGGCCTCCGTCGACGTGAAGACCGGCGCGATCGTGGCCCTGTACGGCGGTCCGGGCTGGGACCAGAAGTACTTCAGCAACAACGCCAACACCATCGGCGTCCCGGTCGGCTCGACCTGGAAGCCGTACGTCCTGGCCGCGGCGATGGAGCACGGCACCCAGAACTCGAACGGCGAGGGCATCTCGGTCGACAGCAAGTACATGGCCGACGACCTGACGGTGATCAAGAACCGCCAGGGCAAGCCGCTGCTCGCCGCGGACGGCAAGCCGTTCCGGCAGAAGAACGAGAGCCCGACCCCCTTCGGCTACGTCACCCTCAACGAGGCGATGGAGAAGTCCATCAACGTGCCGTTCGCCCAGCTCGTCTTCGACGTCGGACACTCCAAGGTCCGCGAGATGGCCAAGTCCACGGGCATCCTCGAGGACTCGATGGACAAGAACAACAACGCGTCCTTCGCACTCGGAACCTCCACCCCCAGCGCCATCCGCATGGCCGACTCCTACGCCACCTTCGCGGCCTCCGGCAAGCACCGCGAGCCGTACTCGGTGAGTGAGGTCACGAAGGACGGGCAGCCATTGTCCGGTTTCGAGGCCCCCAAGGAACAGCGGGCCATGGACAGCGCCGTCGCCGACAACGTCACCAAGGTCCTGGAGAACGTGGTCAAGAACGGCACCGGCACCAAGGTCAAGAAGCTGGGCCGGCCCGCCGCGGGCAAGACCGGCACCACCGACCAGAACAAGTCGGCGTGGTTCGTCGGCTACACCCCGGAGCTGTCCACCTCCGTGGCCCTCTTCCGCACGGACCCGAACTCCGCGGACAAGAAGCTGATGTCCATGAACGGCGTGGGCGGTACCGACTCCATCCACGGTGGTGACATCCCCGCCGTCATCTGGACCGAGTACATGCGCGAAGCGCTCAAGGACGCACCGGTCAAGGACTTCCCCGAGGCCGAGGACATCGGCGTCAAGGCGGACTCCTCGGGCGCGCCGTCCCCTACGCCGTCGGCGGTTCCCTCCCCGTCCTCGTCACCTTCGCCTTCCCCCTCCCGCCCCTCGCCGACGCCGTCCCCGACGCCGTCCAAGAGCGGGAAGCCCACCTGCAAGCCGTGGGAGCTGTACTGCGACCCGAACACGGCGGCCGGAGCGGCCAACGGTGGTGCCAACAACGGGGGCGCGAACAACGGCGGTGCCAACGGTGGTGCCGACAGCGGAGGCGCGAACAACGGCGGCATCATCGGCGGCGCTGACGGCGGCGCCACCGGCGGGCCGTCTCCGTCGAACACCCGGCCGGGCCGTCCGGGCGGCGTCAGCGGTGGGTGGCCCACCGGCAACCCGGAAGGCTGACCCGCCGCCCGAGCCGGACAGGAAGGCCGTCGCACCCCGTGCGACGGCCTTCCCCCGTGTCCGGCCCCGTACGGCAGGATGAGCGCATGACGAAGGTGCAAGAGGACCTCCCCGTACTGCCCACCCAGCAGGACGAGGTTGCCGCGGCCGGCAGCGAGCTCATCGGCGGCCCGCTCGGCCGCTACGCCCGGCTGGGCGGGCACTGGCTGGGACCGGTCCGCGTCGTGGCCCTCCTCGCCATCGGCATGTTCGCGCTCGGCATGGTGCAGAAGCTGCCCTGCTACGACTGGGCGTGGTTCCGGGGAGCGGGCTCGCAGTACACGCACGCGTGCTACTCCGACATCCCGCATCTGTACGCCGTTCGGGGCTTCGCCGACAACCTGACGCCGTACTTCGACCGGCTCCCCGGCGACATGGAGTATCTGGAGTACCCGGTGCTCACCGGGCTCTTCATGGAGGTCGCCTCCTGGCTGACCCCGGGCAGCGGCTCCATGCAGCATCGCGAGCAGATGTACTGGATGGTCAACGCGGGCATGCTGATGGCCTGCGCCGCGGTGATCGCCGTGTGCGTCGCCCGCACCCACCGGCGCCGCCCCTGGGACGCCCTGCTCTTCGCCCTCGCACCCGCCTTCGCGCTCACGGCGACGATCAACTGGGACCTGCTGGCCATCGCTCTCACCGCCGCCGGGATGCTCGCGTGGTCCCGCGGCCGGGCGGTGCTCTTCGGCGTCCTCATCGGCCTCGCCACCGCTGCCAAGCTCTACCCCGTTCTGCTGCTCGGGGTGCTGTTCGTCCTCTGCTGGCGGGCGGGGAAGTGGCGGGCCTTCGGCGGAGCCGTGCTCGGCGCGGCCGTGGCCTGGCTCGCGGTGAACCTGCCGGTGATGCTGTTCGCCCGGGACGGCTGGTCGAAGTTCTACACCTTCAGCCAGGAACGCCCCATCGACTTCGGCTCCGTGTGGCTGCTGATCTCCCAGCGCTCGGGCAACCCCCTCGACGGTGCCAACACGTACGCGACCGCCCTGACGCTCCTGCTGTGCGCCGCCATCGGGCTGCTCACGCTGTACGCCCCGCGGCGGCCCCGTTTCGCGCAGCTTGCCTTCCTGGTCGTCGCCGCGTTCATCCTGGCCAACAAGGTCTACTCGCCGCAGTACGTGCTGTGGCTGATCCCGCTCGCCGCGCTGGCCCGGCCGCGCTGGCGGGACTTCCTGGTCTGGCAGGCCGGAGAGATCGTCTACTTCTTCGGGATCTGGTTCTACCTCGCCTACACGAGCAGCGGCGACAAGCACCAGGGCCTGCCCGTGGAGGGGTACCAGCTGGCCATCGCGGCCCACCTGCTGGCCACGCTGTACCTGTGCGGGGTCGTCGTGCGGGACATCCTGATGCCCGAGCGGGACGTCGTGCGCCGGGACGGCTCGGATGACCCCTCGGGCGGCGTCCTGGACGGTGCCGCGGACGTGTTCGTGCTGTCGGACGCAGCGAGGGCGCCGCGGTACGCGGCGCCCTCGGAGGGACAGCAGGTCGGCTGGGGCGTGCGCCCCGGGAAGTGACCCTGAGGGCTCAGGCGTCGAGCACCCGGTCGAACTGCGTGGTGGTGTGGCGCAGGTGCGCCACCAGCTCGTCGCCGACCTTCGGCTCGGTGGCGTCCGAGGGCACGAAGAGGATCGACACCTGCATGTGCGGCGGCTCCGCGAACCAGCGCTGCTTGCCGGCCCACACGAACGGCGACAGGTTCCGGTTGACGGTGGCCAGGCCCGCCCGGGCGACGCCCTTGGCCCGCGGCATCACGCCGTGCAGCGCCTTGGGGGCCTCCAGGCCCACCCCGTGCGAGGTGCCGCCGGCGACCACGACGAGCCAGCCGTCGGACGCGGCCTTCTGCTGGCGGTAGCCGAACCGGTCGCCCTTGGAGACGCGCGTGACGTCGAGGACCGCGCCGCGGTACTCGGTCGCCTCGTGGTCCCCCAGCCACAGCCTGGTGCCGATGCGGGCCCGGAAGCGGGTCTGTGGGAACTGCTGCTGGAGCCGCGCCAGCTCCTGGGCCCGCAGGTGGCTGACGAACATGGTGTGCAGCGGCAGCCGGGCCGCGCGCAGACGGTCCATCCAGCCGATGACCTCCTCGACGGCGTCCGAGCCGTCTGGGCGGTCCAGCGGCAGGTGCAGGGCGAAGCCCTCCAGCCGGACGTCCTCGATGGCGCTGTGCAGCTGGCCGAGGTCCTGTTCGGAGATGCCGTGCCGGCGCATCGAGCTCATGCACTCGATGACCACGCGGGCGCCCACGAGACCGCGGACCCCGTCCAGCGAGGACACCGAGCGGATGACCCGGTCCGGCAGCGGGACCGGGTCCTCGCCCCGACGGAACGGGGTGAGGACGAGCAGGTCGCCGCCGAACCAGTCCTTGATGCTGGCGGCCTCGTACGTCGTCCCGACGGCCAGGACGTCGGCGCCCATGCGGGTCGCCTCCTCGCACAGCCGTTCGTGGCCGAAGCCGTAGCCGTTGCCCTTGCAGACCGGGACCATCCCGGGGAACTGGTCCTGGATCTGCTTCTGGTGCGCACGCCAGCGCGCGGTGTCGACGTAGAGCGTGAGCGCCATGCCCGTCCGGAACCTCTCCTGTGGAGCTGCGTGGTGCAGCGGTGTGGGGTGTGGGTGGGATGAGGTGCGGTCAGCGCCGCGACATGTAGATGTCGAGGGCCTTGTGCAGCACCTTGTTGAGCGGGAAGTCCCATTCGCCGACGTACTCGACGGCCTCGCCGCCCGTGCCGACCTTGAACTGGATGAGGCCGAACAGGTGGTCGTTCTCGTCCAGCGTGTCAGAGATGCCGCGCAGGTCGTAGACGCTGGCTCCGAGCGCGTAGGAATCGCGCAGCATGCGCCACTGCATCGCGTTCGACGGCCGCACCTCGCGCTTGTGGTTGGCGGACGCTCCGTACGAATACCAGACGTGCTGGCCGACGGTGAGCATCGTGGCGGCGGCGAGCGGCTCCCCCTCGTGCGTGGCGATGTAGAGCCGCATCCGGTTGGGATCCTCGGAGTTGAGGGCCGTCCACTGGCGCTGGAAGTAGCTGAGCGGGCGAGGGCGGAACTTGTCGCGCTCGGCCGTGATCTCGTAGAGGCGCTGCCAGGTCGGCAGGTCCTCGTAGCCGCCTTGGACGACCTCGACACCGGCCTTCTCGGCCTTCTTGATGTTGCGGCGCCACAGCTGGTTGAAGCCCTTGAGGACGTCGTCGAGCGAACGGTTGGCCAGGGGCACCTGGAAGACGTAGCGCGGCTGGACGTCGCCGAAGCCGGCACCGCCGTCCTCGGCCTGCTGCCAGCCCATGCGGCGCAGCTTGTCCGAGACCTCGAAGGCGCGGGGTTCGATGACCGACGCCTCCACGTCGCGCAGGCGCTTGACGTCGGGGTCCTGGATGCCGGCCTTGATGGCGGTCGAGTTCCACCGCCGGATGACGACGGGCGGACCCATCTTCACCGTGAAGGCACCCTGCTGCTTGAGGTGCGCCAGCATAGGCTGGAGCCACTCCTCCAGGTTGGGGGCGTACCAGTTGATGACCGGCCCCTCGGGAAGGTACGCGAGGTACCGCTTCACCTTGGGCAGCTGCCGGTACAAGACGAGCGCGGCGCCGACGAGTTCACCGGAGCCGTCGAACCAACCGAGGTTCTCCGAACGCCACTCGTTCTTCACGTCGGCCCACGCCGGGACCTGGCAGTGGCTCGCCGACGGCAGGCTCTGGAGGTAACCCAGATGCTGCTCTCGGCTGATGGTCCTCAGGGACAGGCTCATGCGGGGCGTCTCCTCCGGCGGCTTCGCTGGCTATGGCGCGAAGCCTACTGCGACAGGGGCGCCACCCATCTGGGGGACGGGCCCGGGGCCCGGGCCGACTCGCGGCCGGTGCCCTGTCGCGGAGGCGTCCCGTCAGCCCAGCCAGCCCCCGAACAGGCCGCCGTGGGCCATCCCCATGTAGAAGCCGAAGGCAGACGCGCCAAGGCCGATGATCAGCGCGAAGCGCTCGCGTGTCGTCACGGAGACGAACTGTCCGTACGCACCGGTCAGGATGCCGATCAGGCCCGTCCACGAGCTGATCAGGTGCAACTGATCGAAGAAGGCCGTGACGAACGCCACGGCGCCGAGGACCAGGGTGACCGCCATCAGGGTGTCCTGCAGCGGGTGGGGCTTGCCGTCGGTCGCGAAGAGCGAGATGGAGGACTGGCGTCGCATTGCCTGTGCCATCGGAAGGCACCTCCTGGCTGAAGCAGAGCGGTGCAGCGGGGCCTGCCTCCGGACCGGCCGGGGGCATAGCACCGAGCACACCCGATGGATACAGATTGTGGCCTCCTCCTGCCGGATTTCAACCGGAAGGAGTCGACGGGGTAGTCTGTACGGTCTGCGCGGTGTCTGTTCACGGATGCCGTGCATCACGCATCACGACCCTCCTGCCACGGATCGACCGTGGCCGCTGAGTCCAAAGGAGGTGGGTTCCACATGCGTCACTACGAAGTGATGGTCATCCTCGACCCCGATCTCGAGGAGCGCGCTGTCTCCCCGCTGATCGAGAACTTCCTTTCCGTCGTCCGTGAGGGCAACGGAAAGGTCGAGAAGGTCGACACCTGGGGCCGTCGTCGTCTCGCTTACGAGATCAAGAAGAAGCCCGAGGGCATCTACTCGGTCATCGACCTTCAGGCCGAGCCTGCGGTCGTCAAGGAGCTTGACCGACAGATGAACCTGAACGAGTCGGTTCTCCGGACCAAGGTCCTTCGCCCCGAGACCCACTGAACTTCGGTTCAGCGGTAATCGGGACCGAGTAGCACAGCAGCCCAGCAGCAATCCCCGCCGAGAGGTTCATCCATGGCAGGCGAGACCGTCATCACGGTCGTCGGCAATCTCGTCGACGACCCCGAGCTGCGCTTCACCCCCTCGGGTGCGGCGGTCGCGAAGTTCCGTGTCGCGTCCACTCCCCGCATCTTCGACAAGCAGACCAATGAGTGGAAGGACGGCGAAGGCCTGTTCCTCACCTGCTCGGTCTGGCGTCAGGCGGCGGAGAACGTCGCCGAGTCCCTTCAGCGGGGCATGCGCGTCATCGTGCAGGGCCGGCTGAAGCAGCGGTCCTACGAGGACCGTGAGGGTGTCAAGCGCACGGTCTACGAGCTGGACGTCGAGGAAGTCGGCCCCAGCCTGAAGAGCGCCACGGCCAAGGTCACCAAGACCACCGGTCGCGGTGGCCAGGGTGGATACGGCGGCGGCGGTCAGCAGCAGGGTGGCGGCGGCGGCAACTGGGGCGGAGCCCCCGGTGGCGGCGCCCCGCAGGGCGGCGGAGGTCCCTCCGACGACCCGTGGGCGTCCAGCGCGCCGGCCGGCGGCCAGCAGCCGCAGAGCGGCGGCGGGGGCGGCTGGGGCGGAAGCTCCGGCGGCACCGGCGGTGGCTACTCGGAGGAGCCGCCCTTCTAGGGCAGCTCTCACCCCCACTTCTTGATCACACAGGAGAGACACAATGGCGAAGCCGCCTGTGCGCAAGCCTAAGAAGAAGGTCTGCGCGTTCTGCAAGGACAAGACCGTGTACGTGGACTACAAGGACACGAACATGCTGCGGAAGTTCATTTCCGACCGCGGCAAGATCCGTGCCCGCCGCGTCACCGGCAACTGCACGCAGCACCAGCGTGACGTCGCCACGGCTGTGAAGAACAGCCGTGAGATGGCACTGCTGCCCTACACGTCCACCGCGCGATAAGGAAAGGGTGACCGACCAATGAAGATCATCCTTACCCACGAGGTCTCTGGCCTCGGTGCCGCCGGCGATGTCGTCGACGTCAAGGACGGCTACGCTCGCAACTACCTGGTCCCGCGTGGTTTCGCGATCCGCTGGACCAAGGGTGGCGAGAAGGACGTGGCGCAGATCCGCCGCGCCCGCAAGATCCACGAGATCGCGACCATCGAGCAGGCCAATGAGTTCAAGGCCAAGCTCGAGGGCGTGAAGGTCCGTCTGGCCACCCGCGCGGGTGACGCCGGTCGTCTCTTCGGTTCCGTTACCCCGGCCGACATCGCCACGGCGATCGAGTCCTCGGGCGGCCCGAAGGTCGACAAGCGCCGCGTGGAGCTGGGCGCCCCGATCAAGACCCTCGGTTCGTACCAGGTCTCCGTGCGTCTGCACGCCGACGTGGCCGCGAACGTGGGCATCGAGGTCGTCGCCGCCTAAGGGCTGCACACGAAGGGCCGCACCCCGGTGGGGTGCGGCCCTTCTTCGTATCCAAAGCCGTCGGGCACGCGCTGTTTCACGTGAAACAGCGTCGGCCGTGTGCCTTCGTGTTTCACGTGAAACCAGGTTGGGCGTCGTGTTTCACGTGAAACACCGCCCTAGCGGGTGGCTCCCGCGACCAGCCACCGGCCCGAGCGTGCCCGGAGCTGGAGGGTGACCATGCGGACCAGCATCATCAGCGTCATGGCCCACCAGAGCGTGGTCAAGCCTCCGCCCACGGCCGGGACGAGCAGTGCGGCCGGGGTGAAGACCGCCAGTGTCAGCAGCATGGCCCAGGCCAGGTAGCGGCCGTCTCCGGCGCCCATCAGCACCCCGTCGAGGACGAAGACGATGCCGGAGACCGGCTGGGAGACGGCCACCACCAGCAGTGCGGGCAGCAGGGCGTCCTCCACTGCCGGATCGCTGGTGAACAGGGGAACGAACACCGGGCGGGCCAGGACCACGAGCAGGCCGAGGACGACACCCGAGACGATTCCCCACTGGACCATGCGGCGGCATACGGCTTTGGCGCCCGCGGTGTCGCCCGCACCGAGGTAGCGGCCGATGATGGCCTGTCCCGCGATGGCGATGGCGTCCAGGGCGAAGGCGAGCAGGCTCCATAGGGAGAGCAGGATCTGGTGCGCCGCGATGTCGGCGTCGCCGAGCCGCGCGGCCACTGCGGTCGCGATCAGCAGGACGGCGCGCAGGGAGAGGGTACGGACCAGCAGCGGCGCTCCGGCCTTGGCGCAGGCCCGGATCCCGGTGGCGTCGGGCCGCAGTGAGGCGCCGTGCCGCCGTGCTCCGCGCACGACGACGACGAGGTAGGCCGCGGCCATGGCGCACTGGGCGATGACGGTGCCCCACGCCGAGCCGGCGATGCCGAGGTCCGCTCCGTAGACGAGGGCGACGTTCAGGACTCCGTTGAGGGCGAAGCCCCCGATGGCGACGTAGAGCGGCGTACGGGTGTCCTGGAGGCCGCGGAGGACGCCGGTGGCGGCCAGGACCATGAGCATGGCCGGGATGCCGAGCGTGGAGATCCTCAGATAGGTGACGGCGTACGGGGCGACGGTGTCGGAGGCGCCGAAGACGGACACGAACCAGGGTGCGGCGGGCAGGACGACCACGATGACGGCTGCGCCGAGCAGAAGGGCGAGCCAAATGCCGTCCATGCCCTGCCGGATCGCCGCCCTCAGGTCACCGGCCCCCACCCGGCGGGAGACGGCCGCGGTGGTGGCATAGGCGAGGAAGACGAAGATGCTCACGGCGGTGGTGAGCAGTGCGGCGGCGATGCCGAGGCCGGCCAGCTGGGGAGTGCCGAGGTGTCCCACGATGGCGCTGTCGGCCATCAGGAAGAGGGGTTCGGCGACGAGCGCGCCGAAGGCGGGTACGGCGAGAGCGAAGATCTCTCGGTCGTGTCGTCTCGGCGCAGCCTTCGGCGCGGCGGGGGCCTGTGTCATGCGGTCAATCTAATCTTCCACAGGTAATGGATGCAAGGGTGCTGGGATCCTTACAGGTGCGCTGACTTGCGCGTTCTTCCCACCCCGTTGGAGGCGATCTCAGGACAGTGGCGAGTTTTTTTCCGACACCTGGGCTCCGGAGGGAGAAATGGCAGGTCAGCAGGGGTAACGCGGCAGGGCGGGTGATTTTGTCCACAGCGTCGTCCCCCGGTCCGTACACAGCTTCCGGCGAGTTACCCACAGCATTGGCGCCGTCGTCCACATCTCATCCACACAGCCTGTGGATAACAAGATTGGCTGACGCCGCTCCCGGCCCTACCGTGGTGCGTTGCCCGACTCGCCGACAGCCGATCCGGGTGCCCCAAATGTCAGAGCCGTGTCGTAGAAAGAGTGACACGGCGAGGTCCGCGTTGCGGACGGGAGGAGGTGGCCCGGTGAGCATGCCCGAGCCCACGGACGACCCTTGGGCCGACAGCGGTCCGGGTGACCGTCTGCCCGCCCGTCCGCGCCGCAACAGCGAGGGTCGGGGCCGCGGGGACGGCCAGCGTGACCGGGGCCGTGAGGACGGCTCCTGGGACGACGGCGGGGGTGGCGGAGGGGGCGGCGGCTTCGAGCGCGTCCCTCCGCAGGACCTCGACGCCGAGCAGTCGGTGCTCGGCGGCATGCTGCTCTCCAAGGACGCGATCGCCGACGTCGTAGAAGTCATCAAGGGCCACGACTTCTACCGGCCCTCGCACGAGACGATCTACCAGGCCATCCTCGACCTCTACGCCAAGGGCGAGCCGGCCGACCCGATCACCGTCGGTGCCGAACTGACCCGGCGCGGCGAGATCAGCAAGGTCGGCGGGGCCTCGTACCTGCACACGCTCGTGCAGTCCGTTCCCACGGCGGCCAATGCCGAGTACTACGCCGAGATCGTCCACGAGAGAGCGGTCCTGCGGCGCCTGGTCGCCGCCGGCACGAAGATCACGCAGATGGGGTACGCGGCCGACGGCGACGTCGACGAGATCGTCAACAGCGCCCAGGCCGAGATCTACGCCGTCACCGAGCAGCGGACGTCCGAGGACTACATGCCGCTCGGCGACATCATGGAGGGCGCCCTCGACGAGATCGAGGCGATCGGGTCCCGGAGCGGCCAGATGTCCGGCGTCCCGACCGGGTTCACCGACCTGGACTCGCTGACCAACGGCCTGCACCCGGGCCAGATGATCGTCATCGCCGCCCGTCCCGCGATGGGCAAGTCCACGCTCGCCCTGGACTTCGCGCGGGCCTGCTCGATCAAGAGCAACCTGCCGAGCGTGATCTTCTCCCTCGAAATGGGACGCAACGAGATCGCGATGCGCCTGCTCTCGGCGGAGGCCCGGGTCGCGCTCCACCACATGCGCTCGGGAACGATGACGGACGACGACTGGACCCGGCTGGCCCGCCGGATGCCGGACGTCTCCGCCGCACCGCTGTACATCGACGACTCCCCCAACCTGTCGATGATGGAGATCCGGGCGAAGTGCCGTCGGCTCAAGCAGCGCAGCGACCTCTCGCTCGTGGTCATCGACTACCTCCAGCTGATGCAGTCGGGCGGGTCCCGCCGTCCCGAGAGCCGCCAGCAGGAGGTCTCGGACATGTCCCGAAACCTCAAGCTGCTGGCGAAGGAGCTCGAGGTCCCCGTGATCGCGCTCTCGCAGCTGAACCGTGGACCGGAACAGCGCACCGACAAGAAGCCGATGGTCTCCGACCTGCGTGAATCCGGCTCGATCGAGCAGGACGCCGACATGGTGATCCTGCTGCACCGTGAGGACGCGTACGAGAAGGAGTCCCCCCGGGCGGGAGAGGCCGACCTGATCGTGGCGAAGCACCGAAACGGTCCGACGGCGACGATCACGGTCGCCTTCCAGGGTCACTATTCGAGGTTCGTGGACATGGCCAACACGTAGCATCCGATCATGGATGAGCTTTCCGAGGACCTGGCCCTTCTTCCTGCCACCCGCCGCGCGTTGGACCACCGGATCGCCGTGGCGCAGAGCGATGGCCGTGCCCCCTCCGTGGTGGCTGCCGTCGCGCGCGGCGGGGCGACCGTCTGGGAGGGCTCGCGGACCTCCGTCCCGGGGCACGGCCCGGACGGGAACGTCCAGTACCGGATCGGCTCCATCAGCAAGACGTTCACGGCCGTCCTGGTGATGCGGCTGCGGGACGAGGGGCTGCTGGACCTCGCCGACCCCCTGGAGAAGCACGTGCCCGGCACCCGCGCCGGGGAGGCGACGATCGCCCAGTTGCTCTCCCACACCGGGGGGTTGGCTGCCGAGACGCCCGGTGAGTGGTGGGAGCGCACGCCCGGATCGACGCGGCCGGAGCTGGCCGACGTACTGGGCGGGGAGCCCTTCCGGCACGCGCCGGGGCGCAGGTTCCACTACTCCAATCCGGGCTACGCACTGCTGGGTTCGGTCATCGAGGCACTGCGGGGCAAGCCGTGGGCGGAGGTGCTGCGGGCGGAGGTGCTGGAGCCTCTGGGGCTGGACCGTACGAGCGCGGCACCCGAGGTCCCCCACGCCGGTGGCTGGGCGGTGCACCCGTGGGCGGACGTGATGATGCCGGAGCCGATGGAAGACCTGGGACTGATGGCCTCGGCCGGTCAGCTGTGGTCGACCACCCGAGACTTGGCGCGGTTCGCCGGATTCCTCCTGCGGGGTGACGACCGGGTGCTGAGCGAACGGACCGTACGCGAGATGCGCACGCCGGTCTCGCCCCCGGAGCCGGGCATCGCGGAGGCCGGCTACGGGCTGGGCCTGCAGCTCACGTCCGACGCCGGGCGCCGACTCGTGGGGCACAGCGGCTCGCTGCCGGGGTTCCTCGCGGCATTGTGGCTGAGCGAGGCCGACGACGTGGCGGCGGTGGTCCTGGCGAACTGCACGTCGGGCCTCCCGTCCGCGGCGGTGGCCGCCGACCTGGTGGCGATCGTCGCCGACGCGGAACCGAGGTTCCCGGAGCCGTGGCGGCCGTTCCGCGAGGCCGATCCGGTGGCACTGGAGCTGTGCGGGCCCTGGTACTGGGGTACGTCGGCCCAGGTCGTGCGGTTGGCCTCGGACGGGTCGCTGGAGCTGGGGCCGGTCGGCCCCACCGGGCGGGCGGCGCGCTTCCGGGCGGAACCGGACGGCACCTGGACGGGGCTCTCCGGCTACTACGCGGGGGAAACGCTGCGGGCGGTGCGGCGCGAGGACGGCTCGGTCGGTCACCTCGACCTCGCGTCGTTCGTCTTCACCCGGGAGCCGTACGACGCGCAGGCCCCGGTGCCCGGCGGAGTCGACCCACAGGGCTGGCGCGGCATCGGCTGACGGTCCCGCACGGGACAGCGCGCCCCGGTCAGGCCGCGAGTTCGCGTTCCAGCGGAGTGCGCATGCGCGGGGTGATCCGGGCGTTGCCCACCCACGCGGTCAGGCGCGAGGCCTCTTCGGTGATCGCCTTCTCGGCTTCTCGGCCCGGGCTGCCCAGCAGCCGCCAGACGATCCGGCCGTCGGACCGCTGAGCCCAGCCGCCGACGATCTCGCCGTTCCACCAGACGGTCGGGCCGATGTTGCCGGCGTAGTCGAAGAGGGCGGGCCGGTGGGCGGGATCGAGGTGGAAGCCCCGGTCCGCCCAGCCCATGCTGCTGGGGTCGAGGGCCGGCAGCAGGGCGGCCCAGGGCTCAGGGGCCGGCTCGGCGCCGGTGTCGCCGGGGCTCACCAGCGCCGTGGTGCCGTCGTCGAGGCGGACCTGCTCCGTGCCGGCAGCGGCCAGGGCCGTTCGGACATCGCCGAGGCTCCAGCCGGTCCACCACTTGAGGTCGGCCTCGGTGGCCGGACCGTACGCCTGGAGCCAGCGTCGCGCGATCTCGGCGCGGGCCTCCGCCGCGGGCAGGACGGGCCAGGGGTCCGTGTGGACCCAGCGGAACTGGCTGGAGGTCCACGACCCGCGCGGCCGGTCGCGCCGGATCCTGCCGTCGGCGGCCAGCAGGCGGATGACCCGGGTGGCGACGCCGGTCTGCGCCTCGTACTTCTTGCCGCGGTCGATGGTGATCTTCTGGCGGAGGAGGGGCACGGCAGCCGACAGCTGGTTTCCCGTCGACGGGCCGCGGGCATCGAGGGCGTCGAGCGCGGCTCTCTCCGCCCCGGCCAGCCACTCGGCATCGAGGCCCTGGCCGTCCTCGGCGAGGTGCTTGAGGAGGGAACGCCGCTCCTTGACCGCGATGCCGCGGGCGGTGGAGGCGTCGACGTACGGGGCTAGGGCGGTGGAGACCGCGAAGAGCGTGTTGCGCATGCTCAGCAGCCGCACCAGGCCGACGTCCTCGTAGAGCGCCCGCTCGACGGTGTCAGGACCACCGTCGGCCATCCGGGCGCGTGCGGAAAGGAAGACCGTCGCCGCGTCCGTGGCGTGCAGGGCGACGACGGCGTCCGCCGCCTGGACCACCGTCGCGCCCCGGACCGAGGGAGCCAGCCGGTGACGCCGGCCGAGCCGGTGCCGCCGCTCGGCGGTGCTGATGAGGGGAAGGCATGCGCTCATCCTCCGGATCCTAGGCCGGGCCGCCGACACGGCCCGGCCCGTGGGCTCGGTGCCTCAGAGAGCGAGCTTGAATCCGACGTGGGACGCGGTGAAGCCGAGCCGCTCGTAGAAGCGGTGCGCGTCGGTGCGCGACGCGTCCGAGGTCAGCTGCACGAGGCTGCACCCCTCGGTCCGGGACCGTTCGACGGCCCATTCGATGAACAGGGTGCCGAGGCCGCTGCCGCGCTCGTCGGCATGCACCCGGACCCCTTCGATGATCGAGCGGGTGGCCCCTTTGCGGGAGAGGCCCCGGACGATCGTCAGCTGGAGGGTACCCACGACGCGGCCCGCGCGGACAGCGACGACCACGTGCTGGCTCGGGTCCTCCGAGAGGTGCTTGAGGGCCGTCCGGTACGGAGTGAGGTCGTCGAGAGATTCGCGCGTGGCGCCCAGGGGGTCGTCGGCGAGCATGGCGACGATTGCGGGCAGATCCGCCTCGGTGGCGCGGCGGATGGTCAACTCGGAGGAATCGGTCATCGTGGTGTGTGCCTCTCTCAGCCCGCGGCGACGGTGAGCGGAGCCCAGCGCCGGGTCCAGTCACCGGGCAGGCCGGGGATGCCGCGGGTCATGACGGCGTTGAAGGCCACGGACTTCAGGCCGCGCTCCTTCAGCCAGCCGAGGAACTCCTCATGGCGTACGTCGACATCGGTGCGCAGTGGTCGGTCTGTCCCCGCGGCCAGCGCGGAGACCAAGGCCTTGGCGGTGCCGGTGTCACGCGCGACCAGCGGACCGATCACATGGGTCTCCATGTTGGGCCAGGCCGCGGCGTAGCCGCTGAGCGTGCCGTCGGTGTCCTCGGCGACGACCAGCCGGTCCGCGAAGGCTGGTAGCCGGATGATCATGTGCGTGCGGTCGGTGCCGAACACCTCGGCGTCCAGACGCAGGATGCGCGCGAGGTCCTCGGCGTGCGCCGGCCGTACCGCGGGATCACCGGACGGACCGGCACCGGACGGACCGGAGGCGTCCTCGTGTCGGAAGGTTCCGCGGAGCATCTCGGCACGGCCCGTGGTGTCGAAGCCGAGCTCCTCGTAGAGGGGGCGGCCGAAGGGGGTGGCGTGCAGGGTGAGAGGGACGCCCTTGAGCACGTCGTCGCATACGTACTTCATCAGGCGGCGGCCCAGGCCTTGGCGGTCGTAGCGGGCGGCGACGAGGACCATCCCGACGGCGGCGAGCTCCGGTCCGCCGTTGGCCAGGCCGTACTCGGTGACGACGCAGGCGGCCGCGAGCCCCTGACCGTCAGGAGCGTCCACGCCGTAACCGTTCCCGGCGGCGAGCAGAAGTCCCCACTTGTGGTCCTCGCGGGGCCAGCCGCGGTCCTCGGACAGGTCGGCGCACCGGCGGAGGTCGTCCGCGGCCAGTGCTCGGATCGGTAGATCGGTGAGATGTGGTGGTGTCACCGACTCAGACTGGATCATCAGCCGCTGAGCGTCCAGAGGGTTGATGAGGCGGGTGTTTCACGTGAAACACAACCCCAATGTTTCACGTGAAACCGATCGCTCGTTTCACGTGAAACGCGCTGTTTCGCGAGAAACAGAGGCACTAATCTCTGGGGCTATGACCACCCTGCACCTCTTCGACCTCGACGGAACCCTGATGTACGGCTCCGCGGCACCGGTCGAGATCTCCCGCCAGCTCGGGGTGAGCGCCGAGATCGCGGAGCTGGAGCAGGCCTTCGCCGCGCGCCGGATGGGCCCCCACGAGTTCTCGGTGGCCGTCCACGCGCTGTGGGCCGGCCTGACACCCGCACACGTCCGGGCGGCGTTCGACGGGTCCCCGTGGTTGGCCGGCATCCGGGACGTGTGGCGCGAGATCCGGGAACGCGGGGACTACTGCGCGGTCATCTCGCTGTCACCCTCCTTCTTCGTGGAACTCCTCCTGGAGTGGGGCGCGCACGCCGCGCACGGCTCGGTTTTCCCCGAGGTGCCGTTCACCCGGCCCGTAGAGGTGGCCGGCATCCTCACCCCCGAGGCCAAGGTCACCGTGGCGGACCGACTGTGCACGCGGTTCGGAGTAACCTGGGGCGACTGCGTCGCGTACGGGGACTCGATTACCGATTCCGTGCTCTTCGAGGTGGTTCCGGTTTCGGTGGCGGTCAATGCGCGTCCTTATCTGCAGGAACGCGCGACGCATGTCTACGAGGGCCGGGATCTCCGGGAGGCATACCAGCTCGTAGGGGTGGCACGCCCGGGAGCTGAGGCATCTTAAGGGGATAGGGGGCTCGGAACGCAGATTTTCCGCGTTTCCCCGCAGGGCTCCAGGTCGGCTGGCACGCTGTGGAACCGGGAACCACGGATGCACAGCCCGTGGCTGTGCAGACCGACCGAGATGCTCGAAGCGAGGCACCGCATGGACGCTCCGCAAACCAGATCGGCAAGACGGGAGACAGCCCCGATACCCTCCGGGGCCGGTACGGCCGAGCCCTCGCCGGATGCCGTGCTCATCCGCCGGACCCTCGCTGAGATCGGACCCGTCGCCGACAAGGTGACCTCGTACTTCTACGCCCTGGTGTTCATAGGGCATCCGGAGCTGCGGAGCCTGTTCCCCGTCGCCATGGACGTACAGCGCGACCGGCTGCTCAAGGCTCTGCTGACGGCCGCCGAGCACATCGACAACCCGGACGTGCTCGTGCCGTACCTGCGCCGGCTGGGCACCGGGCACCGCAAGTACGGCACCCTGCCCGGTCACTACCCGGCCGTGGGAGAGGCCCTGGTCGGTGCGCTGGCCCGCTACGCGGAGGCAACCTGGGGGCCGGAGACAGAGGCCGCCTGGGTCCGGGCGTACACCGCGATCTCCCAGATCATGATCGACGCGGCGGCGGAGGACGCAGCCCCTGCCTGGTGGCACGCGGAGGTGGTCTCCCACGATCTGCGCACCCCGGACATCGCCGTGCTGACGGTCCGCCCCGACCAGCCGTACGCCTTCGTGGCCGGCCAGTACACGAGCCTGGAGACGCCGTGGTGGCCCCGGGTATGGCGGCACTACTCCTTTGCCTCGGCGCCGCGCTCCGACGGGCTGCTCTCCTTCCACGTCAAAGCCGTTCCCGCGGGCTGGGTCTCCAACGCGCTGGTGCGCCACGCCCGCCCGGGAGACGTGCTGCGCCTCGGCCCGCCGTCCGGGTCGATGGTGGTGGACCACACCTCGGACAACGGGATGCTCTGCCTGGGGGGCGGAACCGGCATCGCGCCCATCAAGGCGCTCATCGAGGACGTGGCCGAGCACGGCGAACGGCGGCCGATGGAGGTGTTCTTCGGCGCGCGCAGTGACAACGACCTGTACGACAAGGACACCCTGCTGGGTCTCCAGCGCTCCCACCCGTGGCTGTCGGTGCGCCCGGTGGTCGGCGACGGTCTGGCCGGGCAGCTGCCGCAGGCCGTCGGCCCCCACGGGCCATGGAGTTCGTACGACGCCTTCGTGTCGGGTCCGCCCGCGATGATCCGCAGTGGTGTCGACGAGCTCAAGCGGATCGGGATCCCTGACGATCGGATCCGGCACGACGCGGTGGAGGAGCTGGCCGGTGTGGCCGGCTGAGAGCGGCGGGAAGTCCGCCGCTCTCGGCCGGTGAGGTGAGCGGTCGGCGGTGACGCGAGGCCTCCGCCGGTGGGTGGGGTCAGCCCAAGTCGGCGGCGTGCATGGCCCGCACGCCCTCGATGTTGCCGTCGAGGTAGTGCCGCAGGGACAGCGGGACGAGATGGACGGCCGCGATGCCGACCCGGCTGAACGGCACGCGGACGATCTCGTACTCGCCCTCGGGCTCGTCGATCTCGGGTCCGTGCCGTTGGCTGGGGTCCATCGATTCGAGGTGGCAGACGAAGAAGTGCTGCACCTTCACGCCGGTCACTCCGCGCTCGGCGATGTGCTCGACCGTGTCGACGAAGCAGGGCACCACATCGGTGATCTTCGCGCCGAGTTCCTCGTGGACCTCCCGGTGGAGGGCGTCGACGACGGTGGCGTCCGAGGGTTCGACTCCCCCGCCGGGAGTGAGCCAGTACGGATCGAGGCCGGGCTTGGTGCGCTTGATGAGGATCAGGTCGTCACCGTCGAGCAGGATCGCGCGGGCGGTGCGTTTGACCACGGGACGTTCGGTCATGGGAGAAGAGTGGCCCACGGCTCCGCTTCTGAAACGCGCCACGGCCTGATCAGTCCGGGATCACCAGCGCACGGCGGCGTGCAGGAGGCTGTCGTGCGCCCGTGCGAGGTGCGCGAGCGCGAGGCTGCCGGCGCGTACGACCAGGAACCAGGTGCGCAGCGGAGGGACCGCGGGCTCGGGCAGGGCCACGATCCTCCCGGAGTCGAGGGCCTCCCGGCACAGGTACCGGGGGAGGACCGCGAGCCCCGCGCCGGCCCGGACACATTCCAGTACGGCGCGCAGGTCGGGTACGACCACGGTGGCGGCGGGGAGCCTGGCGTCGGGCACGGTGTCGAAGACGGCGGCCCAGTAACGGGTCACGAGCGGCAGGGACTCGTGGACCTCGACCAGGGGGATGCCGTCGAATGCCGCGGGCCCTTCGGCGCGCAGCCGTTCCGGATCGACGAAGGCGGCCCAGTAGGGGGCGGCGACCAGGACGTGCTCCTCGTCGCAGAGGGCGGTGGCGCTGAACAGCTCCCCGCGGGGCTGGGCGGTGGTGACGACGAGGTCGTGGTGACCGGCGGCCAGCCCGTCGAGGGTCTCCTCGGCCCCGGTCCGGAAGGTGGTGCGCAGGGAGTGGCCCCGGCCGATGAGGGGCGCGAGGGCCGGGAGCACGCGCAGGCTCAGGAACTCGGGCGGTCCGGCGAGGTGGAGGGTGCGCATCTCGCCTGCGGCGTCCTGCTCGGCCTCGGTGATCCTCAGCAGGGCGTCGAGGTGGGGAGCGGCCTTGTGGGCGAGTTCGTCGCCGATCGCGGTGGGCGTGACGCCGCGGGCGCGGCGGTGGAACAGGGGGCGTCCGAGTTGCCGTTCGAGGGTGCGGATCTGTGAGGTGACGGCGGGTTGCGACAGTCCGAGGAGCACTGCGGCCCGGGTGAACGACCCGGCTCGGTGGACGGCGACGAAGGTGCGCAGCAAGGCCAGGTCCACGGCGACACCTCTCGGTGGGGACCTACAACTATAAATATCCGGATAGGCACCTGTCGTTACCGTGATTGGACTCTGACGAAGAGTCAACTAGCCTTGTCGCGTGGTTCTTCGCGCGCGGAACCCGGGGCGGTCCGAGCCACTAGGGGGGAGGCTCGGACCGCCCTTCCGTACCGCTTTCAGCCCCCGCCACCTGCGATGACGAGGGCGCGCAGGACGTCCGCGACCAGGTCCGCGGTGTCCTCGGCGCCGGCTGAGAAGCGGATGAACCCCTCCGGCACGGCGTCCCCGCCCCACCGCCCGCGTCGCTCGGCCGTGGACCGTACTCCACCGAAACTCGTGGCGTCCTCGACCAGGCGCAGAGCCTCCATGAAGCGTTCGGCGTGCGCCCGGTCGGGGAGGGTGAACGAGACCACCGATCCGAAGCCGCGCATCTGGAGGGCCGCCGTCTTGTGGGACGGGTCGGCGGCCAGGCCGGGGTAGCGCAGACCGGTCACGTCGGCGTGCCCGGCGAGCGCTTCGGCGACGGCCAGCGCGTTCTCCCCTTGGCGCTGCGTGCGGAGCTGGATGGTGGCCAAGGAACGGTGGGCCAGCCAGGCCTCCATGGGTCCGGGAATGGCGCCGACGATCTTCCGCCACCTCCGGACGCGTGCGGCCGGCTCCGCGTCGCGGCAGACGACGTACCCGAGGAGCAGGTCACCGTGGCCGGTGAGGCCCTTGGTGCCGCTGGCTACGGAGAAGTCCGCGCCCAGTTCCAGGGGGCGCTGGCCGAGCGGGGTCGCGAGGGTGTTGTCGACTGCGACCAGCGTCCCGCCGGCGTGCGCGGCGTCCGCGAGGCGGCGCACGTCGCAGACGTCGAGGCCGGGGTTGGAGGGGGTCTCGATCCACAGCAGCCGGGCGCCGTCGAGTACCTCAAGCTGCGCGTCCCCACCGGTCGGGGCGGTGCGGACGCGGATCCCGTACGCCTCCAGCTGTTCCCTCAGCAGCGGGAGGGCCTGGTAGCCGTCGTCGGGCAGGACGACGGTGTCCCCGGTGTGCGCGTGGGAGAGGAGGACGGCGGAGATCGCTGCCATCCCGGACGCGAAGACGACGGTGTGGACGTCCTGGCCGGGCGCCTCCAGCTCCCCGATGGCCTGCTCCAGCAGGGTCCAGGTGGGATTGGTGTCACGGCCGTAGGTGTACGGGCCCTCGACGTCGCCGGGCAGGTGGAAGTGCGCGGCGAAGACGGGCCCGGGGAGGGTCGGTTCGTTCTTGACGGGCTCGGGCAGTCCGGCGCGTACGGCGATGGTGCCATCGCCCAGGGGTCGGCCTCGGTCGCGGTCGTTCATTCGGTGTGCTCCTTCACGGCCTCGCGCACGGCGGCCAGCAGGCCCGGGCTCGCAGCCTCGAGCAGGTTCAGGCACTCCTCGAATCCGTCGAGGGAGCCGTAATAGGGGTCGGGTACGTCGGTATCCGCGCCGGCCGCGGGATCGTAGGAGCGCAGCAGCCGGACCTTGGCCGCGTCCTCGGGCGTGGGCGCGAGCGCCCGGAGTTCCCGCAGGTGCCCGGAGTCGAGCGCGATGACGAGGTCGAGGCGGGCGAACCAGGAGGAGCGGAACTGCCGGGCCCGGTGGTCGTGCGGGTACCCGGCGGTCTCCAGGACGGACACGGTGCGCGGGTCGGCGCCGTCGCCCTCGTGCCATCCGCCGGTGCCGGCGCTGTCGACCTCCACCAGGCCGCCGAGCCCGGCCTCGGCGACGCGGGCGCGGAACACGGACTCGGCCATGGGCGAGCGGCAGATGTTGCCCGTACAGACGAAGCACACGCGGTACATGGGAGGCCGGCTCAATTTTTGTCGGGCAGGACCATGTTCAGGACCCAGGAGACGACGGAGATGATGAAGCCGCCGAGGACGGCGGTCCAGAAGCCCTCGACGTAGAAGCTCAGGTCGAGCTGCTTGGCCAGCCAGGAGGTCAGGAGCAGCATCAGGGCGTTCACGACGAGAGTGAACAGGCCCAGGGTGACGACGAACAGCGGCAGTGAGAGCAGCCTCACCACGGGCTTGACGATGAAGTTGACCAGGCCGAAGACCAAGGCGACCAGAATGAGGGTGAGGGTCCGTCGCCCGAGGCTGCTGCCGTCGTCCAGAGTGATGTCGGCGAGGAGCCAGATGGCGGCGGCCAGTGCAGCCGCGTTGGCGAGCGTCTTGACTACGAAATTCGTCATGTGTCTGATCGTTGCAGAGAAGATCCCGGCGGGACATCCGCAGATCAGCGGATGCGAAGGCGCGACTGACCACAAGGGGCACGAGGACGATGAAGGCCTTCCGGCTGGATGAGCTCGAAGCGGAGCGGGCCGCCAATGACGGCGCCTATCTGCAGTTTCTGCGCGAGCGGAACATGTCGGTCGGGCTCTATGCGCTCGACGCGGGGCGGAGCGACCCGCAGACACCGCACCGTCAGGACGAGGTCTACTTCGTCGTGAGCGGCCGTGCCTCGATCACGGTCGGGGAGGAGACGACGACCGTGGCGCGCGGCAGCGTCGTCTACGTGCCCGCCGGGGCGCCGCACAAGTTCCACCACATCACCGAGGACCTGCGGGTGATGGTGGTGTTCTCCCCGCCGGAGGGCTGAGGGGACCGGTCGGCTGAGGGTCGCTCCCCTGATCCCCCTAGGGGTCGGGTCAGGGGACTCCGGGGGCTCACGGGCCCCCGCGGGGAGCGGCCGGCTCCTAGCATCGAGTGCAGGAAGTCAAGGTCGAGGAAGAAGAGGTCGAGGACATGGACGGCATCCGAGAGACGTTCGCAGGCATGCCCTGGTGGGTTAAGTGGGTCGCCGTTCCGCTGCTGGCGCTGTTCGTCTTCGGCGGCGTGATCGCCAGCGTGCTCGGCGCGCTGATCACGATCGCCTTCAAGTTGCTCCTCTTCGCCGCCCTCGTCGGCGGTCTCGTCTTCGTGGTGAAGAAGGCCGGCGGCGGCTCGAAGTCCTCCTCCCGGGAGTGGTAGCCGGGTCTGGGGTGCCGCTCCGCGATTGAGCCAGGTGAGGGAACGTAAGGCCCGAAACCGCTCGCACCCCGGGTATCGGTGGATAGAGTGGCAATCTGTGCCGTTCCCTGGGCACTCGAGAAGCCGGTAACACCGTTTTGACCAGCGGTGATGTCAATGCACCCGCCGAGCACGACCCCCAGGAACCTCGGCACGCGCGGGGGCGGCCCCCGCAGGGCGGGCCTGCCCGAAAGCCCGCCGCCACGCCTGGGGGTGAGCTTTGTCCACGGTTCACAACGGTGGTGTGCCGACGCTGATCGGCTCTGTGCAACGGGCGTTGAGGCTGCTCGAAGCCGTGGGGTCCCACAGTGGGGGAGCCCCGGCGAAACAGCTGGCGCGGGAGGCCGGGCTCCCGCTGCCCACGGCGTACCACTTGCTACGCACCCTGACGCACGAGGGCTACCTGCGCCGGGAGAACGGGGTCTTCGTACTCGGTGACGCGGCTGCGCGACTGGCCTGCGGTGGGATCCAGCAGAAACGTCGCAGCATGATCCTCGACTCCCTCGCCCACTTCCGCGACGTGGTGAGGGCCCCGGTCTACTTCGCGGTCTATCGCGAGGGGGAGATCGAGGTCGTGGGCGTCTCGGACACTCCGGCCAGCCCCGCTTGCGAGGAGTGGGCCGACTTCCGCGTCACCGGGCACGCCCACGCCATCGGCCAGTGCCTGCTCGGCCAGCTCGACGGGAGGTCGCGCCAGGACTACTACGACCGTCATCCGGTCGAGGCCATCACCCCGTACACCGTTCAGGATCTGCGCTCCCTGGAGTATCGGATCGGATCCCTCGAACGGATGCAGCCTGTTACTGAGCGTCAGGAGTACTCCCTCGGCACCGTGTGCGCAGCCATTCCGATCGCGGTTGGCGACGCACCGGCAACCGTGGCCATTTCTCTTCCTCTGCACCAAGAGAGTCGGTTGCTGTCTGCAATTGATCGGCTACGCAATGAAGTAGGCGCGCTGTTGAGCACCCTCGCGTTCTCTATCAGTATCTGAAAACTCACTCCTTGTGATCTGCAAGCGCTTCCACCACTCTTGTCAAGAGGCCCTTGGGGACCATTCCTGGCCACTTCCACAACAGCGGGGTAGGCAATGCGCGAGTCGGTGCAGGCAGAGGTCATGATGAACTTCCTCGTTTCCGAGGAGCTCTCGTTCCGGATCCCGGTGGAACTCCGGTACGACGCTCGTGATCCGTACGCAGTCCGCCTTACCTTCCACCTTCCCGGTGACGCGCCCGTGACCTGGGCGTTCGGTCGGGAGCTCCTTCTTGACGGCATCAACAAGCCGTGCGGTGAGGGTGATGTGCACATCGCTCCCTCCGAACCGGAGGAGCTGTCCGATGTCCACATCCGCCTGCAGGTGGGCGGTGACCGGGCGTTGTTCCGCGCGAGCGCGGCGCCGCTCGTCGCGTTCCTCGACCGCACCGACCGGCTTGTTCCGCTCGGTCAGGAGAGGAATCTGGGTGATTTCGAGGAGCACCTCGACGAAGCGCTCGGCAAGATCCTCGCCGGGTCGCGGCAGAACGAGCAGAATGCCGGCTGAGGCGACGCCGTGCCGCCGTTGAACCGTGACTGACTGTCATCGAAGGGAATTGTGGACAGGCCGTCGGCCGTCGGCCTACGGGACCCGACCCGACCCGCGGCGTCGGCGCGCGGCATGCCACCGCCCGCCGCCCCGGGTGCCCCGCCGCCGTCAGCGCTTGCGCCGCCGGCCCCGGCCGCTGCGCGCCGGGCCCTGGTTGGCCCCGGCGCTGGGACCGGCGGCCGGGGCCCCAGGGCGGTCGGCGGAGACGACGAGGGCGGCGAGCGCCGTCGTCACCGGGACCGACGCCACGAGCCCGATCGAGCCCACGAGCGTGCGTACGATCTCCGCCGCGACCAGCTCGCTGTTGGCCACGGACCCCATGCTGCTGTTCGCGATGGAGAACAGCAGGAGCAGGGGCAGTGCGGCGCCCGCGTAGGCGAGCACCAGCGTGTTGACGACCGAGGCGATGTGGTCCCGCCCGATCCTGATGGCGGCTCGGTACAGGCTGCGCGATCCCATCGACGGGTCGGCCTGGTGCAGTTCCCAGACGGCGGAGGTCTGGGTGACCGTCACGTCGTCGAGGACGCCCAGCGAACCGATGATCACGCCTGCGAGCAGCAAACCGCTCATGTCGATGTCCGGATAGAGACCGTGGATCAGGCCGGTGTTGTCGTCGGTGTTGCCGCTGAGGAAGGCCCAGTCGATGAACACCGAGCCCAGCAAGCCGATCAGCAGCAGCGAGACGAGGGTGCCGAGGACGGCGACCGAGGTCCGGGCGGTCAGGCCGTGGCACATGTAGAGCCCGATCAGCATGATCGCGCTCGCTCCCACGATCGCCACGACCAGCGGGTTCGAGCCCTGGAGGATGGCGGGCAGGATGAAGAGGGTCAGCACGCCGAAGCTGACGACCAGCGCGATCAGTGCGAACAGCCCGCGCATCCGGCCGACGAGGACGACCGAGACCGCGAAGATGCCGGCCAGCACCGCCATAGGGAACTTCCGGTTGACGTCGATCACCGAGTACTGGAGATCGCGGGGGGCGTCCGGAGCGTAGGCGACCACCACCTCCTGGCCGTCCTCCAACTGGCGCGGCGCACCCGGCTGGACGACCTCCACGAAGGTCCGGCCCCTGTCCGGTCCGCTGCCCACCTCGACGGTGGCCTTCTTGCACTCGCCGGTCTGCGCGGCCTCGGCCTCGCGGCCTTCGGGAGTGGACGTGTCCCCGGTCGACGGCACCTGCGAGGCGTTCACGGATTTGCAGTCGACGAAGGCCAGCGAGACGACCTTGCCCTGCTGGGTCTGCCGGTCGAAGCCGACCCCCGTGCGCTCGTGGCCGGGCGCGCCGCCCGGCCAGAGCACCACCAGGCCGACGAAGACGGCGGTGGCGAAGGGGATCAGGACGGCCGCGATGACCTTGCGCAGGTGCTTCGAGACAGGGGCCGCCGGGCCGTGGCTGTGGCTGTGGGAGTGGCCCGCGGTCGGACCGTGACCTGCGTGCGCATGGCCTGCGTGGCCGTTGGGGTCAGTGGGCTCGGTGGGGGGCTGCGGCGAGGACGTCACTGACTGATCATCGCAAGAGATGAGGGGGCCCACTGTTCAGCACGCCATAGATGACGCTAGCGTGGGGGCACCTTTGCACAACGCGGGAGCTCGGAGCACCGGGCTGAGAGGACGCTGATCACCGTACGCGCATCACCCATGCGTACGGGAAGAGGCTGCGTCGACCGCCGAACCTGTTACCGGGTAATGCCGGCGTAGGGAGATCAGGTCTCATGACCATTCAGGACGCACGCACGCCTGCCGTCAACCAGGGCGACGGCCAGACCGAGCGACAGCCGGGCTGGCACAAAGGGTACGTGGCGGGCTCCCGCCCCGACCTCCGGGTGCCGGTCCGGCAGGTCCACCTCACCAACGGCAAGGACGTGACGCTCTACGACACGTCCGGGCCGTACACCGATCCGCAGATCGAGACCGACGTCCGCCGGGGCCTCGCCCCGCTGCGCGAGAACTGGATCATCGCGCGCGGAGACACCGAGGAGTACGCGGGTCGCCCCGCGCGCCCCGAAGACGACGGGATCAAGCACACGTCGCCGCGCGGCGGCCTGAAGAACCTCGACGCGGTGTTCCCGGGCCGTCCCCGTCAGCCCCGCCGGGGCCGTGACGGCGCCGCCGTCACGCAGCTCGCGTACGCCCGGCGCGGCGAGATCACCCCGGAGATGGAGTACGTCGCGATCCGCGAGAACGTCTCCCCCGAGGTGGTCCGCGAGGAGATCGCCGCGGGCCGCGCGGTGCTCCCGGTCAATGTGAACCACCCCGAGATCGAGCCGATGATCATCGGCAAGCGGTTCCTGGTGAAGGTCAACGCCAACATCGGCAACTCCGCGGTCACCTCCTCCATCGAGGAGGAGGTCGACAAGATGACGTGGGCGACCAAGTGGGGCGCCGACACGGTCATGGACCTCTCGACGGGCCGCAACATCCACACCACGCGCGAGTGGGTGCTGCGCAACTCTCCCGTCCCGATCGGCACCGTGCCGCTCTATCAGGCGCTGGAGAAGGTCGACGGCCGTGCCGAGGACCTGACCTGGGAGATCTACAAGGACACGGTCATCGAGCAGGCCGAGCAGGGCGTCGACTACATGACGGTCCACGCCGGCGTGCTGCTCCCCTACGTGCCGCTGACCGCACGTCGAAAGACCGGCATCGTCTCGCGCGGCGGCTCGATCATGGCGGCTTGGTGCCTGGCGCACCACAAGGAGAACTTCCTCTACACGCACTTCGAGGAGCTCTGCGACATCCTCGCGACGTACGACGTCACGTACTCGCTGGGCGACGGCCTGCGCCCCGGGTCCATCGCGGACGCCAACGACGCGGCGCAGTTCGCCGAGCTCAAGACGCTGGGCGAGCTGAACACGATCGCCAAGCGGCACAACGTCCAGACCATGATCGAGGGCCCGGGCCACGTCCCGATGCACAAGATCAAGGAGAACATCGACCTTCAGCAGGAGATCTGCGAGGAGGCGCCGTTCTATACGCTCGGCCCGTTGACCACCGATGTGGCGCCCGCGTACGACCACATCACCTCGGGCATCGGCGCCGCGATGATCGCCTGGTGGGGCACCGCGATGCTCTGCTACGTCACGCCCAAGGAGCACCTGGGCCTGCCCAACCGGGACGACGTGAAGACCGGTGTCATCACGTACAAGATCGCGGCGCACGCGGCGGACCTGGCCAAGGGCCACCCCGGAGCCCAGGAGTGGGACGACGCGCTGTCGGACGCCCGGTTCGAGTTCCGCTGGGAGGACCAGTTCAACCTGGCCCTCGACCCGGACACCGCCCGTGAGTTCCACGACGAGACCCTTCCGGCCGAGCCGGCCAAGACCGCGCACTTCTGCTCCATGTGCGGTCCCAAGTTCTGCTCCATGAAGATCTCGCAGGACATCCGCCGACAGCACGGCGGGGACCTCAAGGCCGACGAGATCCAGGCGGGCATGGCGGAGAAGTCCGCCGAGTTCGCGGCCTCGGGTAACCGGGTCTACCTTCCGCTCGCCGACTGACGCACCGACAGAGGGCGTCGCCTCGGCGGCCGTTGTGCCCGGGCGGCGCCCTCGCCACCCCTTGCGCTGGAGCGTGCTCGAACTCCTAGCGTGCGGGCCCATGACCATGAGATACCGATTTCTCGGTGGGACCGGCATAGCGGTCAGCGCACACTGCCTCGGCACGATGATGTCCGGCTGGTTCAGCCGGACGGGGCATGGCGCCCGCCGCCCTTGACCGACGCCGCCCGGCGGAGGCGACCGCTGGCGGAACGAGCCGCCGGCCAGCGGGCGCCGTCCCCTCCGGACCGATGTTTCACGTGAAACAGGAAGCGTGGTGGGGACGGCCCGCGAACGGGCGGACGCCTCACTTCGGGTCGTGCTCCGGTCCGCCGAAGTCAGGGCTCGTGAAGTCCGGGGGTGAGTAGCCGGGCGCGGGCCCCTCGGCAGGGGCGCCCGGACTGGTGAAATCGGGAGCCGTGTAACCGAGGCTGGGAATCCGGGTGCCGCGTCCGCGCGGGAGAGGGAAACCCGGGCCCGCACTCGGGTCGGCGAGCGCGTCCCGGAGGAACGGCATGATGCCGCGCTCCAGCAGAGCGTGACGCCAAGCCTCGCGCGCCCGGGCCACCTCGTCGGGCACCGCCTCGGACTCGTCGGCCACGACCTCGGTGGAGCTGTTGCGGACGGCGGTCACCAACAGGGCGATCACGGCGCACAGCAGGCCCGCCACGGTGAGCGCGCCGAAGAGCCAACCCGCCGTCAGCATGGTTTCGGCGAAGGCGGGTTCCGGCTCAATCAACTTCAGGCCGTAGCCCACGAGCAGGAAGATCAGCATCGCGGTGCCCGCCAGTACCGGTGCGAGGACCGCGATGACGGCGCCCGCTCCGGCACCGTCGCCGCCCTGTCCGTCGATCTCCTCACCCGATGATCCCGGAGTGGAGAGGAGCTCGTCGCGCCGTTCCGCGCGGACCTTCACGTAATGGTCGTATTCGGCCGCGGCGGCGGCCGACAGCAGCGCACTGGCCCCCATGGCCATCGTGCGCAGCTGTTCGGCGTTCAAGCGCTCGCCGAGGGTGGCGAGCTCGGGACGCTCGGGTGCTGTGCGCAGCGCCTCGTCGAGGAGGCGCTCGAATTCCGGTCGGTCTTCGGTCAGCAGGTGCGGAGCGCTGGTCATGTGCATCCCCCGATGCTCCGTAGAAGCCGGTATGCCCGCGTAGACCCGGGCGCCGGCACAAACGGAGGAGAGCCTGCTACGGATAGAGCGATGGTAGAGCGCCTACGCCACCGGTTGACAGGGGCTTTCCGGAAATAGCCTGCCGCGGTGACGCTCAGTTGTTCAACGGAAGTTGTACGACCAGCAGTTTGCCCGCCATCGTCACCCCGCCGTCCATGGCGATGGCGAGCCCGTCGGCGTACACGTGCGGGCCGTCCACCGCCTCGGGTCCACGGGCCGAGTCGCCGTCCTCCGTGCCCACTTCGCCGAGGAGGTAGGGGATCGGGCTGTGGCCGTGGACAACGCGGCTGCCGCCGTAGGTGCCGAGCAGTTCGCGTACGGCCTGGGGGCCCGTGTCCTCGTCGCGGAAGGCGAAACGCTTGGTGAATTTGCGGAACAGGTCCCAGGTGATGTCGGCGTCGTTGCGGTTGAGCAGCTCGTGGATGGTGTCGTTGACGTCCTCGATCGAGTCGCCGTAGTCGAGGTAGGCCGTGGTGTCGGAGTGCAGCAGCAGGTGGTCCTCCTCCAGGACGGCCGCGTCCAGCCGCGACATCCACTGCAGGTGCACGTCCTGCAGGCGCTCCATGTCGGTGCGCTGGCCGCCGTTGAGCAGCCAGGCGGCCTGGAAGGTGGCGGTGCCGGCGCCCGAGGCGACGGGGGTGTCGCCGAACCGCTTCGCGCCGATGAGCAGGAGCTCGTGGTTGCCCATGAGCGCCTTGCAGTAGCCGCCGGCGGCGGCCGCCTCGGCGGACAGCCGCATGACGAGGTCGATGACGCCGATGCCGTCGGGACCGCGGTCGGTGAAGTCGCCGAGGAACCAGAGCCGGGCGTTCCCGGCGGACCAGCGGCGTTCCGCGTCGATCAGGCCTTGGACGCCGAGTTCGGTGACGAGCTCGTCGAGGTAGCCGTGGACGTCGCCGACCACGTAGAGCGGCCCGGGACCACCGGGAGCGGTCTCCTGGGGGACGTAGTGGACCTGCACGGTGTCCCCGGGGCCGCCGCCGGCCGCACCGCGCCCGATGACGGGCAGGTCGCGCTGGGTGGGCGTGTAGCCCTCGGGATCCTCCGGCTCGGGCTCGTGGGACATCGCCGGTCCGGGCACGGCGACTGCGGGCGCGGCCCGGTCGCCGTAGTACGCGGGGTACGAGCCGTAGACGGGTTGCTCTCCGGCAAACCCCTTGGACACCTCGTACGGGGCGGGCTCGGTGACCGGAACTCGGAAGTCCCGCAGCGTCTCCGTCCGCATCGCGGGTCCCTGACCGGCCCCCTGAGTCATCGACCCCTCCACCACCGTCGCGCTGTCGTACACCTGCGGACCCTCCTGACCTCAAAGGAGGAGGGTCCGTGATGTCGTGCGCCCATCATAGGAATGCGGCTCGCGCTCTGTGACGCACCAGGGGTGGTGAATCCTTTCCGGAGCCGATCCTTCCTGCCGTTTTCCCCCGATATCGGTGTGGGTGAAATCTTTGACGGGGCCTTCGGTCGCGTTTCAGGGCGGTGTGGAGGTCAGTCCTGAGCCGGTGAACGGGGTGGGCTGACGGTGGTGCGAGGCTGCCTGCGCTGCGAAGACGTGCGGATGATCAGTTCGGTCGGGACGACCTGTTCGACGGGCCGCCCGGTGTCGACCCCCTCGATCGCGTCGATCAGGAGCTGCACGACGGCGGTGCCGATGCGGCGCGGTTTGAGGGAGAGCGTGGTGATGGGCGGTTCGGTGGTGGCGTAGACGGTGGACTCGCTGCAGCAGACGAGCAGCAGGTCCTCGGGGACGCGCAGGCCGTACCGCCGGGCCGCGGCGAGGAGATCGGTGCCGTTGGGGTCGAAGAGCCCGTACACGGCGTCGGGCCGGTCGGGTCGGGCCAGGAGCCGGTCGGCGGCGACGGCGCCCGCGCACGGGTCGTGGGCGGGGTAGGACTCGTAGACGGGGTCCTGGCCGACCCGCTCGCACCAGCTCAGGTAAGCGGTGGTCGAGAGCCGGGTGTAGGTGTCGGTGGTGGTGCCGGTCAGGAGTCCGATCCGCCGGGCGCCGGCGGCGGCGAGGTGGTCGAGCAGGTTGAGTACGGCCGCCTCGTGGTCGTTGTCGACCCAGGCGGTGACGGGGAGGGAGCCTGCCGGGCGGCCGTCGGAGACGACGGGCAGGCCTTGGCGGACCAGTTCGGTGACGACGGGATCGTGGTCCGAGGGGTCGATGACGACGGTGCCGTCGAGGGCGACGTTGGACCACACGTCGTGTCGGGAGGTGGCGGGGAGGATGACGAGGGCGTAGCCGCGCGCGAGCGCCGCTGAGGTCGCGGCCCTGGCCATCTCGGCGAAGTAGGCGAATTCGGTGAAGGTGAAAGGTTCATCCCCGTACGTCGTCACGGTCAGACCGATCAGGCCCGACTTTCCGGTACGGAGAGTGCGGGCGGCGGCGGACGGGCGGTAGCCCAGCCGGTCGGCGACCTCTCGAACGTGGCTGCGGGTGGCGTCCGGCAGCCGCCCCTTGCCATTGAGCGCGTCGGAGACGGTCGTGATGGAGACGCCCGCCGCGGCGGCCACGTCCCTGATGCCGGCCCGGCCCTGTCGGCCGGCCGGTCGCCGGGTGGTCTCGGTCCGGCTCACCTGATGCTTCCCTGCTGGTGTCATGGCGAGCCGATAGTAGGGCTCGGAGGGGTGGGTGGTCCGGGTGCATATGCACGCGTTGACAGGCACGTTTCTGCATGGTTCGCCACCCCCAATGACCTTGGAAATGAAGGTACTTGGAGGTAAGTGGGAGGTGTGGCGCTTGTCGTCGGGACCGGGCATGCCAAAACGGTGCGGTCCCGCACCGGTCTCAACTCACCTGCACGAGGGATGCGCGCCACGGCGCAGGCCACCGGCGCGCGCATATATGCGCGCGCTCCCCCGCATTCCAGGCGCCCCCATTCTCGGGAGCGAGGAATCCTCATAAGGTGAGCAGTATTGAGTCGACGGCGACGTCGTACGGGACGGTCGAGGAGGACCTGCGGTGAGCGAGAAGAGCCCGAAGCTGCGCGCCGAGCTGGACGGCATTCCGACATACAAGCCCGGCAAACCGGCGGCCGCGGGCGGAGCCGTCGCGTACAAGCTGTCGTCGAACGAGAATCCGTACCCGCCGCTGCACGGGGTGCTGGAGAGCGCGATCGCCGCGGCCGGCAACTTCAACCGCTACCCGGACATGGCCTGCACCGGGCTCGTGAACGAACTGGCGGAGCGGTTCGGGGTGCCGGTCGAGCACATCGCCACCGGCACGGGCTCGGTGGGCGTGGCCCAGTCGCTGATCCAGTCGACCGCCGGCCCGGGCGACGAGGTCATCTACGCCTGGCGCTCCTTCGAGGCCTACCCGATCATCGTGCGGATCTCGGGTGCGACCTCCGTGGAGGTCCCGCTGACCGACGGTGACGTGCACGACCTGGACGCGATGGCCGACGCGATCACCGAGCGGACCCGGCTGATCTTCGTCTGCAATCCCAACAACCCCACCGGCACCGCGGTGCGCCGCGCCGAGCTGGAGCGGTTCCTGGACCGGGTGCCCTCGGACGTCCTAGTGGTGCTGGACGAGGCGTACCGCGAGTTCGTGCGCGACACGGACGTGCCGGACGGTATCGAGCTGTACCGCGACCGCCCCAACGTCGCCGTGCTGCGTACGTTCTCCAAGGCGTACGGTCTGGCCGGCCTGCGCGTCGGCTTCGCGGTGGCGCACGAGCCGGTGGCCGCCGCGCTGCGCAAGACGGCGGTGCCCTTCGGGGTCAGCCAGCTCGCCCAGGACGCGGCGGTGGCTTCGCTGCGCGCCGAGGACGAGCTGATGGGCCGGGTCGGGTCGCTGGTGGGCGAGCGCGCCCGGGTGCACGAGACCCTCCTCGCGCAGGGCTGGACGGTCCCGGACACGCAGGCGAACTTCGTGTGGATGCGCCTGGGGGAGCGGACCGCCGACTTCGCGGCGGCCTGCGAGAAGGCCGGTGTGGTGGTCCGGCCCTTCGCGGGTGAGGGCCTGCGGGTCACGATCGGTGAGACCGAGGCGAACGACCTCTTCCTGCACACGGCGGGGGCGTTCTTCAAGGAGCTGTAGGCGGAGCGGCGGCCGGTTCGCCGGCCGGTGCGCGGACCGGTGTGCCGGCCGATGCGCCCGGACTGGGGCCGGGCCCGGTCGCTAGGCGAGTTCCACGCGGACGGGGTCGCCCTCCCGGACGGTGGACAGCAGGCGGGGGTCGCCGTCGAACGAGCCGAGCACATTGCACGGGCTCGCCAGGCGGCTCTCGCCGCCGCGCGATACGGGTGTGGGTCCGTAGGGGAGCGCGAGCGCGTCGCCCTCGGTCCAGAAGGCGATCGTGCCCGGGTCCACGACCTGCCGGGCATCGTGCTCCAGAGCCACGGACACGCCGGTGTCGAAGTAGACCTCCTCGCCCCAGAGATCGGCGGAGGCGGAGATCGGAAGGGCCTCGGCCAGCGCCTTGCTGGTCGGGGTCTCGTCCAGGGTCGCCGTGAGCTGGCCGGCGGGCCAGGAGATTCGTATCTGCATGAGCCGCATTCAACAATTTGTTGAGGTGGTTGGCTAGAGGTACCCCCCTTCAAAAGATCAAAATGCAGTAGGACATAATGCTTGTGAATGTGAACGCGTTCACAAGCGTGTCCCGCTTCCTCCCGAGTTGAGTGGGATGCACCAGGCAAATGCCGCTGTCCCTCACGGCCGAAGGAGATGACGTGGACCTCGCTTTGGCGCCGGAGACCCTGGCGCGATGGCAGTTCGGCATCACCACCGTCTATCACTTCCTCTTCGTCCCGCTGACGATCTCGCTCGCCGCGCTCACGGCCGGGCTGCAGACCGCGTGGGTGCGATCCGAGAAGGAGAAGTACCTCAGGGCCACGAAGTTCTGGGGCAAGCTCTTCTTGATCAACATTGCGATGGGTGTCGTCACCGGCATCGTCCAGGAGTTCCAGTTCGGGATGAACTGGTCCGACTACTCGCGGTTCGTCGGTGACGTCTTCGGGGCCCCGCTGGCCTTCGAGGCGCTGATCGCCTTCTTCTTCGAGTCGACCTTCATCGGTCTGTGGATCTTCGGCTGGGACAAGCTGCCGAAGAAGATCCACCTCGCCTGCATCTGGATGGTGTCCATCGGCACCATCCTGTCCGCTTACTTCATCCTGGCGGCCAATTCCTGGATGCAGCACCCGGTCGGCTACCGCATCAACGAGGAGCGGGGCCGGGCCGAGCTCACCGACTTCTGGCTGGTGCTCACCCAGAACACCGCGCTCACCCAGTTCTTCCACACCATCACGGCCGCGTTCCTCGTCGGCGGCGCGTTCATGGCCGGCATAGCGGCCTTCCACCTGGCCCGCAAGAAGCACATCCCGGTGATGCGGTCCTCGCTGCGGCTCGGCCTGATCGTCATGATCATCGCCGGTATGGGCACGGCCATCAGCGGCGACCTGCTCGGCAAGGTCATGTACAAGCAGCAGCCGATGAAGATGGCGGCCGCCGAGGCGCTCTGGGACGGAGAGGCGCCCGCACCCTTCTCGGTCTTCGCGTACGGAGACGTGGACAAGGGCCACAACAAGGTCGCCATCGAGATCCCCGGCCTCCTCTCGTTCCTGGCCAACGACGACTTCACCTCCTTCGTCCCCGGCATCAACGACGTCAACAAGGCCCAGCAGGAGAAGTTCGGGCCCGGCGACTACCGGCCGAACATCGCCGTCGCCTACTGGGGCTTCCGATGGATGATCGGCTTCGGCATGGCCTCCCTCGGCATCGGAGCGCTGGGTCTGTGGCTGACCCGCAAGAAGTTCCTGCTACCGCCGGGCCTGCGGACCGGCGCGGACGAGGTCCCGCACCTCGTCCTCTTCAAGAAGGCCCTGAGTCCCCGCTTCGCCAACCTGTACTGGATCGTCGCCCTCTGGACGATGGGCTTCCCGCTCATCGCCAACTCCTGGGGCTGGATCTTCACCGAGATGGGCCGCCAGCCGTGGGTGGTCTACGGGGTCCTGCGCACCCGGGACGCCGTCTCGCCGAACGTCTCCCAGGGCGAGGTCCTCACCTCGATGATCGGCTTCACCCTCCTGTACGCCGTGTTGGCGGTCATCGAGGTCAAGCTCCTCGTCAAGTACGTCAAGGCCGGCCCGCCCGAGCTCACCGAGGCCGATCTCAACCCGCCCACCAAGATCGGTGGGGACGACAAGAACCCCGACCGGCCGATGGCCTTCTCGTACTAAGGCTCAGGAGTCCACATCATGCAACTCCACGACGTCTGGTTCGTGCTCATCGCCGTCCTGTGGATCGGCTACTTCTTTCTGGAGGGCTTCGACTTCGGAGTCGGCGTGCTGACCAAGCTGCTGGCCCGCAACCGCACGGAGAAGCGGGTCCTGATCAACACGATCGGGCCCGTGTGGGACGGCAACGAGGTCTGGCTGCTCACCGCCGGCGGTGCGACCTTCGCCGCCTTCCCCGACTGGTACGCCACCCTCTTCTCCGGGTTCTACCTGCCGCTGCTGCTCATCCTGGTCTGCCTCATCATCCGCGGCGTCGCCTTCGAGTACCGGCACAAGCGCCCCGAGGACAAGTGGCAGACCAACTGGGAGCACGCGATCTTCTGGACCTCGCTGATCCCCGCGTTCCTCTGGGGCGTGGCGTTCGCCAACATCGTGCGGGGCGTGAAGATCGACGCACACAAGGAGTACGTCGGCACCTTCCTCGACCTGCTCAACGTGTACTCGGTCCTCGGCGGCCTGGTCACCCTCACCCTGTTCACCTTCCACGGCGCGGTCTTCACCTCGCTGAAGACGGTCGGTGACATCCGGGTCCGCTCACGCCGGCTGGCCACCCGGCTGGGCGTGGTCACCGCCGTGCTGGCCCTGGTCTTCCTGGTCTGGACCCAGGTCTCACGGGGCGACGGCAAGAGCCTGATCGCTATGGCCGTCGCGGTGCTGGCCCTGCTCGGGGCCCTGGGCCTCAACCTGGCGGGCCGCGAGGGATGGTCGTTCGCCCTGTCCGGCATCACCATCGCGGCGGCCGTGGCGATGCTCTTCCTGACCCTCTTCCCGAACGTCATGCCGTCCTCGCTGAACGACGCCTGGAACCTCACGGTCACCAACGCCTCGTCCAGCGCGTACACCCTGAAGATCATGACCTGGTGCGCGGGCGTGGCCACTCCGCTCGTCCTGCTCTACCAGGGCTGGACGTACTGGGTGTTCCGCAAGCGGATCGGTACGCAGCACATCGTCGACGCGCACTGAGCGTCTCGGAGCCCGGCTCCGGCCCACCTGCCTGACTGACCCTGCCCCTGGGGGATGTTTCACGTGAAACCGATCGACCCGCGCCTGCTCCGGTACGCCCGCTCCACCCGCCTCTTCCTCGGGGCGGTGGTGGTGCTGGGCCTTGCCGGGGCGGGGCTGGTCGTCGGTCAGGCGATGCTGATGGCCGAGATCGTGGTCGGCGCCTTCGAAGACGGTCTGGACGGCGCCGCGCTCAGGACTCCGCTGCTGCTCTTGGCCGCGGTGGCCCTCGGGCGTGCCCTGGTGGCCTGGCTGACCGAGCTGGCCGCGCACCGGGCGGGCGCGGCGGTCAAGTCCGAACTGCGGGGACGGCTGCTGGCCCGGGCCGCGGACCTGGGGCCCGGCCGGATCGACAAGCAGCGGACGGGCTCCCTGGTGGCGCTGGCCACCCGGGGCGTGGACGCCCTCGACGACTACTTCTCGCGCTACCTGCCCCAGCTCGGGCTCGCGGTGGTGGTGCCGGTGGCGGTGCTGGCCCGGATCGTCACCGAGGACTGGGTATCGGCCGCCATCATCGTGGTCACGCTCCCCCTGATCCCCCTGTTCATGATTCTCATCGGTATGGCCACCCAGTCCCGGATGGACCGCCAGTGGCGGATGCTGTCCCGGCTGTCGGGGCACTTCCTCGACGTGGTGGCCGGGCTGCCGACCCTCAAGGTGTTCGGCCGGGCGAAGGCGCAGGCCGAGTCGATCCGCACGATCACCGACGACTACCGGCGCGCGACGATGCGTACCCTGCGCATCGCCTTCCTCTCCTCCTTCGCGCTCGAACTGCTCGCCACCCTGTCGGTGGCCCTGGTGGCCGTGACCATCGGCATGCGGCTGGTCCACGGCGAGCTCGACCTTTACACCGGCCTGGTCATCCTGATCCTGGCGCCCGAGGCCTACCTTCCGCTGCGGCAGGTGGGTGCGCAGTACCACGCGGCCGCGGAGGGCCTGGCAGCCGCCGAGCAGATCTTCGAGGTTCTGGAGACGCCCGACGCGCACCCGGGCGGCGGAGCCCTCCTGCCCGCCGGCGCCCCCCTGCGGATCGAGATCGACGAAGTCGCCGTCCGGTACGAGGGCCGCGGCGAGGACTCCCCCGGCCCGGTCTCGCTGACCGTCGGGCCGGGCGAGGTCGTCGCCCTCACCGGCCCGAGCGGGGCGGGGAAGTCCACGCTCCTCCAGGTGCTGCTGGGATTCGTGGAACCCACCGCCGGCCGGGTCCGGGTCGCGGGCGTGGACCTGGCCGAGCTGTCGCGCGCCCAGTGGCGCGAGCGGATCGCCTGGGTGCCGCAGCGCCCCCACCTGTTCGCCGGAACGATCGCCGAGAACGTCCGGCTGGCCCGCCCCGATGCCTCCGAAGCCGAGGTGGCCGAGGCACTGCACAACGCCGGGGCGGCGGAGTTCGTGGCCGCCCTGCCCCTCGGAGTACAGACCGCGCTGGGCGAGGGCGGCGTGGGCCTCTCCGCCGGGCAGCGCCAGCGCCTGGCCCTGGCGCGGGCGTTCCTTGCGGACCGGCCCGTCCTGCTGCTGGACGAGCCGACCGCCGCGCTGGACGGCGAGACCGAGGCCGCGGTGGTGGACGCCGTACGCCGGCTCGCCGTGGGCCGCACCGTGCTGCTGGTGGTGCACCGCCCGGCGCTGCTCGCCGTCGCGGACCGCGTGGTCCCGATGGCGGCCACGGGCGCTCCGGCGCGGGCCTTCCCCCGGAACGCGGGCCCTCGGGCCGGGGTCGGGACGGAGGCCGGGCAGCCGGCCTCCGATCCGGACGCCGGCGAGTGGATCCTCGGCGCCGCGCCCGAGCGGGTGCGGACCGGGGGCGGAACCGACGCGGGCGGGGCGGACCCGCTGCGCCGGGTGCGGGCGGTGGCCAGGGCATGGCAGGGGCGCTTCCGGCTCGGCCTGCTGCTCGGCGCCCTGGCCGTCGGGTGCAGTGTGGGCCTGATGGCCGTGTCCGGCTGGCTGATCTCGCGGGCCTCCGAACAGCCTCCCGTGCTCTACCTGATGGTGGCCGTCACCGCCACCCGCGCCTTCGGGATGGGCCGGGCCGTCTTCCGGTACGCCGAGCGGCTCGTGTCGCACGATGCCGTCTTGCGGATGCTCGCCGACCTCCGGGTCTCGGTGTACCGCCGGCTGGAGCGCATCGCCCCCGCCGGGCTGCGGGAGCACCGGCGGGGGGACCTGCTGGCCCGGCTGGTCGCCGACGCCGACGCCTTGCAGGACTACTGGCTGCGCTGGCTCCTCCCCGTCGGTACCGCGGTGCTCGTCGGAACCGGCTCGGTCGCCTTCACCGCCTGGCTGCTGCCCGAGGCAGGAGCCGTCCTGGCCGTCGGCCTCCTCGCCGCCGGGATCGGGGTGCCGCTCATCAGCGGGGCGACCGCCCGCCGGGCCGAGCTCCGACTCGCGCCGGCCCGGGGTGAGCTCGCCACCCGGGTGGCCGACCTCCTCACCGGTACCGCGGAGCTGACCGTCGCCGGGGCGCTGGAGGAGCGCAAGGGCCGGACTCGCGAGAGCGACGGCGTTCTGACGCGCATCGCCGCCCGTGGCGCCGCCGCGACCGGGCTGGGCAGCGGGCTGTCGGCCCTGATCTGCGGACTCACCGTGGTGGCCGCCGCGGCCGCCGCCGCGAACGCGGTCCACGACGGGAGGCTGTCCGGGGTGGCCATGGCCGTCGCGGTGCTCACCCCCCTCGCCGCGTTCGAGGCCGTCAACGGCCTTCCGCTCGCGGTTCAGTACCGCCAGCGGGTGCGCCGCAGTGCCGAGCGGGTCTACGAGGTGATCGATGCTCCGGTTCCGGTCGCCGAACCGGAGCGGGCCTGCGAGCCGCCCGCCTCGCCGTTCCCCCTGCGGCTGACGGGTCTCACCGCCCGGCACCCCGGCCAGGAGCGGGACGCGCTGCACGGACTGGACCTGACCCTGGAGGCCGGGCGCCGCATCGCGGTGGTCGGCCCCTCGGGCTCCGGCAAGACCACCCTCGCCCAGGTACTGCTGCGGTTCCTGGACCCCCGCGAGGGGGTGTACACCCTGGGCGGCGCGGACGTGCGCACGCTCGACGGCGACGACGTACGGGCACGCGTGGGGCTCTGCGCCCAGGACGCCCACATCTTCGACAGCTCGGTACGGGAAAACCTGCGGCTGGCCCGGACCGGAGCGAGCGAGGAGGAGCTGCGGGAGGCACTGGCGGCCGCGCGCCTGCTGGAGTGGGCCGACGGCCTGCCGGACGGACTGGACACTCTGGTCGGCGAGCACGGCGAGCGGATCTCGGGCGGCCAGCGCCAGCGCCTCGCCCTGGCCCGGGCGCTGCTCGCGGACTTCCCCGTCCTGGTCCTCGACGAGCCGGCCGAGCACCTTGACCTGGCGACGGCGGACGCCCTGACGGCGGACCTGCTGGCCGCGACCGAAGGCCGTACCACCGTGCTGATCACGCACCGGCTGGCCGGTCTGGAGGCCGTCGACGAGGTGCTCGTACTGGACCGCGGAGAGGTTGCCCAGCGCGGCGGCTACGCGGAGCTGGCCGCCGTGGACGGGCCGCTGCGCCAACTGCTGGAGCGGGAGACAGCGACGGACCGGACGTCGGCCGACTTTCCCCAGTAAAAGGGACTAACTAGTCTCAAGGGCATGTCAGCGCAGGAGTCGCAGCAATCGCCGGACCCATCACCCGGAACGCCGGACCCGCTGGAGGCCGCCACCCAGGCCGCCAGGAGTCTGCAAGGCCTGTCCACCGAGCTCACCGCGCGAGTACCCCAGCTGCTGGAGGCCATGAGGTCGGTCGGTACGGGTCTCGAGCTGCACTCCACGCTGGACCGCATCTGTGAGACGGCGGCCGAGCTCGCCGACGCCCGCTACGCGGCGATCGGCGTCGTCGACACGGAGGGCCGGGGCCTGTCGGACTTCGTCACCTTCGGGATCAGTTCCCAGACGGCGCGGAAGATCGGCCACCGCCCGGACGGGAAGCGGGGCCTGCTGGGCGCCCTGATCTCCCACCCGGACACGGTGCACCTCCCCGATCTCACCAAGGATCCGCGCTCGGCCGGCTTCCCGGAGCACCATCCGCCCATGAAGACCTTCCTAGGCGTCCCGATCAGGGTGCAGGGGGAGATCTTCGGCAATCTGTACCTCGCCGAGAAGAACGGCGGCGGCGAGTTCAACGACTACGACGTCCACATGGTCCGGGTGCTGGCCACCGAGGCGGGCATCGCCATCGGCAACGCCCGGCTGTACGAGGCCGCCACCCAGCGCGAGCGCTGGATCGACGGCTCGGTGGCCGTCACCACGGCGCTGCTGTCCGGCGGGGACGCGGACGACGCCCTCGCTGTGGTGGCAGAGCAGGCCCGCCGTCTGGCCGACTCCTCGGCGGGGATCGTCATGCTGCCGGCCGAGGACGGCGGGATGGAGATCGTGGCCGTATCCGCCGACAATCCGGCGACCTCCCTCGGTGTGGTGATCCCTGCCGAGAGCCCGGTGGTGGACAGGCTGCTCCAGGGCGAGGCCGTCTTCGTGGACGACGCGGCCTCCGACCCGCGCATGATCAGCAAGATGACCAGCCAGTACGGCCCTTGCATGATGCTGCCCCTGCACAGCGGCGGGCGGGTGCTCGGGGCGCTGGTGACGCCCAGGGCCCGCGGCCAGCGGCCGTTCACCGAGGCCGAGCGGACTTTGGCCACGCAGTTCGCCTCGCAGGCGGCGCTGGCGCTGATGATGGCCGAAGCGCAGCGCGACCGGGAGCGGCTCGCCGTGTTCGAGGACCGCGACCGGATCGCGCGCGATCTTCACGACCTGGTCATCCAGCGGCTGTTCGCCACGGGGATGATGCTGGAGGGGGCCCAGCGGCGGTCCATCGTCCCGGAGGTCCGCGACGGTGTGGGCAAGGCCGTGGACGAGCTGGACGTGACCATCCAGGAGATCCGCACGGCGATCTTCGCCCTCCAGCAGGGCCCGGCGGAGGCGCCCTCGGGGCTGCGCACCCGGGTGCTGCGGGAGATCAACATGGCTGCGGTGCCGTTGGGCTTCAAGCCCGCCCACCGCTTCCTCGGACCGATTGACGCCGTCGTCGGCGAGCTGGTCGGCAAGAACCTGATCGCCGCGCTTCGCGAGGCCCTGTCCAACGCCTTCCGGCACGCTGAGGCCTCCCGGATCGAAGTCGTCGTGGACTCCACGATCGCGCTGGCCGACGGGCGACCGGGGGTACGGCTGGAGGTCGCCGACGATGGCGTGGGCATCCCGGAGGGCGGGCGCCGCAGCGGTCTGCGCAACCTCCGCCGACGGGCGGAGTCGCTGGGCGGCGCGAGCTCGTACGGCCCCGGCCTCGGTGAGGACGGCGGCGGGACCACTCTGGTGTGGGAGGCCCCGCTCTAGGGGTCTCTTTCGGATCTTGTCAGGTCCGCGGGTCGGCGTTCCGGACCGGGTGGCAAGGTCAGGCGTTCTGCTGCTCCGCCGCCGTGATGGCCGCGATGCGCTCGGCCAGGATCCGCTCGATGACGGCGGCGACCCCGTCCTCGTTGTTCGCGGTCGTACGACCGGACGCGGCCGCGATCACGTCCGGGTGGGCGTTGCCCATCGCGTACGAGGTGCCCGCCCAGCTGAGCATCTCCACGTCGTTCGGCATGTCACCGAAGGCGACGACTTCCGCCGGGGTGATGCCCCGTTCGGCGCAGCACAGGGCCAGGGTGCTGGCCTTGGAGACGCCCTGGCCGCTGATCTCCAGCAGGGAGGTCGGACTGGAGCGGGTGATGGACGCGTACGCGCCGGCGGCGGAGCGGGCCAGCGCCAGGAACGCGTCGGGGTCGAGGTCGGTGTGGTGCGCGAGCAGCTTGAGCACGGGTGCGGCGCTGTCATCCGTGTCCTCGTGCAGGAGCTTCTCGGCGGTGGCGACCTTGGCACCGGGGTCCTGGAAGAAAGGCGGGTACTCCGGCTCGTAGTTGATGCCGGTGGTCAGCTCGACCGCGAAGGAGGTGCCGGGTGCGGCGGCCCGCAGGGCTTGTACGACGGAGTTCGCCGCCTCCCGGGGAAGGGCCCTGACCTGGACGAACTCCGGTCCAGCGTGGAGGTCGACCACCGCCGCGCCATTGGCGCAGATCGCGAGTCCGTGGCCGTGCACGTGGTCGCTGACCACGCCCATCCACCGCGCCGGACGTCCGGTCACGAAGAACACCTCGATGCCGGCGTCCTCCGCGGCGGCGAGCGCGGCGATGGTACGCGGCGAGAGCGACTTGTCGTCGCGCAGCAGCGTGCCGTCGAGATCGGTGGCGATCAGCCGGGGCGCGGGGGTGGGCCCTTCCGGGCACTGGGGAGCCGAGGTCACGGCTCCATCTTCGCCCATGGTCCCGAGCGGACGGACCATGATCGGAAGGCCGCGCCGGGGGTGGCCCGTGTTTCACGTGAAACGTCGGCGCCGCGATCGTGTTTCACGTGAAACACGACCGGTATCCCGAGGCCGGGGCCTCCGGCGGGTGACGTGCGGGCGTCGTACCCGGCCCCGTAGGCTCGATCGCATGAGTCTGCGTCTGAGTACGGTGATCCTTCCGGTCCGTCGATGGCACGAGGGCGGCCGCGACCAGTGGCAGCGGGCAGAGCGCCTCGGGTTCCACACCGCCTACACCTACGACCACCTCTCCTGGCGGGGCTTCCGGGACCTTCCCTGGTTCGGTGCGGTGCCCACCCTGACCGCGGCCGCCGCGGTGACCGAGCGGATCCGGCTCGGGACGCTCGTCACCTCGCCGAACTTCCGCCACCCGGTGACGCTCGCCAAGGACCTCATCAGCCTGGACGACATATCCGACGGCCGGGTCACCCTCGGTATCGGCGCGGGCGGCAACGGCTTCGACGCGACCGCGCTGGGGCAGGAGGCCTGGACCCCGCGTGAACGAGCCGACCGCTTCGCCGAGTTCGTGGCGCTGCTGGACCGGCTGCTGACCGAGGGAGCGGTCAGTGCACGCGGTGCGTTCTACTCGGCCGAGGAGGCCCGCAACATCCCCGGCTGCGTGCAGACGCCCCGGCTCCCGTTCGCGGTCGCCGCGACCGGGCCCCGTGGGCTGAAGCTCGCCGCCCGATACGGGCAGGCGTGGGTGACCACCGGAGACCCGAAGCTCTTCGAGGAGGGAACCCCCGGCCAGTCGCTGGAGGCCCTCCGTGGGCAGGCGGAACGGCTCGACCAGGCCCTGGCGGAGGCTGGGCGCAAGCCCGATTCCATCGAGAAGGTCCTGCTGACCGGCTTCACGCCCGAGCGCAACACGCTGCTGGAGTCCGTGGACGCGTTCGTCGACTTCGCGGGCCGGCACCGGGAACTGGGCTTCACCGAGCTGGTGATCCACGCTCCGATCCCCGGATCCGAGTTCGCCGCCGACGAAACCGTCTTCGAGCGGATCGCGACCGAGGCCCCGGCTCAGCTGGACGGCTGAACGCCTTCACCGGCGCCGTTCCCCAGGGGCAGCGGCGCCGGTGCCGGGTCAGCCGGCCAACTGCTTGCGCAGGTGCTCGGCCGACGGCAGCAGCCAGTCGGGGACGGCGTCCTCGGGCCAGGCACGTACCTCGTCGACCAGGGCCGAGACCCGGGCGGCGCCGGCTTCGGGGCGGCCCCGCTCCTGTTCGGTCCAGGCGGCGTTGTTCAGGCACTGGAACCGGTCCCGCAGGTGATCCGGTCCGAGCTCCGCGTAAAGCGCGGCGGCCCGGTCCCACAGCTCGATCTCCTCGACGCGCAGGGCCTCGACCCGGGCCTCGCCCAGCCTCCCCACAGCCTCCGGGCGGTCGGCGGACTCGTCCGCCGCGGTTTCCTCCCCGGTGTCGGCGTCGTCCTCCGCGTCGTCGGCCGCCACGTCCTCACTGACCCGGCGGTCCAGCACCTGCGCGAGCTGGTGCCAGGTCTGGGCGAGTTCCGACCGCAGCTCCCGGTCGTCGGGGTCGGCGGCCAGGGCCGTCTCCAGCACCCTCGCGGCTTCGGCCATCAGCTCGCGCGCCCGGTCCACCGCCGGGTCGGTGACCTCCTCCCGCAGCCCCAGCCAGGCCAGGGACCGCAGGACGCGGATCTCGGGGACGGGAGCGTCCCCGGTCAGGCGGTACAGGTCCAGGGCCCGCTCGTAGGCGGCGGTCGCCTCCAGGGCCAGGCCCGCGCCGGCGAGGGCCTCCGCGGCCGAATGCGCCAGGTGCGCCTGGGGGCGCGGGTTCTCCCAGCCCTTGGCCGCCTCCGCCGCCAGCAGGTACTGCTCCGCCGCCGGACGGGACTCGCCGAGCTCGCGCAGGAGATCGCCCAGGAACTCCCGCGCGGACACGACCTGCTCCTCTCCGTGCTCCAGCAGGTCGGGCAACGCCGACTGCAGTACCTCGGCCGCCTCGGCGGTGCGGCCGTCCCGCGCGTACGCCCGCGCCAGCATCAGCCGCGCCTGGGCCCCGCCGTCGGCGGTGAGCCCGGCCTGGTCGAACCAGTGGGCCCCGGACAGGGCGTGCCCCGCCGCCTCCCGCACCGCGTCGCCGCGGCGCAGCAGGACGTCCGCGAGGGTCAGCCGGATGGCGCCCTGCGCCTCGGCGTCGGTGACCTCGGAGGCATGCGCCAGACCCGACCGCGCGGCGGCCTCCGCCTCCACCGGCCGGCCGAGCGACATCAGCACCCCCGCCCTCAGCGCCAACGGGTCCACGGCCTGCCAGGGACGACCGGCCGTGACCGCCCGTTCCGCGGCGGATGCCAGCAGCACCACGGCGCGGTCGGGGTCGCCCTGGGACAGGGCGAGACGGCCCGCCATCTCCTCCGCCTCCGCTGCGAGATCGGGGGCCGAGCCGGCGTAGGCGGTGACGAAATCGGTCAGCTCCGCCACTACCTCACCGCGGCCGTGGGCGCCGTCGTGGTCGTGGTCGTGGGGCGCTTCGAGCGAGCGAAGGTACGACTCCACGCGGATCACCGAAAGCTCCACCAGGGCGATCCGGCGGGTCCGCGACGGCTCGGCCGGGTCGAGCGCCTCCGCCGCCCGCGCCGCCACCCGGAACAGCGCCCGGATCTCCGCGGGCGCCGCCCCGGCCCGGGCGGCCACGCCGGCCAGCCGCAGCTCCGCCAGCGCGGCGCGCTCTTCCCGGCCCAGCGCCCGGTACGTGTCCCGTACCGCTGTCAGGAGCTCGCGAGCGTCCTCGTCCCCGCGTCGCGCGGCCGCCAGGGCCCGCTGGTCCTCCAGGTCGGCCGAGACCAGGGGGTCGGGCTCCGGCCGCGCGTCCAGCCGTACGCCGACCTCCGCCCACAGCGCGTCGGTACCCGGGTGCCCCAGGTCCCGGGCGCGACGGGCCCGCTCGACCAGCTCTTCGAAGCCGGGCATCGCTGCGGACACAGCGGAGGCGGGCAGCCGGACGGGTGTGGGAGCGGCTGCCGCCCCGTCGTGTGGCAGCGCCGCGCTGCGCACCCCCAGCGGCAGCGCCCCGAGGAGCGGTTCGCGCCCGATCCGCTCCAGGAAGCGGTCCGAGATCCGGGTGGTGCCGTTGCGGGTGTCGAAGCGCCGGGCGATGCCGAGGCAGTCGGCGTACAGGATCCCGTACAGCTCGGAAACGGTCCGCGGGGTTCCCTCGTAGGGGACGGCGGGACTCCCGCCGTGTCCCAGCCGCTCCAGGCGGCGCAGCAGAACCAGGACGCCGCCGTGGAAGGCGAGTTGGTCGTCGACGTTGGCGAGCGGGCCGACGTGGTGCGCGTGTTCGGCCAGGATCTCCAGGCCGCGGGATTCGTTCCCGGTGAGGGCGCAGAACTCGATGTGCTTGCCGATCGTCGGCAGCAGGCTCTCGTTGCCGCGGGCCATGCGGTAGCCGCGCAGGTGGTGGGAGCGGGCCTCGTCGGCCCGGCCGAGCCGGAGCAGCGGCAGCAGCGAGGTGGCCAGGACCCGGTGCGGCTCCTCCGCGCAGGTCAGGTCACTCGCCAGAACGGGCTTCCAGAGCTCCAAGGCCTGGGCGTCGTCGCCGTGCAGGACGGCGTACTGGCCCTGGCTGTTGAGCTCGCAGGCCTGGCAGTCGCTCATGTCGTCGCGGTCCGCCGCGATCCAGCGCCCGAAGGCGCGCTCGGCGCGCTCGTCGTCGCCGGTCGTGTGGGCGAGCCAGAGCTCGGCCTCGCGTACGGGCCGCTCGCTGTAGCCCGCGACCCGGTAGCGGCGCTCCATCTCGTCCAGCCAGCCCGCCGCCGACTCCAATGGGATGTCCGGGGAGTCGGAGATCGCCGAGGCCACCCATTTGAACTGCCAGAACAGGGAGTGCGCCTCCCACTCGGAGAAGGCGGCCGGGTCCTTGTCGTACTCCTGGAGCAGTCGGGCGAAGGGCACCAGGATCTTCGACGACTCCGAGCTGTACAGATAGGCGTTGATCAGGTTGTCGAGCGTCTCGCGGAACAGGGCCCGGTCGCCGCTCGCCTCCGCTGCCCCGACCAGGGCCTCGGCGTGCGCGTTGCGCGCGGAGCCGTTCGGCGATTCGCGGTTCTGGACCAGCCCCTGCTCGATCTGTTCACGGGTCGTCGTCACTTCTGGTCCTCCGCGGGGCCGGTGGAGTGGGTCGCCCATTCCAGGAGCCCGAGGAAGGCCCGGTTGAGCAGGGTGGAGTCGGCGGGGCGCAGGGGCCGTTGGGACATCAGCAGGGCCTGCCCGTACAGCGATTCGACGGCGGTGCCGGTCAGCTCCCCGTCGGGGAGCGTGGAGATCCGGCGGACCAGGGGGTTGTTGTGGTTGAGGACGAGCCGGGCCCGGGGTGCGGAGCCCCGCAGCGCTCCGAGGATGCCGCTCCACAGGGAGTCGGCGCTCTCCAGCGCGGCGGTCCGGTCGCGCTCCTGCCGCGCCTGGCGGTCGTCGAGGTAGAGCGCGGGTACCGAGACGGGCTGGAAGGCGCGCAGCACCACGTCGCAGCCCAGGGGCTCCAGGCGGGTGCGCGCGGTGGCCAGGAAGGGAGCCAGTGCCAGCTCGGCGGAGGTCGGCACCTGGTCGAGGCGTTCGGTGACGGCTCCGGCGTCGAGCTCGGTGACCTTGAGCTCGGGGCGTACGGAGGGCAGGAGGGCCAGCAGGTCCGCGTCGTAGGTGTAGCCGGCGTTGATGACGCCGAGGCCGTGGGCCGCGGCGATCGGCGCGATCTGGCGGAACTCCTCGACGGTGCGCGTGAAGTGGACCTCCGTGTGGGCGGCCGTGAACTCCACGAGGCTCATCGAGCCGTCGCTGGTCTCGAACGGCAGCCACGGGAGCATCAGGGCGAGCAGCTCGGAGTCGTGCCGCGCCATGGACTTCACGCCGAGGTGGTGGACGCGCAGGAAGGCGGCCAGCCGCTCCGGGTCGCTCGCAGCGAGCTCGGCGAGCCAGCCGCGGATGCGGGTGCCGAGGGCGTCCCGTACGGCGGAGAGGGTTTCGTCGTCGTAGAGGTTCTCGCGGGACGCCGTGGGCCGCAGCGTGTCCGTGTCGAGGACGGCTCGGACGAAGAACGCCCAGTCCGGCAGCAGGTTGTCGGCCCGGTCGGTCAGCAGCATGCCCTTGAGGTGGACACGGTGTCCGGCCCGGTGGGCGGGGCTGGTCGGTTCGTGGAGGACGTACGCCACTCCGCGCACCCCGGCCACCGGCAGGTCGAGGTCGATGGTGTCGAGCGGGGTGAAGCCGAAGAGCTGCGCGCAGTGCCCGGCCAGTGCGACGCGGCGCGCTACCGGGGTCGGGAAGGACCGGGCCCACACGGCGGGGCGATCGGTGACGGGGCGAGGTTCGCCGCCGAGGCCGTCGTCGAAGGTGATGTCATAGGGCAGCAGGGAGCCGTAGTCGCGAGCCAGTTGCTCCACCTTGGCCGGGACGGTCCATTCGGCCGCACCGGGTCGTGCCTCCAGGACCACGGTGGTGCCGGGCTCGGGGCGTGCCGAGTGGGGCAGCTCGCGGATGGTGTACGAACCGTCGTCCGTGGCCAGCCACTCGACGGGCGCGGCCTGCGGGTCGCGGGCGGACCGGGTGACGACGCGGATCTGGCGGGCCACGACGAAGCAGGCGAGCAGGCCGATGCCGAACTGACCGAGGAACTCCCGGCGGGTGACCTCCAGTCCGTGCTCGCCGCCGCGCTTGGAGCTGCGGCCGATGGTGGCCAAGAGGGAGTGGGCCTCGTCGGAGGTGAGGCCGATTCCGCTGTCCTCGATGGTCACGCGCCCGTCGGACGCCGACAGCCGGATGCGGACCTCCGCCTCCGGGTCGAGGGCGTTGCGGGCGGTGACCGCGTCCACGGCGTTCTGCAGCAGCTCGCGGACGTACACACGCGGACTGGAGTAGAGGTGGTGGGACAGGAGGTCGACCAGGCCGCGCAGATCGACCTGGAAGCTGTGGGGCGCGGACGGGTCCGCGGGCGGGGCCTCGGACGAGGAGGGCGGCGTGGACGGGGACGTGGACGTCATAAGGCGTCACCTCGCGTGCGTTCAGGGGTGGTTCGGCGATCGCGAGGTTCCCCCCTCACGGATCCCGGAGTGGGAACAGAGTAGGGGGATGATCTGACAATTCCCCGGTGTTTTCCCACCGGGACAGTGCTACGGAAAACGCAGGAAGTCCGGCGGAACGGCCTCTGCCAGCCACACGCCGTTGGCGCTGATCCGGAAGACGTGCCCGGCCGCGCGCATCGCCCCCGCGTCGACGCTCAGCACGACGGGCCGGCCGCGGCGGGCGCCGACCCGGGTCGCGGTCTCCCGGTCGGGCGACAGGTGCACGTGGTGGCGGGCCATCGGGCGCAGGCCCTCGGCGCGGATCGCGTCCAGGGCCGCCGCGACGGTGCCGTGGTAGAGGTACGCGGGCGGCTCCGCCTCCGGCAGATCGAGGTCCACGGCGACGGTGTGCCCCTGGCTGGCCCGGATGCGGGTGCCCTCGACGGCGAACCGCTGTTTGTCGTTGGCGGCCACGACGTGGTCGAGCTCGGCGCGGCTGATGGCGAAGCCGTGGCCGGCGGCCGCGCGCAACAGGTCGTCGATCTCCACCCACCCGCGCGGGTCGAGCACCAGTCCGATGCGCTCCGGCTGATGCCGGAGGTGTTTCGATACGTATTTGGACACCTTCACGGTGCGTTTGTCATCCATGGCCTCAGGGTGCCCGGTCGGAGGCCGTTCGGGCAGCGAATTTCGCGGCGGCGACCGGGGTGGACACGGGTGGACACCCCCTATCGCGATTCCAAGATACGGAATACATTTTCCGCTGCAACTTCTGCCCCAGGGGAGAAACCATGACAGTCCATACCTCTCTTCCACGCCGCGCGGTTGCCGAACTGATCGGCACCGCCGGTCTGCTCGTGGTCGTGGTCGGTTCCGGAATCCAGGCCGCCGAACTCAGTCGCGACACCGGTGTCGCCCTCATCGCCAACTCGCTCGCCTCGGCCATCGGCCTCGGGCTGATCATCACGCTCTTCGGGCCGTTGTCCGGAGCCCACCTCAACCCGGTGGTGACCCTCACCTCCTGGTGGGCGCGGCGCACCGGAGGGGAAGGGCTCGGAGGGTGGGAGGCGCTGGCCTACGCGACGGCCCAGACGGCCGGGGCCATCGGCGGCGCCGTCCTCGCGGAGACCATGTTCGGGCGGTTCCCGGGTGCGTTCGCCACCCAGGTCCGCGACGGCGGCCATCTGCTGGTCGGCGAGGTCGTGGCCACGGCCGGACTGGTCCTCGTCATCCAGGGCCTCGGGCGCATCGGGCGGGCCAAGCTCATACCCGCCGCCGTCGCCGCGTACATCGCCGCCGCGATCTGGTTCACCTCGTCCGGCTCCTTCGCCAACCCGGCCGGCACCATCGGGCGCAGCTTCAGCGACTCCTTCACCGGCATCGCCCCGCAGTCGCTGCCCGGTTTCGTCGCCGCCCAGTTGCTCGGCGGGGCGGTCGGCCTGGCCCTCGCGGCCCTGCTGTACGGAGGCGCCCGGGGCGCGCGTACGGACGATTCGGCGGCGGAGGCTCCTGTCGTCGTCGTGCCGGTCGCCGTCACCCCGGTCGCCGCGGCGCCTGCCGTGGTGGACGTCGTGGTGGACGTCCCGGTGGAGAAGGAGGCCGGGGCCGAGTCCCTGTCCGAGGCCGGAGCGGCGCAGGGCACGGCCACCAGCAAGGCGTCGTACGAGACCATCGGTTGAGGAACGGTCCAGCCGGAACCCCGTTGCCCACAGGAAGGGCCGGTTGTCCACAGCCGTTTGGGCACGTTTTGACGGCAAACGCGTGATCGCCCTGTGGACTACCGGCCGATCGGCACCGGGAACCACAGGCGGCGCACCACGGGCCGCGTACCGCCCACCACCCGGCGCCGCCAGTCGATCGGCACCCGACCCTACCGCTCGCCCCGGCGGGCCAGATCGTTCATCGTCCGGGCCTGGAGCTCCCGCTCCGTGGCGGCCCGGACGAACTCCGCCACGTGATCGGCGCCCACCAGCTCCTGCACGGCCCGCACCGTGCCGGCCGGAAGGGCCACCGGCGACGGCCCCGTCGGCCGGACGACGCCGGGTGCCCCGAGGTGCTGCTGGAGGTGGCGCGTCGCGAAAAGGCGCATGGCCCGCGCCAGTTCGGCGTCGACCGTCTGCTGGGCCAGCGGCCGCAGCCGCCGCACCATCGTCGCCGCTTCCGCCGCGTCGGCGTCCGTGGGCGGCACCTCGCCGAGATAGCGGGCGAAGACGTGCTCGGTGGTGAACTCCAGGAACCGGGAGGCGATGTGCTCCACCTGCCCCCGCAGCTCCCGCAGGTGCCCGGTGATCGCCGCAAGCGGCACGCCGGCCGCGTACAGCTCGGCGGCCACCGCCAGCTCCTGTGGGGAGGGCACCAGGAACTGGTCCGGCCGGTCGGGGATGCGCTCCAGGACCCCCAGCTCGCAGGCCTCACCCACGGCGTCGTCGTCCGGCCTGCCACCGAACCGTTCGTTCAGCTCCTCCCGGGATATCCACGCCGCCTCTTCGTCGGTCCACGGACCGTGCACCTCGGCGACCAGCCCGAGGACGCCGCCGAGCCCGCGGCCTGCGTCCCAGGCCTCCAGTAGTTCCTTGATGGAGGCCAGCGTGTAGCCGCGGTCCAGCAGGTCCGCGATCTGGCGCAGACGCGACAGGTGCGTGTCCCGGTAGACGTTGGAGCGGCCCCGCCGCTCCGGCTTCGGCAGCAGACCGCGGTCCTGGTACGCCCGGATCGTGCGCACCGTGGCCCCGCTGTGGTGCGCCAGATCCTCGATCCGGTACTCGGCTACCGTCTGCTCGGACAATCCTGGCTCCCTACGACATCGCGGCTCGGCCGACCGTACCCGCTTGCGGTCCGGGCGGCGGGCGAGGCCGCGAGGTACTCGACCGCCCTGCGCAGCGAGCCCTCCTGCGAGGGATGGTACGACCGCCGGAAGGAGCGGGGTATGGCCGTGCCCAGCTCTCTCCCGGTGGGCGGTAGCCCCTTGGCCACCGCCCGGTGGTGGCCGCCGAGCGAAGAGCGCGGCCGTCCGCCCGTTGTCCTTGCGCAGCTCCGGATCGGTGACCCGCGGCAGGGCCTCCTTGAAGACAAGGACGAAGACCTGGACGAAGACCTGGACGAACCACCGCTACCCGGCGGGGAGCAGCAGGTACAGGACGCTGATCACGCGGGTGGCGGCGCGCTCGCCGGGTATCCGGTGCACCGAGTGGCCTGCCAGTCCATGGCCACCCGGCGCGGACCGATCGCGTACGCGCTCCCGCCCGGGTTCACAGCGGGGGCTCCAGCTTCGCGATGGCCCGCAGGGTGCGCGGGGCGAAGCGGGACATCCACAGGGCCCCCTTGGACTCGGGGGTCACCGGCACCACGGCCTCGTTGCGCACCACGGCCCGCAGGATCGCGTCGGCGACCTTTTCCGGCGGGAAGTTGCGCAGGCCGTACAGCCGCGAGGAGCGTTCCTGGCGGCGCTTCTCCTCGGTCTCGTCCACCCCGGCGAAGCGCGAGGTGGCGGTGATGTTGGTGTTGACGATGCCGGGGCAGATGGCGGAGACGCCGATCGACTTCGAGGCCAGCTCCGCGCGCAGGCACTCCGACAGCATCAGTACCGCGGCCTTCGAGGTGCTGTAGGCGGGAAGGGTCTTCGACGGCAAGTAGGCGGCGGCGGAGGCGGTATTGACGATGTGTCCGCCCTGGCCGCGGTCGGCCATCTGGCGGCCGAAGATCCGGCAGCCGTGGATGACGCCCCACAGGTTGACGTCGAGGACCTTCTTCCAATCCTCGGCGCTGGTGTCGAGGAAGGCTCCGGACAGGCCGATTCCGGCGTTGTTCACCAGGACGTCCACGATCCCGTACTCGGCGGCGACCTTCACCGCGAGCTTCTCCATCGCCTGCTCGTCACTGACGTCCACGCATTCGCCCCAGGCCTCGGGGGCGCCGACGAGCCGGGCCATCTCGGCGGTGCGCGCCGCGCCCTCGCCGTCCCGGTCCACGGCCACCACCCGGGCCCCCGCCTCGGCGAACGCGAAGGAGGTGGCACGGCCGATGCCGCTGGCTGCACCGGTCACCAGGACGAGCTGCCCGCCGAAGCGGTCCGCGTACCTGCCCGGAGCCCGCTGGTGCGGTGCCCGCGCGGACGGCTCCTCCCGGGAGGTGACGAAGTCGGTGATCCACGCGGCGAGCTGGTCCGGCCGGGTCCGGGGTACCCAGTGCTTGGCGGGGAGGGTCCGCCGCACCAGATCCGGGGCCCACCGCTCCAGGTCGTCGTAGAGCCGCTCGGACAGGAAGGCGTCCCCGGTCGGGGTGATCAGCTGCACGGGTACGTGCGCGTAGGCGTCGGCGCGCGGGCGGCGCAGCCGGGGCCGGATGTTGTCCCGGTAGAGCCAGGCGCCGTGCGCGGCGTCCGTGGGCAGCGACGCCGTGGGGTAGGTCCCGGCCGGCACCTTCTCGACGCGCTGGAGGATGGCCGGCCAGCGCTTGCCGAGCGGCCCGCGCCAGGCGAGCTCCGGCAGTACGGGGGTGTGCAGCATGTACACGTACCAGGACTTGGCACCCTGGCCGAGCAGCTGCGCCGCCCGGCGCGGGGTGGGCCGCGCCATCCGCTTCTTGATCCAGTGCCCGAAGTGGTCCAGGGAAGGCCCCGACATCGAGGTGAAGGAGGCGATCCGGCCCTCGGTGCGGGCGACCGTCGCGAACTCCCAACCCTGTACGGAGCCCCAGTCATGGCCCACCAGGTGCACCGGTCGGTCGGGGCTGACCGCGTCGACGACCGCCAGGAAGTCGTCCGTCAGCTTCTCCAGCGTGAACCCGCCGCGCAACGGTTGCGGCGCGCTGGAGCGCCCGTGGCCGCGTACGTCGTACAGCACCACGTGGAAGCGCGTCGCCAGCCGCTCCGCGACCTCCGACCAGACCTCCTTGCTGTCCGGGTAGCCGTGCACCAGCACGACGGTCGGCCGGCCCGCCTCGCCGAGTTCGGCGACGCACAGCTCGACGCCGCCGGTGATCACCCGGCGCTCGCGCGCATCTGCCAGTCCCGCCGGTCCTGTCCCGCTCGTCCCGCTCATGCCGCCTCCTCCTCAGCCCAGCGCCGCACGTGCGGCAGATCGTCGTCCAGCCAGAACGCACTCTCCCCGGGGTCCCGGGAATCGGTGACCACCAGGATCTCCTCGAACTTCGCGCCGGTGCCCCGGAAGCCCAGGTGCGGCTCCACCGCCCACAGGCCGGGCTGCGGCGGGTGGTCGGAGAAGCGGTACGGGCTCCACAGCGGGGACCAGCCGTCACGGTGCCCGTGCAGGGCGTCACCCGCCAGCCCCTTCAGGGACTGGGTGCCGAATCCGAACGCGGTGGGTGACCAGCGCCGCTCCTTGACCCGGTCGATCTTGTGCGCGATCACGCCGAAGGGGTAGGCGCGGTGCCGGTTGGTGTAGCCCTGGCGCGTCATCAGCCGCTCGACGTTCTCGTAGATCTCGCGCAGCGGGCGGCGCTCGCGCACCTGCTCCAGGATCAGCACGCGGTGTGCGTGCAGATCGGACATCAGCCGGTCCTGGACCGGGTTCAGCCCGAGGCTGCCCGAGTAGCCGACGTCGGCCGCGTAGCCCTTGAAGACCGGTGCCATGTCGAGGATGAACGGCATCCCCGGCTCCAGCTTCCGATTCGTCGGGAAGAACTGCAGCGGGATTCTGAAGTTCACGAAGGCGGTGCGGTCGCCGAACCAGGCGAAGGGCAGGTGGAACCAGTCCCGCACGCCCCGCTCACGCAGCCATTCGCGCTGCATCCGCGCGGCCTCCCGCTCGGTCACCCCGGGCCGCAGCTCCGCGGCGACGGCCTCCGCGCACTCGTACGCGAGCCGTTGCACTTCCCTGAACCCGCGCAGTTCGGGAATGAGCTGCGCGGTGCGTTGCTTGGTGTCCCCAGCCATCCCAGCAGTCCGTCCCTGTAGCCGTACGCGCCCGTAAGCTGACACTGATGAATGTGACAATGACTGGAGATCACGTCAAGGCCCGTGCACGGACCTGTGGACAATCTTGTCCGGGTCACATCAGCCTCCAGTACGGGCACGTACGCCTGAAGGCGGAGACGGGAGCCAGCTCAAGGTCTGACGATTCGCGGGGTCCGGACCACTAACGTCGAACCCGTGACTGTCATCGCGACCGAAAGCCTGAGCAAGCGGTACCCCCGAGTGACCGCCCTCGACCGGCTCTCCCTGGACATCGGGCCTGGTGTGACCGGCCTCGTGGGTGCCAATGGAGCCGGCAAGTCCACGCTGATCAAGATTCTGCTGGGACTGTCCCCCGCCACCGAGGGCAGTGCCGCCGTGCTCGGCCTCGACGTCACCACGCATGGCAGCGCCATCCGTGAACGCGTCGGCTACATGCCCGAGCACGACTGCCTGCCACCCGACGTCTCGGCCACCGAGTTCGTCGTCCACATGGCCCGCATGTCCGGCCTCCCGCCGACCGCCGCCCGCGAACGGACGGCCGACACCCTGCGCCACGTCGGCCTGTACGAGGAGCGCTACCGCCCCATCGGGGGCTACTCCACCGGCATGAAGCAGCGCGTCAAGCTGGCGCAGGCGCTCGTCCACGACCCGCAGCTGGTCCTCCTCGACGAGCCCACCAACGGCCTGGACCCCGTCGGCCGCGACGAGATGCTCGGACTCATCCGCCGCATCTACACGGACTTCGGCATCTCCGTCCTGGTCACCTCCCACCTCCTCGGAGAGCTGGAGCGGACCTGCGACCACGTCGTGGTCGTCGACGGCGGCAAGCTGCTGCGCTCCAGCTCCACCAGCGACTTCACCCAGAGCACCGCGACCCTCGCGGTCGAGGTGACCGACTCCGACGAGCACCCGGACGGCACCGCCGCCCTGCGCAAGGCGCTCACCGAGGTGGGGCTCACCCTCCACGCGGGAGAGGAGCAGGGCCTGCCGGGCGCCGGCCACGTCCTGCTCGTGGAGGCCACCGGCGACCAGACCTACGACACCGTCCGCGACACCGTCGCCGACCTGGGCCTCGGCCTGGTCCGCATGGAGCAGCGCCGCCACCACATCGCGGAGGTCTTCCGCGACAACGACCAGTCCGTCCACACCGCCCAGCAGAAGGGAGCCGGTTCCGATGGCGCCTGACACCTCGACCCAGATCCACAACATCGGCTACCGGTCCTACGACGGGGCCCGGCTCGGCCGCTCCTACGCCCGAAAGTCGCTGTTCTCGCAGTCCCTGCGGGGCGCGTACGGGCTCGGCCGCTCCGCCAAGTCCAAGGTGCTGCCGATGATCCTCTTCGCGGTGATGTGCGTGCCCGCGCTGATCCTCGTCGCGGTGGCCATCACCGTCCCCGGCAGCACCGACCTGCCGATCAAGTACACGACGTACGCCCTGACCACCCAGGTGGTCATCGGGCTCTTCCTCGCCTCCCAGGCACCCCAGTCGGTCTCGCGCGACCTGCGCTTCAAGACCGTGCCGCTGTACTTCTCTCGGCCCATCGAGCGCGTCGACTACGTCGTCGCCAAGTTCGCGGCCATGGCCTCGGCCCTGTTCATCCTCACTGCCACGCCGCTGCTGATCATGTGGATCGGCTCGCTGCTGGCCAAGTTCGACTTCGGCGATCAGACCAAGGGATTCGGGCAGGGACTGGTGTCGGTACTTCTGCTGTCGCTGCTGTTCTCGGGCCTCGGCCTGATCATGGCCGCGCTCACCCCGCGCCGCGGCTTCGGCGTCGCCGCCATCATCGCCGTGCTGCTGATCCCCTACGGCGCCGTGACCGCGGTCCAGGGCATCGCCTACAGCACGGGCAACACCGGAGCCATCGACTGGATGGGCCTGTTCTCCCCGATCACCCTGATCGACGGCATCCAGACCGCCTTCCTCGGCGCCACCTCCGCCTTCCCCGGCGGTGAAGGCCCCGCGGCCGGCACCGGCTTCGTCTACCTGCTCGTCGCCCTCGGCCTCATCGTCGGCTCCTACGCCGCTCTGATGGCCCGCTACCGGAAGGCCGGGCTGTGACCATCATCGACATCGACCACACGTCCCGCTGGTTCGGGAACGTCGTCGCCGTCAACGACGTGACCATGCGCATCGGCCCCGGCGTCACCGGGCTGCTGGGCCCCAACGGCGCCGGCAAGTCCACGCTCATCAACATGATGGGCGGATTCCTGGCCCCCTCCACGGGCACGGTCACGATCGACGGGACGCAGATCTGGCGCAACGAACAGGTCTACAAGCAGATCGGCGTCGTGCCCGAGCGCGAAGCCATGTACGACTTCCTTACCGGGCGCGAGTTCGTCGTCGCCAATGCCGAACTGCACGGGCTCGATGACGCGGCCGCCCGGCGGGCACTGGCCACCGTCGAGATGGAGTACGCCCAGGACCGCAAGATCTCCACGTACTCCAAGGGCATGCGCCAGCGCGTGAAGATGGCCTCCGCCCTGGTCCACGACCCGGCCGTACTGCTCCTCGACGAGCCGTTCAACGGCATGGACCCCCGCCAGCGCATGCAGCTCATGGACCTGCTGCGGCGCATGGGTGATGCAGGCCGCACCGTGCTGTTCTCCTCGCACATCCTGGAGGAGGTCGAGCAGCTGGCCTCCCACATCGAGGTGGTCGTCGCCGGCCGGCACGCGGCCTCGGGCGACTTCCGCAAGATCCGCCGTCTGATGACCGACCGCCCCCACCGCTATCTCGTCCGCTCCTCCGACGACCGGATCCTCGCGGCGGCCCTGATCGCCGATCCGTCCACCGCCGGTATCGAGGTCGACCTGAAGGAAGGCGCGCTGCGCATCCAGGCCGTCGACTTCGGACGCTTCACCGAACTGCTGCCGCGGGTCGCCCGCGCGCACGGCATCCGGCTGCTGACGGTCTCGCCCTCCGACGAGTCCCTCGAGTCGGTCTTCTCCTACCTCGTCTCGGCCTGAAGGAGCTGGCACCCATGTACAACCCCACCGTTGCCCGGCTCACCTACCGGGCCCTGCTCGGCCGCCGCCGCGCGCTGATCCTCTTCCTCCTCCCGGCCCTGCTGATCGTCATCGCCATCGCCGTCCGCGCCCTCACCGGGGTGGACGACAAGGTCGCCGCCGACCTGCTCGGCGGCTTCGCCCTGGCGACGATGGTCCCGCTGATCGGCGTCATCGCCGGCACGGGGGCCATCGGCCCGGAGATCGACGACGGATCGATCGTCTACCTGCTCTCCAAGCCGGTGAAGCGACCGACGATCATCATGACCAAGCTGATCGTCGCCATCGCCGTCACGATGGCCTTCTCCGCCATTCCCACCCTGATCGCCGGCTTCATCCTCAACGGCAACGGCCAGCAGATCGCCATCGCCTACACGGTCGCCGCCCTCGTCGCCTCGATCGCCTACAGCGCGCTGTTCCTGCTGCTGGGCACCGTCAGCCGGCACGCGGTGGTCTTCGGCCTCGTCTACGCGCTGATCTGGGAATCCCTCTTCGGCAGCCTGGTCTCGGGCGCCAAGACCCTCAGCGTTCAGCAGTGGGCCCTCTCCCTGGCCGAGAAGGTCGCGGGCGAGGGATACGTCGACGCCACCGTCGGCCTGCCCACCGCGGTGGTCCTGCTCGCGGTGGTCACCGTCGGAGCCACCGTTTACGCCGGCCAGAAGCTGCGCCGCCTCACGCTGGCCGGCGAGGAATAGGCCCCGGTCGACCCTCGGCACACCACGACGGACCCCGTGCCCCGCCCGGCCCACCGGCCGGGCGGGGCACAGTTGCACACGGCATCATCGGTGCATGATCGAGCACACCGAGCCGGAGCCCTCCAGGCCTGTGCTGTCCTGGATACGCTCCTCGCCCGGAACGCATCTCTGGCTGCTGATCATCGCCGTCACCAGCATCGTCGTCGTGATCGCGCCCGACCGAGTGGACCATGTCCTGCTCCACCGCAACAGCAGCAACATCCACCAGCTCGTCCAGCATCCGGTGCGGGCGCTCCTCAGCAGCGCCTTCTGGATCGAGAACCCGGCCTCACTCGCCCTCTATGCGCTGCTCTTCGAGGTCTTCCACGCACCCGTCGAGCGCTGGCTCGGCACCCTGCGCTGGCTCCTGATCGTCGCGACCGCCCACATCGTCGCCACCCTGGTCAGCCAGAAGGTCCTCCTGACGGCCATTCAGGATCATCGAGCCCCGCGGACCATGACCCACGTCGTCGACATCGGCGTCAGCTACGGCCTCGCGGCTGCCGCGGGCGTGCTTGCCTACCGGCTGCCAGGTCCCTGGAGATGGTTCTACCTCGCCGGGGTGGTGGCCTTCTTCGGACTTCCTCTGGCCACCGGCGGGACCTTCACCGACCTCGGACACGCCATCGCCCTCGCGGTCGGCCTGCTCTCCTGGCCACTCACCCGTCGCGTTGTTTCACGTGAAACACGACCCGTGTTTCATGTGAAACAGGGATAGCCGGGCACTGCCTTCGGGGGCGCCGTGCTCCATGCTCGCGTCCCTTCCCGCGGCGCCGCCGGATTGACGGCTGATGCGCGGAAATTCACTGGTCCGCGGCTGGCGCCCGGGGCAGAGTGAGCCGTGTGGGGAGCAACAAGAGGTCCGGGGCAGCCACTTCGAGCGCGCCTTCGGCGCGGGCAGCCCCGGACCTCCTCCTCCGTCGTACGTGCTAGGCGGCGCTCAGCAGGCGCTCCAGCACCACCGCGATGCCGTCCTGCTCGTTGGAGGTCGTCACCTCGTCCGCCACGCTCTTGAGCTCCGGATGGGCGTTGGCCATCGCCACCCCGTGCGCGGCCCAGCCGAACATGGGGATGTCGTTGGGCATGTCGCCGAAGGCGATGGTCTCCGCGGCCTTCACGCCCAGCCGACGAGCGGCCAGTGACAGGCCGGTGGCCTTGGTCAGGCCGAGAGGCAGGATCTCCACCACACCCGGACCCGCCATCACGATGTCGACGAGGCTGCCCACGGTCTGCCGGGCCACCTTGACGAGGGCGTCGTCGTCAAGGCCCGGGTGCTGGATGTAGAGCTTGTTCAACGGTGCGGTCCACACCGCGGTGGTGTCCTCCAGGTAGACGGCCGGAAGACCCTCCTGCACCTGGTAGCCGGGTCCGATCAGGACCTCGCCGTCGATCCCGTCCCGACTGGCCGCGAGGGCCAGCGGACCGATCTCGGCCTCTATCTTCGACAGCGCCAGACCGGCCATCTGCCGGTCCAGCGTCACCGAGGTCAGCAACCGGTGCGATCCCGCGTCGTAGACCTGCGCGCCCTGCCCGCACACAGCGATCCCCCGATAGCCGAGGTCGTCCAGGACGTGCCGGGTCCAGGGCACGGCCCGGCCGGTGACGATGATGTGCGCCGCACCGGCCGCGGTGGCGGCGACGAGCGCTTCGCGGGTGCGTTCCGAGACGGTGTCGTCGCCGCGCAGCAGGGTCCCGTCGAGATCCGTTGCGACGAGCTTGTACGGGAATGGGGCCGGGCTCACTTGTTGATCGGCTCCAGGACCTCGCGGCCGCCGAGGTACGGACGGAGCGCCTGGGGCACCCGCACCGAGCCGTCGGCCTGCTGGTGGTTCTCCAGGATCGCGACGATCGTGCGCGGCACGGCGCACAGGGTGCCGTTCAGCGTCGACAGCGGCTGGGTCTTCTTGCCGTCGCGGTAGCGGATCGACAGGCGGCGGGCCTGGAATCCGTCGCAGTTCGACGCGGAGGTCAGCTCGCGGTACTTCCCCTGGGTCGGGATCCACGCCTCGCAGTCGAACTTGCGCGAGGCGGAGGAGCCGAGGTCACCGGTGGCGACGTCGATCACCTGGAAGGGCAGCTCCAGGCTGGTCAGCCACTGCTTCTCCCACTCCAGGAGGCGCTGGTGCTCGGCCTCGGCGTCCTCCGGCGCGACGTACGAGAACATCTCGACCTTGTCGAACTGGTGGACGCGGAAGATGCCGCGGGTGTCCTTGCCGTACGTGCCGGCCTCGCGGCGGAAGCAGGGGGAGAACCCCGCGTACCGCAGCGGCAGCTTGTCGGCGTCGATGATCTCGTCCATGTGGTACGCGGCGAGGGCTACCTCGGAGGTGCCGACGAGGTAGTAGTCGTCCTTCTCCAGGTGGTACACGTTCTCCGCGGCCTGGCCGAGGAAGCCGGTGCCCTCCATGGCGCGGGGACGGACCAGGGCCGGGGTCAGCATTGGGATGAAGCCGGCCTCGGTGGCCTGCGCGATGGCCGCGTTGACCAGGGCCAGCTCCAGCAGGGCGCCCACACCGGTCAGGTAGTAGAAGCGCGAGCCCGACACCTTGGCGCCGCGCTCGACGTCGATGGCGCCCAAAGATTCGCCCAGCTCCAGGTGGTCCTTGGGCTCGAACCCCTCGGCGGCGAAGTCGCGGATGGTCCCGTGCGTCTCGAGGACGGTGAAGTCCTCCTCGCCGCCGACCGGGACGTCCACGTGGACGATGTTTCCGAGCCGCAGCAGGAGCTGCTTGGCAGCCTCGTCCGCCTCATTCTGTTCGGACTCGGCCGCCTTGACGTCCTGCTTGAGCAGTTCGGCTCTTTTCAGGAGTTCCGCCCGCTCCTCCGGAGAGGCCTTCGGGATGAGCTTGCCGAGGGACCTCTGCTCATTGCGCAGTTCGTCGAAGCGCATGCCGGAGGACCTGCGGCGCTCATCGGCGGAGAGCAGTGCGTCGACGAGCTCGACGTCCTCTCCACGGGCGCGCTGCGAGGCGCGGACACGGTCAGGGTCTTCACGGAGCAGCCGGAGGTCAATCACCCCTCCAGGCTACCGGGCTGGGGTTCCGGGGAGCACACCGATATCACGCTGCGTGTCACTATGCCCCAATTGCCGCTATTGGATAAGTCTCGCAGGTCGGCCGGAAGAGGTCCTTCTCCCGCGGTCGATAAATGTCGCGCCTTTCCACGAAATGGACCTCGGGGGTGGCGGCTGGGCATGCCCTGAGCAGCGCGGCAGGAGGCTCTTTGTCCACAGGAATTGGGACCTTCCCCAGGTTATCCACAGGCTGTGCGTCCCCTCTGTGGATAGGGGAATAGATCAATCCTGTTCTGTAGTCGGCTGGGTCGACTCGGGGTTCAAACCACCCTCACACGCTCATTCGGGTGGGAATGGCTCGCCCCAACGAGTTGATCGGCGACGCGCGGGTGACAACGTTCACCCTCCGCTCCCCAGCGCGAAACCTGGACCCACAGCCGATTTGTCGACCTTGTCGTGTTGTTCTGTCGACTTGTCCCCAGGTTGCCATCGCGCCCTGTGGATAACTCTGTGGACAGTGGACGAAGCCCTACGCCCTGCCGTCCAGGCAGCGCGTCAGCCAGTCGGAGGCGGCAGTGAAGTCGGCTTCGGAGGTTCCCGGCCGTGCGGCCCGTACATCACTCAGAGCGACGCCGGCCTGCGGATAGGAGCCGAGGAAGCGGACCTGGGGGCAGGTGCGCTTGAGGCCCATGAGCGCTTCACTGACCCGACGGTCGGAGATGTGCCCCTCGGCGTCGACGGCGAAGCAGTAGTTGCCGATGCCCTCGCCGGTCGGCCGGGACTGGATCAGCATCAGGTTCACCCCGCGCACGGCGAACTCCTGGAGGAGTTCGAGCAGGGCGCCCGGGTGGTCGTCTGCGAGCCAGAGCACGACGGAGGTCTTGTCGGCGCCGGTCGGCGCGGCGGGCCGGGCCGGCCGCCCGACGAGCACGAAGCGGGTCTCTGCGTTCTCCGCGTCGTGGATTTCGGTGACCAGCGGGACGAGCCCGTAGGTGGCGGCGGCGAACTCGCCGGCGAAGGCGGCGTCGAACCGTCCCTCCTGGACGAGCCGGGCTCCGTCGGCGTTGGAGGCCGCGGACTCCCACACCGCATCGGGCAGGTTCGTGCGGAGCCAGTTGCGCACCTGGGGCTGGGCCACCGGGTGCCCGGTCACGGTCTTGACGTCCGACAGGGCGGTACCTGGCCGCACGAGCAGCGCGAAGGCGATGTCCAGCCGTACCTCGCGGTAGATCATCAGCGGCTTGCCCGAGGCCAGCTCGTCGAGGGTGGCGGTGACCCCGCCCTCCACCGAATTCTCGATCGGGACGAGCGCGGCCGCGGCCTCGCCGTTGCGCACCGCGTCCAGTGCCGCCGGCACCGAGACCATCGGGACCAGTTCCCGGGTCGCGGCTTCCGGCAGCGTACGGAGGGCGGCCTCGGTGAAAGTGCCCTCGGGACCGAGATAGGTGAAGCGCGTGGCCGTCATGTGATCAGCCTAGTGCCGGGGTGCTCCACGCCGCGGCGCTGTTCATCCTTCGAGCAACCGCTGCCCCACGTACTCCCCGGAACGGGGAGCGGCCGGGACGGCATACAGGCCGCTGGACTCGTGCCGGATGAACTCCGACAGCGCGTCCCCCCGGTCGAGCTTTCGCTGGACCGGGACGAACCCGCGGAGCGGATCGGCCTGCCAGCAGACGAACAGGAGCCCGGCGTCGGGAGCGCCGTCCGCGTCGATCCCGTCGTGGAAGGAGAACGGGCGCCGCAGCATGGCCGCCCCGCCGTTCTGTTCGGGCGCGGAGATCCGCGCGTGGGCGTTGGCCGCGATGACCGGCTTCCCGTCGGCGCCGATCTTGGTGAGCTCCGGCTCGGTGGTCTCGCTGCCACCCGTCAGCGGGGCGCCGGTTGCCTTGTTCCGGCCGATGACCTGCTCCTGCCGGGCGAGCGACTGCTTGTCCCAGTCGTCGAGGAGCATGCGGATGCGCCGGACGACGGCGTACGAGCCGCCGGCCATCCAGGCGTGCTCGGCCGGACCGGGACCCGTGCCCGGCACGAAGATGCGCCGGTCGAAATCGGGCTCGGCGGGCTTGGGGTTTCCGGTGCCGTCGATCTGCCCCATGAGGTTGCGTGCGGTCATCGGGGTGCCGGTGGCCCCGGGGGACCGGTTGAAGCCGTTCATCTGCCAGCGGACACGGGCCGCCTGCCCGGCGTCCCGCTGCAGAGCCCTCAAGGCGTGAAAGGCGACGAGTCCGTCGTTCGCGCCGATCTGGACCCACAGGTCGCCGTTGCTGCGGCGCTCGTCGAGCCGGTCGGAGGAGAAGTCCGGCAGCGGGTCGAGGGCGACGGGACGACGGCCGGTGAGGCCGGTCCGTTCGAAGAAGGAGTGGCCGAAGCCGAAGGTGACGGTGAGGGAGGACGGGCCGGCATCGAGGGCGATGCCCGTGTCGGCGTCCGGGGCGCTCTTGCCCGCCATGAGCAGCCGTGCTGTGTCGGACCAGCGCCGCAGCAGCGCGGCGGCCTCCGTGCGGCCCGCGCCCGCCGCGAGGTCGAAGGCGATGAGATGTCCCTTGGCCTGCAGCGGTGTGGTGATGCCGGCCTGGTGGTCGCCGTGGAAGGCGACCTGGGTGGCACCGAGGGAGGACAGGCTCCCGGCGGAACCGCCGGGGGGCGCCGTTCCCGCGTCGGCCGCGGCCGCGTGCGCCAAGGCGCCACCGGCGGCGCCGAGCGCGAGCCCCGCGGCGCCCGCGGCGCCGACGGTGCCGAGCAGGCGTCGTCGGGAGATCTCGATGTCGGGGGTGCTCTCGGTCACGCTGTTCAGCCGATCTTCACGGTCTTCTGGACGGTCGTCTGGTCGATGTCGGAGGTACGGAGGGTCACGTCGATGCGCCATTCTCCGGCCAGCGGAAGTTGTACCCCGGAGGACGTCCAGTGCCCCGGCGCGGCGCGGTCGGGAACGAGCGGCAACGGCCCGACATCCTTGGCCGGGAGGGTGAAGGCGACCTTGACCTCGGGGAGGTCGAGCGGCTGGTCGTCGGGGGAGTCGGCCCAGACGTGCAGAGTGTTGGCGCCCACCCGGCCCGGGTCGAGTTCGAGCCGGACGTCGCCCTTGCCGCTCGGGCCACCGGTTTCGAACGGCAGGGTGATCTTGACCGCGCGGTCCGGAACGGCAGTGGAGGTGGAGCCGCGCCCGGCCTCGCGCTCCACCGCGCGGCCCGGCTCGGTGCTCGTGAGCACCGTGGTGACGGCCAGCAGGACCACGGCCACACCCGCCTCGGCGAGCACCGAGCGGCGCAGTCCGGCGCGGTCCGGATCGGCGTCGCGGACCTGCTTCTCGCGTGCCGTCTCCCGGGCGGCGTGCTGTCGGGCGAGCTGGGCGGCGCGCTTCGGGTCGGCCGGAGAGGTCACGGCCTCCGTTTCACGTGAAACGCCCTCGGTTTCACGTGAAACACCGCCTGTTGTTTCACGTGAAACAACGAGCGGTGCGAGAGCCCGCTCGTTCCCCCGCTCCGCGTCCGGCGGCCCGTCGAGCAACCGACCGGTCCACCGACGGGACACGTAGGCGATGCCGACCAGGACGGCGACGAGGCCGACCTTGAGGAGCAGCAGCCGTCCGTAGTCCGTCCCGGTCAGGGCGGACCAGCTGCCGAGCTGGCGCCAGGACTGGTACACGCCGGTGACCGCGAGCACCACCACGCTGACGAACGCCACCCTCGAGAACCGCCGTACCGCTTCGCTCTCGATCCCCGGAACCTTGTACAGGGCGACGAGCAGGGCGGTGAGACCGCCGAGCCAGGTGGCGACGGCGAGGAGATGCAGGATGTCCGCCGGCATGGCGATGCCCGGCTGGATCCCGGTTGAGGCGTGCTCGGACAGGGCCCAGGTCGCGGCGATGCCGCCCGAGACCACGGCGCCGCCGATCGCCAGGCCGAAGGTGAGGTCGCTGGTGTCCTTGTCCTCACCGGCGGTTCCGGCGCCCTGCTGGCGCCGTGCGTAGACACCGAAGAGGACCGCGATGAACAGGGCGGCGGCACCGAGCAGGAGCAGCCGGGAGACGAGCGAGGCACCGGTCTTCGTCTCCAGCACCGTCTTCATCCCGGCGAGGTCGAAGGCGTCGGCGAACTGCCCGGACCCGGTGTACGGAGCGCGCAGGACCAGCATCGCGAGGGTGGCCGCGGTCAGAGTGACCCATGCCCGCACGACGAGCTTCTGGAGCGGCCGCGCGGCGGCGCCCCGGCGCCAGCAGAGCAGGATGAAGGCGGCGCCGCCGACGAGGACGGTGAATCCGGCGTAGGCGGCGTAGCGCGCGATCCCGTACGCGATGCCGACGGGGCCGCCGCCGGCCTCCCGGGTGGGGAGCGTGACGTTGGTGGCCGAGGGTGCGCCGATGGAGAACGTGAAGGCGCCGGAGATGGGGTGGCTGTCGGCCGAGACGGCCTGCCAGGCGACGGTGTACGTCCCTTCGGGCAGGCCGGAGTTCAGGGCGGTGCCGTAGCGAATGATGTGTCCGCTGCACATGTCGCGCAGTTCGCCGGTGTCCACCCGCCTGCCCTGGGGGTCCAGTACGCGGATGGAGTCGTCGCCCATGGCGACCTGCTCCGAGAAGGAGAGCGAGACCTGTGCGGGGGCCGTGGCGACCACCGCCCCTTCCTTGGGGTCGCTCGCGGTGAGTGCGGCGTGCGCCGCGGCCGGGGAGGCCGCGGTGAACAGGCTTGCCAGCAGGGCTGCGAGGACCAGCGCGAGCCGCGGCAGGAGTGCCGTGGCATGGACGCGGGCCGCGGAAGGTGCGGGGGCGGTGGCCGTCATGGCGTGTCGGTTCCTCGGTCCGTCAGTGGGCGTTGGAGTTCTGCGCGGTGTACGTCCGTTCCTTCACGTCGAGTTCGGCCTTCACGGGGCCGGCCTTCTCGAAGCGCAGCTCGACGGTGACCTTCTCGCCGACCTTCGGAGTGCTCTTCAGGCCCATGAACATGACGTGGTTCCCGCCGCGCTCCAGTCGGAGCTCGCCGTTGGCAGGCACGTCCAGGGACGGGACCTGCTGCATCTTCTGGTCCTTCGTCTCGTGGATCTGGAGATCGTCGGAGAGCGGGGAGGAGACGCCGGTGAGCTTGTCGGCGGTCGCGGAGCCGTTCTTGATGACCATGAACGCGCCGGCCATCTCGTCGTTCACCGGTTCGGGAATGAAGCCCTGGCTGACCTTCATCGCGGGCTGGTCCGCGTCGGAGGAACAGCCGGATATGGCGAGCGCGGCCGTCAGGGAGAGGGCGACGGCGAGGGTACGGGTGGTGCGGGCGGTCACGGGTTCTCTCCCTTGATGATCTTCGGCAGGTCCTTGGTGTAGTCGTCGACGGTGGTCCCCTCGCCGTAGAGGACGTAGCCCTCGTCGGTCCTGGGCGAGAACGCGATGACCTGGGCTCCGTGCATGGAGACGACCTTGCCGTCGGGTCCCGTCGTGGCGGCCTCGATACCGATGCCGAGCGAGCGTGCGGCGGCCTGGATGGCGGCGAAGTCCCCGGTCAGCCCGGTGAAGGCCGGGTCGAGGGATCGGAGCCACGGAGCGAGGGACTCGGGAGTGTCCCGTGCGGGGTCGGTGGTGACGAAGACGACCTGGAGGTTGTCCTGGTCGGCCTTGGGGAGCGCCTTCTTGGCCACGGCGATGTTGCTCATCGTCAGCGGGCACACGTCCGGGCAGTGGGTGTAGCCGAAGTAGATGAGGGTCGGCTTGTTCTTGGTCTGCTCGCGCAGGTTCCACGGCTTGCCGTTGGTGTCCGTGAGGACGAGTTCCGGCTTGGCGAAGGGGCGGTCCAGAACGGTCGCGGCCTTCGCGCCGTTCTGGCCGCCGGAGATCTGGGTGACCGAACCGGTCTTGGCGGTCTCACCGCCGCAGGCGGTGAGGGTGAGTGCGGCCGCCGCTGCGAGAGCGGCGACCGTCACACGAGTGGTGCGCATGAGGAGGTGTCCCTGGGATCGGGGAAAGTACGGATGGTCCGAAGGGCAGTGCCCGCGGGTACGTCAGGTCAGGCCGAGCGCCGGCGTGAGGCGATGCCGAAGGCGACACCGCCGAGCCCGACCACGATGCCCGTGATGCCGAGGGCCCGCGCGGTCGTGTCGGAGCCGTGCTCGGACGCGGCCTCGTCGTGGCCCGCCTTGGTGTCCTTGTCGGCGTTCTTGGCGTCGTCGGCCTTCTTGTCCCCGCCGTCGTGGTGGTCGTCGGCCTTGGCGGCGGTCAGCTTCAGGACGGGCGCGGGGTTCTGCGGTTCCGCGGCGCCCTCCTTGGCCTCCTCGATCCACCGGACGACCTCGCCGTTGTCGTAGGTCTGGATCGCCTTGATGACCATCTGGTCGGCGTCCTCGGGGAGCTTGCCGACGGCGAGCGGGAACTGCTGGAACTTGCCGGACTCGATCTTGCCGCCCGACCAGGTCACCTTGGTGACGGCCTTGGTGATCTGCTTGCCGTGCACGGTGAGCGGCTTGTCGAGGTCGCTGGTCTCGACCTTCACGGTCCAGCCCGGGATGTCCTGCGGCATGACGGACGTGAGCGGCTGGTCGACCGGGAAGTTGACCTCGAGCTGGGTCGTCGAGGCGTTGTCGCGCTCGTTGGGCACCTTGAAGTTGATCGTCGCGTAGCCGCCCTTGGTGGCCTCGCCGGGCTGCACGCTGACGTGCGCGAAGGCGGGGCCCGACAGGACCAGGACGGTACCGGCGGCGAGGGCGGCGGCGAAGGAGACGCGAGAGGTCTTCACGGCAGAAACACTCCACGGAAGCAGGGTGGCGTTGGCTCCGCACGCGGGCGCGCACGGAGTTCGCGGCACCGGTGCTCCCGCCCCGGTTTCGGGGAGGGGGGTGCCGCGTCAGGCTGCGAGGGCGAGCGCCCCGGGGGGCCCGCGCCTGATCACCGTGTGCTGGAGGGCCGCCCGGCCGGTGGACGGGTCGGGCGCGGAACCGGTCCGCCGGGTCCGCGGTGTACGGGAGGCCGTGCCCGCGAGCCCGGCGCCGAGGGCGCGTACGAAGGCCAGCGCGGCACGCAGCGGTCGTACGGGTGCGGCTTCGCGGGACAGCCGGGACAGGTCCACGAGCCGGAACAGCGCGGCGTCGCCCCGGCCGAGCAGCCAGCCCGCGCCGAGCGCGGCCAGCAGGTGCCCGGCCAGCATGGCCGGGCTCAACAGGCCGGTGTCGGGCGCCGCAGCGGCCGCCTGGCTGAGGTGCGCGTGCGCCCCGTGGCCCTGCACCGCGGCTTGGGCGGCGAGCGCGGCCGGGTCGAGACCGGCGGTCTCCAGGATCTGCCGGGCGTCAGCGGGGCTGACGGGTATGGAGTTGCCGCCGCACACCAGCCGGGCGGCGAGCGTCGCGAGCGAGGCGTCGGCGGCGCTCGGCGTCGGCGCCTGCGCGGCGGCGGCACCGTGCTGGCCGAGGCCGAACAACACGTGCAGGGCGAGCTGTCCGGCGGTGAGACCGGCGGCGAGCCCGGGCAGGGTGCGCCGGCGTCCCGCGAGCGGGGCGGCAATCGAGAACACCGCGACGAAGCCGATGCACAGTGACCACCAGGGCACGGTCGCGCAGGATGCCAGGGCGTGCCCTGCCGCGGACAGCACGACGCAGACCGCGGTGAACACCGCGGCCCGGATCAGCCGGAGGCCGACTCCGGCGTGCGTCGCGTGGGGGGCAGTCATGGCCCGGTCATCATCGCACTGCGCTCAGTCGCTCCATACGGCAGGTCCGGAAGGTCCCATGAGTCCCCTTGTGCGGACGGTCCGCGCCCGGCACACGGACACCCCGGGCCCCGGCCCTCGCCCCGCCACCGCTGCGGGCAGGCTGCCGCACGCGCCCCGCGTACCCCGCGGCCCGGGAGTGCCGCATCGGCTGAACGAGGTCAATGCGCGCTCCGTCGGCCGCAGGGCGCTTACCGCTCCCCGAGGGAGGCAATAGGTATCCGTATGAGCATCTGGTGGTCTCTCCACTTGAGGCGCGAAGCCGCGAGCGTTCCGCTCGCCAGGCGACTGCTGCTGGGGACGATGGAGACCGCGGGGGTGGACCCGGACATCTCTTTCGATCTCTCTCTGGCACTGAGCGAAGCCTGTGCGAACGCGGTGGAGCACGGCGGGTGCGGCGGCCCCCCGGACGACGGGGCCGGGGCGTACGACGTCACGGCCTACCTGGACGGAGACTGCTGCCGCATCGAGGTGACCGACTCGGGTCCGGGCTTCCCCGCCGCGACGGTGGCCCGCCGCAGACCCTCCCTGGCCGAGCACGGCCGGGGCCTGCACCTGATCGCGGAACTCTCCGACCACGTGCGCTTCCGCAACCGGCCGGGACGCGGCGCGGTGGTGAGCTTCGACAAGATGCTGAAGTGGCGCGACGGCGCGCTGTTGAGGGTGTCCTAGCCGCCCGGGCCGTGCGCGCCGCGGGTACGCCGATGGGCGGGCCCCGTTCGGGGTCCCGCCCATCGCAGGGTGCTGTGACGGCCGCGCGGTCGACTGCGGCCGCCGAGCCGCCGGGGTCAGCCCTTGAGGCGCGCCATCCAGGCCTCGACCTCGACCGACGTCCGGGGCAGCCCGGCCGACAGGTTCCGGTTGCCGTCCTCGGTGACGAGGATGTCGTCCTCGATCCGGACGCCGATGCCGCGGTACTCCTCGGGCACGGTCAGGTCGTCGGCCTGGAAGTACAGACCGGGCTCGACCGTCAGGCACATTCCCGGCTCCAGCGTGCCGTCGACGTACGCCTCGGTGCGCGCGGCGGCGCAGTCGTGGACGTCCATGCCGAGCATGTGGCCGGTGCCGTGCAGGGTCCAGCGGCGCTGCAGGCCGAGCTCCAGGACGCGCTCGACCGGGCCCTCCAGCAGGCCCCACTCGACGAGCTTCTCGGCCAGCACGTGCTGGGAGGCGTCGTGGAAGTCGCGGAACTTCGCGCCCGGCTTGACGGCGGCGATGCCGGCTTCCTGGGACGCGTAGACCGCGTCGTAGACCTTGCGCTGGATGTCGGTGTACGCGCCGTTGATCGGCAGCGTGCGCGTGACGTCGGCGGTGTAGAGGGAGTGGGTCTCCACACCGGCGTCGAGCAGGAGCAGGTCTCCGGAGCGGACATCGCCGTCGTTGCGGACCCAGTGCAGGGTGCAGGCGTGGGGGCCGGCGGCGCAGATGGAGCCGTAGCCGACGTCGTTGCCCTCGACGCGGGCGCGGAGGAAGAAGGTGCCCTCGATGTAGCGCTCGGACGTGGCCTCGGCCTTGTCGAGCACCTTCACGACGTCCTCGAAGCCGCGGACGGTGGAGTCGACGGCCTTCTGCAGCTCGCCGATCTCGAAGTCGTCCTTCACCGCTCGGGCTTCGGAGAGGTAGACACGCAGCTCCTCGTCGCGCTCCTTGGTCACCTTGTCGGTGAGGGCGGACTCGATGACGGAGTCGTGGCCGCGCACGGTGCGGACCGGGCCCTCGGCCTCGGCGAGGTACTCGGCGAGCTCGCGGACGTCCCGCGCGGGGATCCCCAGCAGCTGCTCGGCCTCGGTGAGGGAGTGGCGGCGGCCGACCCACAGCTCGCCCTGGCCGGACAGCCAGAACTCGCCGTTCTCCCGGTCGGAGCGGGGCAACAGGTAGACGGCGGCGCTGTGGCCGGTCTCCCCGGTGGGTTCCAGAACCAGGACGCCGTTCTCGGTCTGGTCACCGGTGAGGTACGCGTACTCGGTGGAGGCGCGGAAGGGGTACTCGGTGTCGTTCGAGCGGGTCTTCAGGCGGCCCGCGGAGACGACGAGGCGCTCACCCGGGAAGCGCGCGGACAGGGCGGCCCGGCGCGCGGCGGTGTGCGCGGCCTGGGGGATCGGCTCCAGGCCGTGCAGCTCGGTGTCGGCCCATCCCGTGCGCATGCTTTCGGCAAGTTCGTCACTGACGCCCGGGTACAGACCGTTCTTGCGCTGCTTGTGCTTCTTCTTGGGCTGCTCTTCTTCCGGGGTCTCCGGGGTGAGCTCGTCAGCCACGTCTTCTCCTCAGCTACGACAGGCACGGACCTGGGTGTGGACCTCATCCATCGTATGTGTGAGCGGAAGGCACCCGGAGGGCATGTGCCATATCACTCAAATCGGGCGGCGAGCAGGACGATGTCCTCGGGGAGGCCGGCTGGCTCCTGCTCGGGCAGCACGGTACGCACGATGTGGTCGCAGAGGGCCGCGGGGTCGTCCCGGACGGCGCGGGGAACCCCAACGGCGGCCGCGTGCAGCCGGGCGTAGGCCCGGTCCATCGGGTCACCGGTGCGGCGCAGCAGGCCGTCCGTGTAGAGCAGCACCGTTTCTCCGGGAGCGGGCTCGATTTCCACGCTCGGCGCCTCCCAGCAGGACAGCATCCCGAGCGGCGCGGAGAGCGAGGTCTCCACGTACTGGGTGCGCCGTTCCCCGATGAGCAGCGGCGGGGTGTGCCCGGCCCCGGCCAGGATGATCTTCCGCTGGGCGGGCTCGCAGTACGCGAAGAGCGCGGTGGCCGAGCGTGCGGGTTCGGTCAGGCGCAGCAGCAGCTCCAGATCGGACAGGACCGCGACGGGGTCCTCGCCCTCCATGACCGCGTAGGCGCGCAGGGAGGCGCGCAGCCTGCCCATCGCGGCGACGGCGCTGGGGCCGGACCCGGTGACGGAGCCGACGGCCAGGCCGAGGGCACCCTCGGGCAGCGGCAGGGCGTCGTACCAGTCCCCGCCGCCGCGCGGCCCGGTGTGGTGGCGAACGGCGAGCTGGACGCCGGGGATCCGCGGGAGCCTGCTGGGCAGGAGTTCCTCGGCGACGGTGGCCAGGCTGGAGCGGGAGCGCTCCACCTCCAGCATCCGGGCCAGGTGCTCGGCGGCATGCCGTACGTACAGCCCGGCGAGGTCGCGCTGGCGGTCGCTCGGCTCGGCCTGCTCGTCGTAGAGCCATACGGCGGCGCCGAGCCGGCCCGTGGCCTCGGCGGTGAGCGGCAGCGCGTAGCTGGCGGCGTACCCGAGGCGGGCGGCGACTTCGCGGTGGCGGGGGTCGACGGGGACGGCGAAACCGCCGGTGCCGGCGGGCGCGCCCGGTTCGGGGAGCACCTCGGAGCCGCCCTCGGCATCCGGGAGCCCGTCGAGGATGCGGCCGTACGAGGTCGCGCTGCGGGGCACGGTCTCGATGTGACCGAGGTCGGCGTGGCCGAGCCCGAGGCCGATCGTCGTGGTGGGGCCCAGTCCGTCGGAGGGCTCCAGGACGATCAGACCGCGGCGGGCGCCGACGAGGGCGGCTCCGGCGCGCAGGAATTCGCGGAGGGAGCCGTCGAGGTCGTTGGCGCGGGCCAGGCGTTCGGTGAGTTCGTGGAGGGTGGTGAGGTCCGAGACCATGCCCGCGAGCCGGTCCTGGATGAGGCTGCCCGGGGCGGGCGCGGGCGCCGCCGCCGGCGCGCTCCGGTGGGGTGCGGGCGCCGCAGTGTGCGGTGACGCGGTAACTGCCGGATCGATTCCAGCCACTTTCGGCAGATGCGGGGCGCTCATGGCGTCCGCCTTTCCACCTGGTGCGATTCGCCATATAGCATCGCAAACCCCCAGATCGTGCTGCGCCGCCATCAAGGAATCCACATCTACACGCACACGTGGATGCATGTCCAGCATTGCCCAGGTGCCAATTCTGGTGTTCGCGGAACGACAACTCACGGTCGAGCCAAGGCTAGAACTTGGCCGGAAAAAGCTGGAACCCGACGGTTTTTGCGGTCGACTGGACGAGCTCCACCAGGGGCCCGGGTACGTATTCGGCAGCGTCCGGGGCCAGTTGACGCCTCCCGACGGCCATCCGTCGGTCTTCAGGCAGCGTCGCGGCACCTCCCGCGGCCTCCCCGGCGGGCGTCGGGAACCGCCCGGCGCGGGCCGTCGTCCTAAACGGCGGCAGCCGGTCTCGGTAACGGGTGTGGGGTGCGTTTCGCCCCCCGTCGATGTTCGACGGACCGCGAGGAAACTGCGCGAACGGTGTGAACCCGTTTCTGGCGATCAGGGCGATCAGTGCGATCAGTGCGGACAGTGACGCGAAACATGCACGTGCGGTGAAACATCGGTTACATGGTGTGATGTGGCCCTCGGCGTTCAACGGAAAGGAACGAGCGCTCATGCGCGAGATCCTCGGAAAGCGTCTCCAGCGGCTCCGCGATCGGTTTCCATCCCTGCGCCCGGCCCCAGGACGCGGAGGCGCGCCGGATCTCCTCGACGCCGCGCTGAGCTGCGCGACCACGTGGCGGTGGCCCGTTCTGCCCGGCATCGGCCGGTCGGCCGCGGACGGATCGCGGTGTGCCTGCCCCGACCCCGACTGCGTCGTCCCCGGCGCGCACCCCTTCGACCCGGGGCTCCTCGCCGCCACCACCGATCCCCGGATGATCACCTGGTGGTGGACCAACCGGCCCACCGCCCCCGTCCTGCTGGCCACCGGTGGGGCCGCCCCGTGCGCCGTGAGCCTGCCGGCGGCCGCCGGCGCGCAGGCCCTCGTACGGCTGGACGCGCAGGGCCTGCGGCTCGGGCCGGTCGTGGCCACGCCCACCCGGTGGTCGCTGCTGGTGGCGCCGTACTCCCTGGAGCGGCTCGGCGAGCTGCTCTACGCCAAGGACCACGTGCCGTCCTCGCTGCGCTTCCACGGTGAGGGGGGGTACGTGCTGCTGCCGCCCTCGGCCGCGTCCGGCGGCGGGCAGGTCCGCTGGGAACGGGAACCGCGCCCGGAGCCGCAGCCCCGGACCCGGCCCAGGCTGACGCGCGCGGCAGAAGCGGAGGGGGCGGGGCGGGCCCCCTGGCTGCCCGAGGTCGAGGCCGTCGTGGACGCGTTGGTCGAGGCGAGCAGCGGAGCCCCCGGCGGCGGCAGCAGGCTCGCGTACTGACCCTTCCGGGACCGGGCGGATCACTCGTACGGGTGCCAGCGGAACGAGTTTGCAAGGGAATTGGGCGCGGGGCTCTCCGCGCCCCATTCCCGGATCGCTATCTTCGGCGAATGAATCTCCGCCTGATCGGTATCGGCGCCGGTGTGCTGATCATCCTGTCGCTCCCGCTCGCCGGTGCGATCGCAGGCCCGGATATCGCCGGTCAGGACGACGGGAAAGGCGGCGGCCTGCTCTCGACGCTCGGGCTCTCGAACGCCCCGCGCGCGGCATCCGCGCCTCCCTCCGGCCCGGCCGCGGTGTCCGGCCGCGGGCGTCCCGGGCCCGGGCCGGCCGAGCAGCCCCGTACGGACTCCAGCTGCGGGCCCGAGGTGTCCTCGCCCCACGGTGTGGAGGCGCAGACCTGCGTGCTCGTCGGCGAAGGGCGTACGTGGGGCCGCAGTTACTACCGAAACACGAGTGGTCGCGCGCTCGATGCCGTGCTCTCGGTGATGGGTCCGGCAGGGCGCACGGTGCAGATCCGGTGCGCGGTCGGGGCGGGAGACGAGCCCGGGCTGTGCGAGACGCCGAGGGACGACTCCGCCGGTGCGCCGGAAAGCTACTCCGCCGTAGCGGAGTTTGCAGTTCCGGATGATGAAGGCGAGTTGCTGCTGCGGTCCGGGAGCAACTCACCGGCACCGTCCGACGGTTGAGCACCGCCGAAAATCAAGCGCCCGGTCGCTGGCGACGGGGGATGCACCAGCGACCGGGCTACAAGAACGGTAACAAGAGATCGCCTGTTCGCAAATTCGATCTCTGATATTCAGACAGCGATTTGCAGACGATTAGCGGGAGTTGTGACTCCGGTCACCGGTCCCGCACGGGTGCCGGGGTCAGCTGAGGGTCACCTGGCGGTTGGTGAGCCCGCCGCGCGCCCGGCGCTCCTCGGTGGTCAGCGGGGCGTCCGTGGCCAGAGCCGTGGCCAGCCGCTCGGCGAGCTCGGCGGCGGGCTTCTCGACGTCGTCGGCCGTGACGCCGGTGGGCAGGTCCCAGACCGGGACCATCAGGCCGTGCGCGCGGAAGGAACCGACCAGCCTGGTGCCTTCGCCCAGCGAGGAGGTGCCGGCGGCGTGCAGTCGCGCGAGCGCATCGAGGAGCTTCTCCTCGGGGTGCGGCATGACCCAGCGCAGGTGGTTCTTGTCCGGCGTCTCGCACCAGTAGGCCGCGTCCACGCCGGCCAGCTTGACGGTGGGAATGGCCGCCGCGTTCGCGCGCTCGAGGGAGGCGGCGATCTCCGGGGAGGCGCTCTGCGCGCTCTCCGATTCCGGAATCCAGAATTCGAATCCGCTGTGGACAACCGGCTCGAAACCGCCGTCGGTGTCCAGGAGGTCCTGAAGTCGCGGGCCTTCGGCGGGAACCCGGCGGGCCGGAACGGGAGTGCCCGGTTCCGCGGCGAGTGCGCGCTCCAGGGTGTCGGCCATGTCGCGTCCGAGGTCCCCGGAGGAGGACTCGTTCTGCAGGCCCAGCAGTACGGACCCGTCCTCGCGGCGCAGAGCCGGCCATGCCAGGGGCAGTACGGTCACCAGCGTGACGGAAGGGACACCCTCGGGCAGGCCGCCCTTGAGGGTGAGCGGCACGGTGGCCGCGGGAACCAGCTCGCGCAGCGCGACCCAGTCGCACTCGCCCGGCAGACCCTCGAAGGGGCGCTGCACGTGCTCGGTGACGGCGTGCGCGGCGGCCGCGCCGTGACAGGCCTTGTAGCGGCGCCCGGATCCGCAGGGGCAGGGCTCGCGAGCGCCCACCACCGGGATCTCACCGTTGTTGAGCTGCGGCTTTGCAGTCTTGGCTGCGGGGCGCTTCTTGGCCATCGTGGGTGTCTCCCGGTTGCGGCGGTACGGCGTCGTGTCTGGCGCGAGCCTAGCCGTTCGTACCGCCGGGACCGGTGGGTGCGGGCGGGAGCACGGTCGGTGTGCGCTCCCGGACGGCCGCTTCTGTCGCGGGCCGTACTGCTCTCCGCACCGTTGGGTGCGGGTTGTTGTCGGCTGTGATCGGTTCTGACCGGGCGACGGTTGCCACTCGGTCACTTCCGCCGTCAGGGATCCAGTTCGTCGAAGGCCGTGCCGAAGTCGATCGCCGGGGGCGCAACGCGCGTAGCGAAATCGTCGTGCCGGGCCCCGCAGGCAACGACCACCCAGACGGTGACCTCACCCGCCGCTCCGTCCCGGACACCCCAGGTCTGAGCCAGGGCGCTGATGATGTTCAGCCCCCGGCCGCCGCGCGCGGTGACCGAAGGCGTGGCCGGGACAGGGCGAGTGGGCCCGCCCCCGTCCGTGACCTCGACCGTCAGCCGCCCCGCCCCGTCGACGCGCCATGCGGCGCGTACCTCCCCGTCGCCGATCTCCCGCGAACCCAGCGGCCTGCCGTGTCGACAGGCGTTGCTGAGCAGTTCGGAAACGATCAGTACGGCATCGTCCACGACCGATTCGGGCACCCCGCAGAGACGCAATTCCTCGCGCATCCGGTGCCTCGCCTCGCCCACGCCAGCAGGGCCATGGCGTACGACCATGCACGACGACGTGGGCACTTCTTGTGCCACCACCAACGCCACCCCCGGAACCTCCTTAGCCCCACGCATGGTCTGGATGCCCCATTGGCCTGGACCGGAAACCGCCGTAGCGGTGGCCGCTGATGCACTCACGGCGGTCGGTTGCGAAGCGGATGCGCCGGTGCACTCCCTGTTACGAAAGGGCCGAGGGTGGCAGGAGTGCAAAACGGGACGTCAGCGTCCTAGTTGTGACAGAACTTGGCGGGGTCTGTTCGTGATGATTGCTTCCACGCCCAGATCAGCGCACAGTCGAACGTCTTCCGGATCGTTCACCGTCCATACGTGAACGGAGTGCCCTGCGGCTTGAAGCTTGCGGATGAAGGCGGGGTGGTTGCGCACGATCCGCATCCCGGGGCCGGCGATCCGCACTCCGGCGGGCAGCCGCCCGTCCCGCATCCGGGGCGAGATGAACTGCATCAGGAACACCGTCGGGACGGTCGGAGCGGCTGCCCGCACCCGGTGGAGGGAGCGAGCGGAGAAGCTCATGACCCGGACCGGGTGCGGGCCCGTGGCGGGCGGGGCGTCCAGGCCGAAGCGCTTGAGGAGGAAGAGGAGCCGCTCCTCCACCTGTCCGGCCCAGCGGGTCGGGTGCTTCGTCTCGATCGCCAGCTGGACCGGGCGTCCGGCGTCGGAGACCAGCTCAAGGAGGCGTTCCAGGGTGAGGACCGAGGTGCGCTCGGGGTCGGAGTCCCAGTCCGGGGACTCCTCGCGATCCTTCCAGGAGCCGAAGTCGAGCGCGGCGAGATCGGCCAGTTCCAGGGCCGAGACGGCGCCCCGGCCGTTGGAGGTGCGGTTCACCCGGCGGTCGTGGACCAGGACCAGATGGCCGTCGGCGGTGAGCCGTACGTCGCATTCGAGGGCGTCGGCGCCGTCCTCGATGGCCTTGCGGTAGGCGGCCAGGGTGTGCTCGGGGGCATCCTCCGAGGCGCCGCGGTGGGCGACGACCTGGATGGTGCGCGGCGTTGCGTGGGTCACCGGGTCATGGTGCCATCGAGCGGGTGCGGGGCGGAGGGGCCGGGTCCTGTCGGCTGTCTGAAATGTCAGATATAAAGAATGCGGGGAGACTCACAGGTCCGGCTTACAGTGCTCTGACGGGTCATGGGAAAGGCTTTGCCCAGGAACTTGTACGGCACGTCGAACGTTCAGCCGGACCGATATCGCCAAAGATTGCCGAAGCCGTGTGTGACGAGGAGAGAGCGCTGTGAGCAACGAGAACGAGGGCACCGCGGCCCCCCAGTACCCCGCGGCCCCGTCCGTACCACCTGCTCCGGCCTCCGAGACGCAGGCGGCGGCCCCGGCGCCGCAGCCAGCTTCCGCGCCGGTCCCGCCCGTCTCCGAGCCGGTGACCCAGCAGCTGCCGCCGACGATCCCGCCGGGGACGGAGCCGACGCAGCAGATCCCGCCCGCGCCGGCCCACCCCGCCCCGGCGTACGCCCAGCCGTCGGCTCCCGCGTACGACCAGGCTCCCCAGGGCCAGGGCCAGGGCCAGGGCTACGGTCACGGTCAGGGCTACGGCCAGGGTCCCCAGGCACAGGGTCCGGCCTACGGCCAGGGCCCCGGCCCGGCCGCGCACGGTGCCGAGGGCTGGCCGCCCCCGCCGCCCACCGTCCCGGCCTACAGCGGTGGCGGCCACGGCGGCGGCTGGGGCACCCCGCCGGGCGCCGACGGCACTCCGTCGCCCAAGCCGAAGGGCAAGGGCGGCCTGATCGCGGGCGTCCTCGTCGCGGCCCTGCTCGCGGGCGGCATCGGTGGCGGCGTCGGCTACTGGGCGGCCGACCGCAGCAACAGCGGCACCGGCTCGACCACGATCAGTGCGAGCAACACCCCCAAGGACCTCAAGCGCGAGGCGGGCTCCATTGCGGGGCTGGCGTCCGGCGCGCTGCCCAGCGTGGTCACCATCGAGGCCTCGGCCGGCGATGGCGAGGGCGGCACCGGAACCGGCTTCGTCTACGACCAGCAGGGCCACATCCTCACCAACAACCACGTCGTGGCCTCCGCCGCGAACGGCGGCAAGCTCTCCGCGACCTTCTCCGACGGCAAGAAGTACGAGGCCGAGGTCGTGGGCCGCGCCCAGGGCTACGACGTGGCGGTGCTCAAGCTGAAGAACCCGCCGGCCGGCCTCAAGCCGCTGCCGCTCGGCGACTCCGAGAAGGTGGCGGTCGGCGACGCCACCATCGCGATCGGCGCACCCTTCGGCCTGTCGAACACGGTCACCACCGGCATCGTGAGCGCCAAGAACCGCCCGGTCGCCTCGGGTGACGGATCCAGCGGCAAGAACTCGTACATGAGCGCCCTGCAGACGGACGCTTCGATCAACCCGGGCAACTCCGGTGGCCCGCTCCTCGACGGCCGCGGCGCCGTCATCGGCATCAACTCCGCCATCCAGTCGGCCGGCAACGGCGGCTTCGGCGGCGGTCAGGCCGGCTCGATCGGCCTCGGCTTCGCCATTCCGATCAACCAGGCGAAGAACGTCGCCGAGTCGCTGATCAAGACGGGCAAGCCGGTGTACCCGGTGATCTCGGTCTCCGTGGACCTCCAGGCCAAGGTCGCGGGCGCCAAGATCTCCGAGCAGGGCGCTCCCGCCAACGATCTGGTCGACCCGAACGGCCCGGCCGGCAAGGCGGGTCTCAAGCCCGGCGACCTGATCACGGAGTTCGGCGGCAAGCCGGTCGACAGCGGCCCGACGCTCATCAGCATGATCTGGACGTACAAGCCCGGCGACACGGTGAAGCTGACCTACCAGCGCGACGGCAAGCCGAGCACGGTCGACATCACGCTCGGCTCGCGGGTCGGAGACAAGTAGCCGGGGGACGGGCAGCCGTCAGCGAGGGCTGAGGGGGGCGTCGGAGGGGCCGCAGGCGGGATTCCGCCTGCGGCCCCTCCCAATGTCCGCTTATGCTTCGCTCGTGTTCGATTCCCGGCACATAAGGACGTTCCACACGGTCGTGGCCTCCGGGTCCTATTCGGCGGCTGCCCGCGTCCTCGGGTACACCCAACCCGCCATCACCCAGCAGATGAAGGCGCTCGAACGCGCCGTCGGCACCCCGCTGTTCACCCGGGTCGGCCGCAGGATGCAGCTCACCGAGGCAGGGGAGTCCCTGTCCCGGCACGCCGTGAGCATCCTCGGCAGCCTCTCCGCGGCCGAGTCGCAGCTGAAGGCGTACGCCCGCCTGCGCACCGGCCGGGTGCGGCTGTGCGGGTTCCCCAGTGCCAACGCCACCCTGGTTCCCGAGGCGTTGAGCGGCCTGGACAAGGACCACCCCGGCATCCAGGTGGAACTGCTGGAGGGCGAGCCCCCGGACTCCCTGCGCAGGCTGGAGCGCGGGGAGTGCGACATCACGTTGGCCTTCACCTATCCGGGGCTGCACGAGGAGATCCCGGAGGAGGTGGCCGAGGTCAGGTTGCTGGAGGACCAGCTGACGGTGCTGCTCCCGACGGGCCACCCGCTGGCCCGGCGGCGCGCCGTGCAACTGGCCGACCTCGCCGGGGAGCGATGGATCGCGGGTTGCCCGCGCTGCCGGGCGAACCTGCTGCACGAATGCGCCGAGCTGGGCTTCGTACCCGACATCCGCTTCGCGACCGACGACAACCTCGTGGTGCAGAGCCTCGTGGCGCAGGGTCTGGGCGTGGCGATGATGCCCGCGCTGGTGCTGCCCTCCCTGTCCCTCAACCGGGTCTGCGGGCGGGCGCTCCAGCCCGCCGCCCGCCGCCACATCGCCGCCTACGTCTACCGGGACCACCTGCGTGTCCCGGCGACGGCCGTGGTGCTCGACGCATTGAAGCGTGTCGCGGCGAACCGGGTCGGCTGCTGACCAACCCATAAGCGCTGCTTGGGTTTTCGGGTCACAACTGTCGTTGGACGTGATGCAATGTCCGCAGGACCCTGCCGACATGACCACCACCACGTCGGCTCCTCCCACCACGAGGATGGCCGCCCTCGTCAGCGAGATCCGTACGGTCGTGGACCGGGGCCTGGCTCCCGACCTGACCGCGTACTTGGTCGGCGAACGCCTCGCGCCGCATCTGGGCGCTCCCGACCTGTTGACCCCGGCCCAGAGCGAGGGGTCCCCGGACCGGTACCGGCAGCACATCCTGCACGCCGAGTCCGACGGCAGCTTCTCCGTGGTGGCCCTGGTGTGGCTGCCCGGCCAGGAGACCTGCATCCACGACCACGTGTCGTGGTGCGTGGCCGGAGTACACCAGGGCGAGGAGAGCGAGCGGCGCTACCGGCTGGCGCCCGGCACCGGAACGGCCCGGCTGGTGGCCACGGAGGACGTGGTCAACGGGCAGGGCGAAGTGTGCGGTTTCGCCCCGCCCGGTGACATCCATCAGGTCCGCAACTCCTGTTCCACCAAGGCGATATCCGTCCATGTGTACGGCGCCGACGTGTCCCGCCTGGGCACCAGCATCCGCCGCTCCTACACGCTCCCCGTCGACTGATGGCGCTCCTCCACCGCCCCCGGGGGGCGCCGGCGGTCCGCACTGTTTCACGTGAAACACCGGGTCCCTGGACCGGCCTGGCGGCGGCCGCCGGCGGTGCGCTGGCGGGCTGGCTCATCCACCGGGCGCTGCCCGCCGTGCCGATGCTCACCGCCGCCGTGGTGCTGGGCATCGCCGCGGCACACCTGCCCGGCCTCCGGGGCTTCGTACGGGGACCCGCCCGCCCCGGGCTCTCGCTGGCGGGCCGGAGGCTCATGCGGATCGGCATCGTCCTGCTCGGCCTCGGGCTGGGCCTGGACCAGGTGCTGCGGTTGGGTTGGGCCACGGTGGCCATGGTCGCCGGGGTCGTCGCGGCCACCTTTTTCGGCACGCTCTGGCTGGGCCGCAGGCTCGGACTCCCGGGTGATCAGCCGCTGTTGATCGCCACCGGATACTCGATCTGCGGAGCTTCGGCGATCGGTGCGGTCAGCGAGGTGTCCGGCAGCGACGAGGAGGACGTGGCCGCGTCGGTGGCGCTGGTGACGCTGTGTGGCACGCTCGCCATCGCGGTCCTGCCGCTGCTCCAGAGCCCGCTCGGGCTCTCCGATCCCGCCTTCGGGCAGTGGGTGGGGGCGAGCGTCCACGACGTCGGCCAGGTGGTGGCGACCGCGCAGACCGCCGGCCCCGGTGCGCTCGGCGAGGCGGTCCTGGTCAAGCTGATGCGGGTGGCGCTGCTCGCCCCGCTGGTGGCCGCCGTGGCCTTCTCCGTACGGGCCCGGCGGCGCGAGGTCCGCACCGCAGCGGGGCGCCGGCCGGCTCCCGTACCGCTGTTCGTGGCCGGGTTCCTGGCGGCGGCAGCGCTGCGGGCCACGGGGGCGCTGCCCGACGCGGCCCTGGAGTGGGCGCACACCGCGCAGGAGGCACTGCTGGCGGCGGCCCTGTTCGGGCTGGGGAGCGCGGTGCACCTGCCGACGCTTGCCCGTACGGGGGGACGGGCGGCGGCTCTGGGACTCGGCGCCTGGGTGGTGGTGGCCGGGGCCTCGTACGTGGGCGTACTGCTCACCGTATGACCCCGGCACGGCATGGAGTTGGCCAATTGGTGGCCAGAACCGACCGAACGTTCCGACTGCCTCCTGACATCGACGCGCGACCGTGCCACTCTGCCCCGGCAAGCCGCACCGCGCAGAGCCGATCCGCACCGACCGTTCTTCACCCCCACCCTGCCCCGGTCCGGGCACGGCAGAAGGAGTCCTGCGTGAATCGTCATCGCACCGTCTTGTCCGTCGTCTTATCGGCAGGCGCCCTGATCGCGGGCGCCCTGACGGCGGCGGCCCCCGTGGCCGCCGCAGGCACACCCGTCTCAGCGTCCTTCCGGCAGCAGCACGCCCCGGGCTTCTGGACCGCGGAGCGCATGCGCGGGGCGACCGCGCTCGACATCACGGCGGTCCCCGGCCCGTCCCGCGTCCCCGTCGTCTCGGCTGCGGCCCGCCCCACGGCCATCGAACCGACGGCCGCGACCCCCGTGTCCGGCACGGTCTCCCCCACGGCCTTCCCGCAGGCGGGAGGTGCCTGGACCGGCGGCGGCGCGGTCGTGAAGACCTCGGGCCGCGTCTTCTTCACGATGGGGGGTCGGACCGCTTCCTGCTCCGGCAACTCGATCACCAGTGCCAACGGCAGCACGGTCATGACGGCCGGACACTGCGTGAAGTACCAGGGAGCCTGGCACACGAACTGGGTCTTCGTCCCCGCCTACAACAACGGCACCGCACCCTACGGCCAGTGGTCGGCGACCAAGACGTTCGCCACCGACCAGTGGGCCGCGAGCGAGGACATGAACATGGACGTCGGCCTGGCCGTCGTCGCTCCGCTGAACGGACAGACGCTCTCCCAAGTCGTGGGAGCGCAGGGCATCCTCTTCAACGGCGGCTACAACAAGAGGATGTACGCCTTCGGCTTCCCCGCCGCGGCCCCGTACGACGGCACGAAACTCGTCTACTGCAGCGGCAACAGCGGCAAGGACTTCCTCCTGACGAAGGACCACGGCCTGGCCTGCAACATGACGGGCGGTTCCAGCGGCGGTCCCTGGTTCCAGGACTTCAACGAGGCCACCGGCCTGGGCACCCAGGTCTCGGTGAACAGCTTCGGCTACACCTTCCTGCCGAACCGCATGTACGGCCCGTACTTCGGCAACGAGGCGAAGGCGGCCTACGACAAGGCCCAGACCGCCTGATTCCGCACCCGCCCCGGCGCCCTCCACAGCCCGGTACTCTGTACCGGCCAGGTGGGTTGCCCGAGCGGCCTAAGGGAACGGTCTTGAAAACCGTCGTGGCAGCGATGTCACCGTGGGTTCAAATCCCACACCCACCGCCACAGGTCAGCGAACGTGCTGACCAGAAGGGGCGCCCCTCCTCAGGGGCGCCCCTTCGTCGTGTGCCCTGTCTCACTCCGAACCGCGCCTGTGCCGCTTTGGATCATCGCGTGTGGACCAGGTGTGGACCACAGTCCGACCAGCGTGACGCCCACTCCACTGGTCGGGCGGTCAGTCGTACCGGTCGAACAGCGGTGTGCGCTGGCTTCGTCGGGCCTGGTGGCTTTGAACGCCCCCAGGCGTCCGATGGAGCTGCCCGAGTAATGAGCTGAACGTCGGTGTTCATAATTTCGGATCTCTATGCACTGATCGGGTCACGGAATGTAGTATCAGTGCGCCCAGGCCCTCGTACTGGCCTGCGACTGCACCGGTACTACATGATCAGGGGCATGGGCGTTTCCGCGAGCTACCAAATCCAGGACCTTCCGCTGCAGTGGCGCTCTGCCCCTCGGCGGTGGGGCCATCCACTGCACAGTCTGTGCAGCTACTTCGCCATGTTCCCGCCGCAGCTGGCCCACTTCTTCATCGACTGGCTCACCCAACCAGGCGAGTCCGTCTATGACCCGTTCTCTGGCCGTGGAACCGTAGCACTCGAAGCCGTTCTTCAGGGCCGACGCGGATACGGCAGCGACGCCAACCCACTGGCAGTGGTCCTCTCGCATGCCAAGACCCGGGTGCCGAGCAAGCGCGCTCTGCTCAAGCGGCTCGCCGATCTCGAGGACGGCTACTCCCCGCGCACTGTGTCGATCGCCAACGAGCCTGCCAACATCACCATGCTCTACAGCGACAAGACGCTGCGGCAGCTAGTTTGGCTCAGGGAGCAACTGGACCGGACGAACGACACTGACTGCTTCTGGATTGCAACGATCCTGGGGATGCTCCACGCCAACCACAACAAGCTCGGTCCGCGGGGCTTCTCGATCAGCATGCCGAACACGTTCGCAATGGCCCCTGGCTACGTGGCGAAGTACATCAAGGAGCACGGCCTCGTACGGCCTGAGGTCGACGTCTTCGCCATGTTGCGGACCCGGTTGGAACGTCTGGAGCTGCCGACAGCCAAGCGCGAGGGTGGCAAGAGCTGGGTGCATGACGCTACGACCGCAGCACCGGCATGGCTTGTTCAGCGACGTCCGAAGCTGATCTTCACTTCCCCCCCGTACCTGCAGGTGATCAAGTACGGCAAGTACAACTGGGTCCGGCTCTGGTTCCTGGGTGAGACATCCTCCGATGTCGACAAGCGACTCATGGCCTCGGCCTCACTCACGCGCTACCTGGATTTCATGAAGTCGGTCGCGGCGAACCTCAAGCAGGTCGTCGCCGAAGACGGCTACGTGTGCTTCGTGATTGGGGACGTCCGCCGCGGTGACGACGACCTCAACCTCGCCCAGGCTGTTTGGGACGAAGTGCTGCAAGACCAGGGCTGGCACCTGCACGGGATCATCGCCGACGAGATCCCACAGGACCGCAAGGTGAGCCGCATCTGGAAGAACAACAGCGGCCGGGCCACCAAGGTTGATCGGCTTCTGCTGCTCAGCCCAACACCTCAGAAACTCCCGGACGTCGTCCCGCCGGCCTGGGAACAGAAGCTGTCATTCGCGAACACGCGTAGCTAGGACCTTTACGAGGGGGAACTGCACCATGACCATGCTTGAGGAGCTCAAGCAGCTCGCCAGTGTTGATCTTTTCGCGGAGAGCCGCAAGAAAGACGCCTTTGTCGGCCGGCCGTTCTACCTCGACTTTGACCGTCTGCGCCTGATGAGCAACGACAAGTGGAAGCAGAGCGTCGGTGGCGTTCCCGCTGGTGCATTCCTCCTCGCGCTCTACAACGGCGAGGCCGGCATCGATGAGGCCATCCTGCTCCGAGTGTTGCGCCCCACCAAGCTGCCGACCGACGACGACATGGTCATGGCTATGGTCGACCACTACAAGGAAGCCCCCCGGGATGACAGCGGTACCCCGCTAGACTCCTATACCCGGGCCGAATTCCAGTTCTCTGGCCTCGAGTGCCGCGTGATCGGCACCTTTTACCGGGACGAGACCGGCACCACCCGCTTCGCCGGCGACCTGGACAACTTCTACGCTCCGCACAACTACCGCGTCGTCAAGCCCCGTGGCAACGTTCTTGAGTACATCGTCAACTTCCGCGAGCAGGGCATCCCCGGTGGCAAGGGTGACGAGCGGATCGGTCGAGTCCGCTACAGCTCCAGCCTCCGCCACCACACCGGCGACGAGGTTCCGGTCTATGTCTCCGCACTGGACTTCCTCGGTAAGCGGACCGCCCTGTTCGGCATGACCCGCACCGGCAAGTCCAACTCCGTCAAGAAGATCATCCAGGCCACCGTGGGGATTTCCGGGTCCGGCGTGAAGATCAAGGACGAGGAGATCCTCCCCGTCGGCCAGATCATCTTCGACATCAACGGCGAGTACGCCAACGCCAACCAGCAGGACGACGGAACCGCGATCTTCCAGCAGTACCCGAGCGACGTCACCCGCTACAGCGTCCTCGAGAAGCCCGGCTTCAGGGTCATGAAGCTGAACTTTCACCGCTCGATCGCGGAAGGCCACTCGCTGCTGGCCAGCCTGCTCGACGACGACTCGAGCACCTACACCCGCGCCTTCTGCTCGATCGACTGGACTGAGCCCGACCCGGAGGACCGCTCCGCCACAACCCGCTACGGCGTCAAGAAGGCCGCGTACCAGGCGTGCCTTAAGGCCGCTGGATACGGAAATGGCGGGGCACAGATCAAGTTCCAGTCGAACGCCGTGATCATGGGCAGCGGCATCCCTGGGCTCGACGGAGTCGACCCGAGTAAGGGCATCTCTCTCGACGACGCCATCGCATGGTTCACCGCCGCATGGGAGAAATACGACGAGCCCCAGGGCCCCTTCCAGACCCTGAAGCGCCAGAAGAAGGGGCGTGACTGGGCCGACGAGGACACCCAGACGCTCATGCGTTTCCTGACGCGAAAGGCCAAGCCCGGAGGTAGCGCCAATGAGGCGGGCTTCCGCAAGCTGATGAAGCACAAGACGCTCCACAACGACACCGTCGTGAACCCCTTCGACGACGAGATCGTGACCCTGCTTCGGGCCGGCAAGATCGTGATCCTGGACCTGTCCCAGGGGAACCCTGACATCCAGCGCACCTACTCCGACCGCGTCTCGCGCAAGATCTTCAACGAGGCGATGAACCGGTTCATCAACAACGAGCAGACGAACTTCATCCAGATGTACTTCGAGGAGGCCCACAACCTCTTCCCCCGCAAGGACGACAAGGACCTCACCCAGATCTACAACCGTATTGCCAAGGAAGGCCAGAAGCTCCGGCTCGGTCTGTGCTACGCGACGCAGGAGGTCAGCTCGATCTCCGGCAGCATCCTGAAGAACACCCAGAACTGGTTCGTCTCGCACCTGAACAACCGCGACGAGCTGCGCGAGCTGGACAAGTTCTACGACTTCGAGGACTTCACGGAGAGCCTGCGGCGTACCACCGACAAGGGCTTCATTCGTCTCAAGACCGACTCGAACACGTTCATCGTGCCGATCCAGGTCGACCCGTTCAAGGTCGCGGGGGTCTGAGATGGCCTACTCCAGCCTGCATGGCCGCAAACCGATGGAACGCGCCAGCAAGATCTCGCACACCAACATCATTGCCTCGCAGGAGGTCAAGGACCTCCTCGCCGAGTGCACCATCCCGCGGCCTGCTGACACGGAGACCGTCCAGGGGCTCCTTGCCCGGGTGCCCATGCCGGCAGGCCAGAGCATCAAGCACGTCATCGCGGTGGACGGCAGCTTCCGCGAGGCACTGGTCCGCGACGAGTTCCCCTCGGCTACCGTCACCTTCTTCGCGTTCGGCCCGCTGATCTTCAAGCTGGACGACCTGCGGCAGCTCGACCGCGAGACGTTCATCGCGCCCGAAGACCTCGCCAAGCTCAAGAAGATCCAGCGCTTCCAGCTCGCGCTTCCCACGCGCAACATCTCCCGCAACGGGCTCGGGCTCCAGGATTCGATCCGCCTGACGCTCCACGAGTTTCTCGCCCGCCCGGTCGATGAAGGCAAGTCTCTTTACGACACCCTGCGCTGGCTGTTGTTCCGTCGCTGGACGAACATCCCGGACGCGCGCCGCACCCTCCGCCACTGTCCGAACGAGAGCGTCAACGGGTGTAACCGGGAAGAGATCGTGCTCACCTCGGACACCCCCTACCGCTCCGAGTGCACGGACTGCGGTGGCCCTATCTACCTGGGTGACATTCTGCGCCTGCACGAACTCGTCGACGACGAGCAGGGCGCCAGTCGCATCACCTCTTACCTGCTCTCCGCACTGGAGACCCTTGCCCTGGTCCACGTGATCCACGCGCTGTGGGAGATGAAGCCGATCCTGCTGCGGGAGTTCCTGTTCATCAAGGACGGACCCCTCGCTCTCTTCGGCCAGGTCTTCACGCTGGCCGACCCACTGCGCGATCTGGCAAACTTCCTTGCCACGTATCGCGATCCGTCGGACCAGAGCAAGGTTCTGCCGCTTCTCAACGTGGTGGGTCTCGAGAAGAGCGGCTCCTTTGTGGAGCACGCGGTGCACATCGAGAAGAGCCTCGACAAGGCGCTCGCCGACGCCAAGGGCGAGGGGGACTTCGCTGGCATCGTCCTTCCTCTGTCCAACGAGTACATCTATAAGTACGTCGTTCCTGGCGATCCCGGCGGCACGATCACGTACGGGCAAAACACGTACTGGGGCGGCAAGATGATCTTCAAAGCGAAGGACGGCAGCACCTACGTGGCAACCGTCCCGACCCTCGGCGGACACAAGTCCGACCCGAAGATCGACGACTACATCAACCTCACCGACGTACTGGCTGCTGTCTCAGAGCTCCGCTGCTCGATGTACGACAACGCGCTGATCCCGGTGGCGCTGGCGAACCGGCTCGTGTCCCTCTCCGAAGTCCCGAGCAGCCGCATCCTGGAGTCCTTCGCGCGCGGCACAATCCGCAGATAGCCGGGAAGACAACCAACCCTGGCAAGGCCGGACGAGAGCTGAGATCGAGATCTCGTCCGGCCTTCGTCCGAGATAGGCGGTTGGTCTCCTTGGCGATGGCGACCTCACTCGGAGGTGGGCTGTGCGGCTGTTCTACCCGTCTTCGGTCTCGGGTACTTCCAGTGCCCGCTCGATCTGCTGGTTCGCGTGGTGCTGGTTGCGGCGGATGGCCTTGGCGTAGAAGCGGAACAGCACGGCGATGCTGTGGCCGGCGCGACGGGCGACCTCAGCCGGGGAGACACCGGACTCCAGCCAGAGGGAGACGCACGCCGCGCGGAGTCCATAGGGGACCTCGGCCAGGGGAGTCTTGACTTCCTGCTTGGTGAGGACGGCCCGACGAGCAGCCTTCCAGATGTCGGCGTACTCCTTGCTCAGGAGGCCGCCGCCACGGGCCGCGCGGAAGAGTCGGCCGTCCTCGGCCGTGCCGAACTCCGCGATGTGGTCACGGATCAGACGGACCAGGACTGGCGGGATCGGTACCTCGCGGGTGGCCTTTCGGGCGCGCTTCTTGAGGCCCCGGGAGTCGTAGGACTCCCCCGAGTCGGTCCAGCCGGAGCCGACGCGCGGGGAGCTGGACGACAGGATGACTTGGCCCCAGCCTTCCTCGGGCAGCGTGAAGTCCGACTCGTGGAGACCCACGGCTTCGCCGGGGCGGGTGGCCGCGTAGTAGAGGCACCCGAAGAACGCCTTCAGATGCCGACCACGGTCGTTCTGCTCACCAACGGCATCGATCAGCTTGCGGGCCAGGGCCGGGCCGGGGACGTATCGGAAGTCGATCTCGTCGCCAGTCTCGGGTGCCGTCCAGTCCACCTTGGTCAGGGGCAGAGAGGGCAGGCGGTCCAGCTCGACCGCGTACCGCAGGCAGTTGCTGAACACGGGGACCTTGCGGTTCACCGTGTTGTCCGCCGCAGCGGTCCCGTCCATCTTGCGGGCGAGCGCGTCCAGGGCGGACCGCACGACCGGCGGCGTGTTCAGGGACGATATGTCCACGGACTTCCGGCCGATCCAGTCGAGGGCTGCCACGATGGCTTCGGGTGCTTCCTCGGCTTCCACCCGGGCCACGAGTTCGCCGTCCTGGTCGACGACGAGGCGGAAGGCCCAGGAGTAGAGGGCGGTCCGCAGGACCCGGGGAGCGGGGGCACCGCGGTTGTTCTTCACCAGACGCGGGGTGACCGTGGCGAGCGCGTCCGCGATGCTCGCGCGGTGCTTGGCCGAAGCGTTCGGCCACTTCATTGCCACGTACTCCCGGGCGTGCGCGAACCAGGTAGGGGACTGGGCCGCCTGCACCTCGGAGGCCGGCAAGCCGGTCTCGGTGTCGAACTGCTCGCGCTTGCGCAGCGCGGCCAGCAGCTCGGAGCGCCGGCCGTCCGCCTGGGCCTTGATCTTGTAGCTCTTCGAGAACGGCTGCACGCCGACTCGCCAGCGCAGCTGATAGGCCGCAGCGCGGTCGGGGCGCTTGCGGATGCCCCAGATCTGCACGTCGAAGGTCAGCACGCGGGCACCTCGCAGCCCTCGAACCACGCGTCGAGGTCGGCACGGCGGATGCGGATCTGTCCGTTGGGGAGCTTGAGGCAGCGGGGCGCGTTGCCGCGAGCGCGGAGCCGGTAGAAGGCGGCTCGCGACATGCGCAGCTCGGCCAGCGCTTCCACCATGGTCAGCATGCGGGTGGTCGGTGCGGCGGTCACTGCCATACCTCCCCTTCGGTCTTGGCGCGTTCCTTGTCGGCGCGGGTCTGGTTGATTTCGTGGCGTGTCTGGTTGGCGAGGAGTTCTTCGCCGGGGCGGTAGCCGGAGGCGAGGTAGGCCCAGGAGGACTCGGTGACGAGCACGGTGTCCGGGGCTGGGGCGGGGTGGCCAGGGCGGACGCGGGCGGTGTCAGCCTGAGCAAGGCGCCAGGCGCGGCGGATGTCGCGGAGTGCGCCGAGGGTGGTGGAGTAGGCGCGGGACTTGGTGGAGAAGTGGCCGCGGAAGCCGAGCATGTGGGCCCACTTGCAGAGCTTGAGGTCTGCGAACTCGGGCAGGCCGCCCAGGTCCCAGGCGGTACGGATCATCTGTCGGACGTGCCGGTGTACGGGCAGCTTTCGGAGGGGTTCGGCCTGGCGGGTGCCTTCGCAGTCGGGGCAGAGATCCTTCACCCGGCCCCCGACAGTCCCCCGGCCGGAGCAGGTCCGGCAGACCAAGGAGCGGTCCACGGTGCCTGAGTCCTCGGCGCTCTTGGTGGCGTACTTGGCGACGTACCCGGCCACGGCCGCGTCAGTGAGTTCGCCGTTCCCCAGCGCGGTGATCTCCCGCACGTCGAGCATGGCGCCCCAGCGAATCTCCTGGTCTCCCACGGTGTCCGAGGAGACGGTGAGGGCGGTGCGGGGGACGGCGTTGCGGATGGCGTGGGTGAGGTCATCCACAGCGGCCCAGGCCGGCGGGGTGCTGGTGTGGCCGTCGGGCCCGTCGATGCGGACGACCGCGTGGAAGTGGACCAGGCCGCGCTTCTGGTACTCGGCGACCTTGGCGAAGGACACGCGCAGGACCTGCTTCATGTCCTTCTGCGTGATCCCGAAGTGGGCGGCCAGGGCGCGGCGGAGGTTGAGAGTGAAGCGTGCCCACAGGGCCCCGGCGTGGGCGTTCCACAGCACGGCGCCGGTGTAGTCGTACGACTTAGGGGCCAGGGGCGTGCCGAGTTCGGGAGCGTCCTCGGGGTGGTGGGCGCCGCAACGGCAGGGACGGGGCTTGCCGTCCTTGGCGGTGGGCCGGTTGTGGACGGGCCCGAAGGAGGGGGCCGTGAGGGTTAGGAAGACGCGCGGGTGAGTGCGGACGGACTCGGGGACGTCCTTGCCGCCACAGAGCCCGGCGCGGACGAGGTGAAACGTGTCGGCGGCGTAGGTGCGGGAGCAGGCAGGGCAGCGGGAGGCGCGGCGGTTGCCGCAGGTCGTCAGGAGCCGTCCGGTGGGCTCGTCGCTGGTGGAGTACGAGCGGATCGTTTCTCCTGTGGCGGCGTTGCGGGTGTGGGTGTGGCCGACGAGGTTGACGGGGCGGGTGCAGCCGCGCAGGCGGGTGATCTGGTCGCGGGTGCGGTCGAAGTTGTCGAGGTTGGCCAGCTCGATCAGGTCCCGGACAGCGGGGCTGTTCACGTGCCGCAGGTCGAGGTTGCGGGGCATCGGCAGAGGATCCTTTCCGCTGATGAGGGGCCCCGGGCAGCACCACGGTCGGGGTGGGGTGCTGCCCGGAGGCATGAACAGGACAGGCCCGGGAGGGGCCGAGGGTGGAGAAGTGCCGGAAGGCCGGCGGGAGGGTCAGGCCGACAGGGCCGCGTGCGCGGCGGTGGCGAGCGGCAGGGCGATGCCGAGGCGAGTGCGAAGCTGCACCGGAGTGATGGGTTCGCCGTGTGCGGCCAGGTGGGATGCGGCGATGGTCCGGGCCGCGTCCATCAGCGGCTCCGGGACCACAGGCGTCCGAGCCGGGGCGGTGTTCGCCACCGGGGCTGGTGTGGGGGTGGCAACCGGGGCCGGGTCGGCGAGGGGTGCCGCGGGTTCGGCGACGGGTTCCATCACGGCCGGGACCGGTTCTGTGTCCGGCTCAGAAGCCGGTGCAGTGACCGGTTCGGATACCGGGACCGGCACGGGAGCAGGGGCAGCGGGGGTGATGGCGTGGAAGTGCCGGAGCAGGGCGGGGCCCACCGAGCCCCAGCCGAGCAGGAGGAGCGGGGCCACGCTGTCGAGGGCGGCCCGCCCGTAGTGTCCGGCCAGGAGCGGATGTGCGGTGTTGAGGGCGAGGGTCAGCAGGCCGGACAGGTGCATGAGCCGAGTCGCCGAGCGCAGGTCACCGGCGGGGACTCCACGCAGAGACAGGGAGCGCAGCGCGACCAGGAGCCCGACCACCGACAGGTCCACCATGGGTGCGATCAGCGGAGCGATCGAGGCCGGGACTCCGAGGCGCAGGGCCAGAGCCCAGACGTTCCCGAAGGAGAACACGAACGCCAGGGCGGCGATCAAGATCATTACAACGGTGATGATGCGCTGCGTAGTCCGGTCTTCCGTCAAAGTAATTCACCCCCCTTCCTGGCGAGTTGGGTGCGGGCTTGGGGTTGGGGAGTCAGGCCGCTGCGGGGATGTCGTCCTGTCCGGGGTCGTCCTTACGCAGGTTGGGCCGGGTCAGGTTGGCGAGGAGTTTCGTGGGGTCCTGGGTGAGGTGGGCGGTTGCCTGGGCGACGGCCGCCGCGTCGGCGGGGTCGAGGTAGGGGGTGCGGACGCGGACGAAGCCGGGGCGTCCTTCGGCGGCCATGGACGCGACGCCTACGTACTGGGAGCCCTGGAGGTTGATCGGGTCCATGTCAGGCCAGTTGCGGATGTCGTCGCCGAGGGCTGCGACGGATGCTTCGGTGGTGCGCTGGTAGAAGGACAGGGCGGCGCTGCACACGTCCCGGATCGAGGTGGGGATGGCGTCGCCGGTCGCCTTCTGGGTGGCCGGCACCGTGAAGATCCCGACCGACCGGCCGCCCTTGACCAGCAGACCCACCAGGCGGACGTTCTCCGCCGCGAGGGCAGCGAGTTCGCGGGTCTCCTTGTCGCTGCCCTTGTGGTCGTGGAAGAAGGTGTGGGACTCGTCGATGACGGCGATCACCAGCGGCCACTGTGCGCTGGGGCCGATATTCCACATGTTCGCCGTGCCCAGTACCGACCTAGCCATCGTGGCGCGGTCGTGGAGCAGCTTGACCAGGCGTCGCAGCAGCTTGTTGGCCTCACGCAGGTCGTTTCCGGCGTGCGCGAACACACGGGGCAGCACGTCCGCGTAGTCACCGTGGGCGGCGTCCGATACCTTGCCGTCGAGCAGCGCGAACTGCACGGCCGGGGACGGACCGAAGTAGGTGATCAGCGAGGTGAGCTGGTTGGACTTGCCGCCGCCGACACCGCCCGCGACCACCGCCCCCGACTTGTTCTTGAGCTCGATGTGGACCCGGACTCCGTACTCGTCGCGGCCGACCGGCCACACCGTCAGGTCAGTGGGCGGCCTCCCGGTCGGCACGTACTCGGTCTGACCGGTCAGCGGGTCGGTGCGGATCGCCCGCAGGACCGCGTGGCCAGGCTTGCCCGCCTCGACGGCGACCCGGACGCAGCCCCAGGCATCGGCCAGGAACCGGGCCTTGTCCTGGAGTTCCTTGATCCCGACCTTCGGCAGCAGCTTGATGTGGACGATCACCCCGTACCGGTCCGGCCGGGTCTTGATCATCGGGATCAGTTCGCGCGGCTTGGGTTCCGGGGCGCCCTTGCTCGTGGTGAGGAAGGACGACCAGGGCGGGGTTCGATCGGTGACCGACAGCCCGGCCATCTTCGCCAGTCGCGCCCACGTCATCCGGATCTTCACAGCCTGCCGGATACTCCGGCGCGTCTCCTTGTCCGCCCGCACATAGCGGACCGTCTTGACCACGGCCCACACCACCAGCAGCGCGGCGCAGACGACCAGCACCACCGGTGCCCAACTGAATGCCTGTTCCAGGTTCATCGCGGCCTCCCCAGCCCCTTCTTCTTCATGTCCTCGATGGACCGTTTGATCTGCGCGCAGATGCCGTATCCGTAGACCGACATCCGGGCCTCGAAGACCGCGTCGGAGACGTACATCCGGGCGATCGGGTCCAGTTCGATCCCGTGGGCGGTGAAGACGGCCATCACGTCCTCGTACAGCGACGAGGCCCCCTTGCCGCCGCCGGGCGGAGTAAGGGAACCCCGCCCGGCGGTGGCGCCCATTACGCGGCCTTCTTGATCGCAGCAGCCGAATCGGCCGACTCGGGGACCGTCACGGCCGGAGGGGCGGGCGCGGCCACGGCGGGGGCCTGGACCAGTTCCAGACGTGCGACCCGGTAGGCGACGCCGTCGGAGAGGCTGCCGTTGAAGATGCGGGCCCACGGGGTGGCGATCAGCTCCACCGGACGGACCATGACGCCCGGCGCCAGACCCACCGGGAGACCGGACTCCGGCACGGTGATCTTGAGGATCTCAGCGCGGCCGTCCGACATCTGCATGACCGTGACCGTGTAGAGGGTTTCCCCCGTGTCACGGTCCATCGCGATCTCGCCCGTCTGCGGGTTCTTGATCTTCGGGGTGCCCCCCGTGCCGGTCATGTAGGTGTCGGTCTCCTTGACGAGGACCGGGATACGAGCCATGTGTTCACTCCTGTGATTCGGAGCCCCTGGTGGGGCCGATGCGAAGACGTTAGCTCGCCAGGCTAGCTAGGTCAATGGGAAATGGATGCGTGACTTAGCTAGGTCTAGCTAGGTGGGTTGGCGGAACACGGGATAGCTGGGCTAGGGGCCGCTACGCTGGGCCCATGACGAAACGGCCCTCCAGCGACACGCGTCCGCCCTACAAGCGGGTGGCGGACGTGCTGCGCGACGAGATCGAACGGGGTGTCCTACAGCCCGGCCAGCAGCTCCCCTCGCACCGTGAGCTGCAAGAGCGGTTCGAGGTCGCCAACATGACCGCCCGCAGCGCACTGCGCGTCCTGCGGGAGGAGGGCCTGATCCACACCATCCAGGGCCGGGGCAGCTTCGTCCTGTCACCCCGGAGCCAAGAGGCCGGCGACGCCGAGCATCCGGGCGACCCGGTCGGCGACTACGTCCCTCCGGCCTGGTACACGATGCAGCTCGGCCGCAAGGAGATGTGGGTCGGCCCCGGAAGCCCGCCTTCACTGCGCGAGCTACTCAAGGGCGAGCCGAAGAGCTCCGGGGAGGCCGAGCCGAGCGCGCAGAGCCTTGCAGGATCGACGGTCACCCCCGAGCCGGGAACGCTGACCCGGCCGGACGCCAGCCCGGAGTTCAACGCCCTGGCTCAACAGGTCGAGGCCCTCACGCACCAGGTTGACCAGCTCACGCAGCTTGTGCAGCAGGTTCTCCAGGCGGTACCGAAGCCGGACCCGTCATAACGTCCAGCGCGTACGCCACCTCTTCCGCCAACTGGGCCAGACGCTCCACCCGCTCGCCCAGCTCGGCCAGGTATCCGGCCAGCACCTGCTGTTCCCACTCGTTCATGCCCACCCCGTTCTCGTTGCGCGTGTGCGGTATTTCCGGCCGGACAGCACCCCCTGGCGGTGTCCATCCATCACCTTGAGGGCTTGCAACTTCCCTGCCGATTGCCAGCAGTTGCGTCACTGGCCGGCCTCCCCTTCAGTGACGTCCACGACCCAGAGGCCGGCGGACCTTGCCCACCCTGCGACATCCCCGCGGATTGCTCGACCCCCGAATCCCAGATCTCCCGCATCACGGGAAGGCGGTCCGGCCTCTCCCGCACCACAAGCCGCGGACCAGGCCCCACGGCCCGCCACACGGACAGCCGCCGAGGCCTCCGAACTGGGCACACGCCCCCTCGGTTCCACTGACACCGCCTCCACTCGATCGCTCTGTCTGTCTCCAAGTTCCGGAGAAGCCGGGAATTCGGGACTCACGGGTCGCGTGCTACAAACCGCCCGGCCCTGGCACTTGCTACAGGTGTCGGGAACCGCGGAGGTGTGACACTTTGTGATGCACGTCACACCAACTCCTTCCGTGGTCTGCGTTTCCCGGGCTGTAGTCACAAGGGTCCGGAGAATCCCCGGTTTGGCTGACCGGGGATCGTCGGCTACGTTCCGGCGCCCCCGAATTTCTGGATCGCGTATAGAGGTGCCGCGGTCGGCAACTTTGTGACCTCGAACGCCCGTGACCTGGATCACGCTTCTCGCCTTCTGTGCGCATGGGCGCCGAAACCTCCGGCGCGAGCCGCACGCAATCAGCGGAAGCGGACACCTCCCCCGAGCACGCATGACGCTCTCCCTCCACCCGGCCCCGAGACCTCCCCGGAACAGCAGTCACAGCCACGGCGGACAGGCCCGCGCGACCGCAGCACGAAGAAGCCCGAACAGGACGCGCCTGTGGACAACTTCGCGCAATGAGAGCCAAACACGGTCAGCCTGTGGATAAGGGAGAGCGATTCCGCGAACAGACTGGTGCAGAGCATGACGAAATGGCCCACTCCTACCGGCCGGAGCGGCCGAAGGGGTGAGCTGTCCAAAGTTTCTTTACTGGATCAAGGCGGCCCGCTGACGCGGGCCGCGCGGCGCGGCGGCCCCAGGCCGCCGCTGGCTCCATGTCTCCGCCACCGCCCGCGACGGCCCCCGCCCGCTCGCGCCGCAAAAGCCCGAGGAGCGGGCAGTCAGACCCCGGAAGAACCCCGACCGGCTGACCCACGGCGAGCACGGCCAGGAGGAGCGGGACGCACACCAAGCCCGCACAGGTCACCGCGGATTGCTGTCCACCCACACGTGGCCGGGGCCGGCGGCCTCCACGGCTTTACCCACCTGTTCGACTCGGGGCCCGCGTCGGGCAAGCCCAGGGGGCCACTCGATCAAATTCCGGGCAGGATCAAAGCCTGCCCGAGTTGCCGGACAGCGTAAGGCCCCCTGAACATGCCCGACCCCAACCCGAACAGGACACCGGCCAAAGCCGCTCCGGCCACCGGCGTGGGCGAGGCGGGCGCCGTTCTCGCAACGGCCCACGAAAGGGCGGTAGTTGATGTGCTCGGTGTTGACGGACTGATCGTGTCGGCGGGCCTCTTCCTGCTACGGTCATCCGTTCGCCGAGGAGGTCGTGATGAATGGATCCCTGCCCGTTGCTGCCCAGGTGGATCTGCGCCGTCAGCCAGTGGAAGACGTGTTGGAGCGCGTAGAAGAGGCCCTACACGTGCGACTGGATCGGCAGGCGCTCGTACGCAAGCGCCGTTCCTTGGGTGGCCGTACGGAGCGGGGCACGTGGGTGCGTATCGAGCGGCGGGGCTTCGAGCGGATCGGCCTGCAGGGCTGGAACGGGACCGAGGCCGCTGCTGTGCTGCAAGGGGTCGCGATGCCCGAGTGGTACCAGGGTGTGGCGTGGCGCGAGCCGGGCGAGCCGGTCATGTGGCGCGCGGATGAGCTGGAGCTGATTCCATCGCCGTCTGTCGGCAAGGGCGCCCTGGTGCTCGAAGACCCGGACCTGCCGGACGAGTGGTGGGCGGCGCTGAACGCTTCGCTGGACGCGCTTGCCTCACAGCAGACACCGCGGATCGCGACACCGGACACGGTGACGATCACGCAGGAGCAGGTGACCCAGACTCTCAGGGCTGTCTTTCCCGGGGTGGCCGATACGCGGATCGAGCGGTGGGCGCCGGCTCATGCGGATCTGACCTGGGCCAACGTGATGGGACCGGAGTTCTCCCTCATCGACTGGGAGGACTGGGGCATGGCGCCCCGGGGCCTGGACTCCGCAACGCTGTGGGGCAACGCGCTTGCCGTCCCGGGGCTCGCGGACCGTGTCCGCCATGAGCGGCGTGCGGACTTGGAGAGCCGGGACGGCAAGCTGATGTCGCTGTTCTTCCTGTCGAAGATCGTCGGACCCTACGCGTACGAGGAGGATCCGCTGCTGGCGCCGGCCCGGAAGGAGGCCGAGCGCCTGGTGGCCGAGCTTCAGCTCTGACGGTGTCCGTGGAGGGCCCACAGGTACTGACTGACAGCGGCGGTGTCCACCTCTGCGCCCAAGGCCTGGATCAACTGGGCCAAGTGCCCCGTGTCGTCGGTGCCGACCGCCATCGCGGAGGCGCTGGGCAGGTGGAACGCGGTCCGGAACGCCGCCTGTATGCGGGACAGATCCCCGTGACGCGGTCGCAGGAACGGCCGGGGGTCGAATTCCTCCCACACCTTCCTGTGGCCGCCACCGAAGGGGCTCATGCCCCAGGTCTCGCCCGGCTGCCAGGCCGTACTCAGGACGGTTGTGGCGTCGAGTAGGTCGATCCCCACGAAAAACCCGGCCCGGACCATCAAGACGTCCGGGGATGGCAGGTCGTCCACCTGGACAATGCCGAGCGACCGGGTATCCCAGGAGGCCACACCCCAGGCGCCGCACAGACCGTCGCGGGCGGCGTCGGCCAGGGCAGTGCAGGCATTGCCGAGGAGGGTGTGATCATCGACAGCGGACAGGCCCGCGAGGCTCCGTTCGGGGTTGTGGAGGAACACGGTGTCAGGTTCCCTGCCGAGTTCCCGGGCCGCTCGCTCGACGGCCAGCCGGAGCCGGACCGGATCAAGGGAGTGCTCCGCACCTACAGCGCTCGGGTAGAAGCCCACCTTCGTGGAAAGGGCGAACTTTGGCAGCAGATCGGCCGCTGTCTCGGCCAGCACCGCGTGTGAGCGGAAGCCGAGGTAGGGAGCCGCCGTATCCAGGGCGGTGACGCCGAGGTCGAGTGCGGCCGTCAGGATGTCGCGGTGGTGACGAGACCGGTGTAGGCCGAGGACAAGGCGGGGGTCAGCTCCGTGCACAGTTCCTCCTTCAGCAGGATCTCGGCGAGCTGTTCCACGTCCAGGCCGGTCTTCTCGGCGGCGTCGGCTATGTCGACGGGGTGGCCACTCAGCAGCAGGGCGAGGGCGGGGTACGCCTTGCCGGCGAACGTGAGCTTCTTGCCCGCGGCGAGCACTTCCACGGTGTCGTGGTGCTGCTCGATCACGGGCTCGAAGTCGGTGACGCACACGACGGCCGCGGGCTTGCCGAACAGGCCGGTGGCCGGGACGTGCCGGGCGGCCAGCCGTTCCCGCTCGCGGGCATTGAAGAAGTCCTGCGGGGTCAGCTTCGTAGCCATCTCGGCGACGGCGTCGGCCAGGAGCTGCTGTTGCCCGTCCCACTGGCCGGGGGAGTTCCAGCGGTCCAGGTCGTACCGGAACAGGTCCTGCGTGCGGGCCTGGTCGGCGAGCCAGGCCAGCCAGTTCACGCCGACGCGCTTCACGATGCCGAAGGTGGCGTGGAGGCTGTAGCCGTCGCCCTGGTCGTCGCGGGTGGCCTGGTGCCAGAAGCCGCGCGGGATGTGCATCACGTCGCCAGGCTCCATGACGCCCTGCCACACGATTTCCTCGCTGGGCTCGGCGTTGGGGGCGGAGTCGCGGTACATCGGAACCTTGCGCGAGGTGCCGCGGACTTCCCAGCTCTTGCGGCCGGCGAGCTGGACGATCACGGTGTCGTGGTCGTCCCAGTGGAGCTTGAAGCCGCTGGCGTCCTGGGTGGTCAGGTAGGCGTTCACCTGCACCAGCTCGCGGGCCCACCACTGGAGCGCGCGGCAGGTGGCCTCCATGACCGGGTCGAAGAAGTCGACCTCGTCCAGGACCATGGTGCAGCCCTCGCGCATCAGCCCGCCGACGCGGCGCATGTCGGCCATGGGGATGGCCTGTCCCCGCCGGGTGACGGAGGGCTGGATGTAGCGGCCGGGGTGCAGTTCGGCCCCGTCCTGGAAGATGCGGAATTGGGGCGTGGTGACGCTGCGGCGCATCACCAGGTCCAGCAGCTTCCTGGGGTTGAGCAGGCGATCGAGCAGATCAAGGTCCTCGATCGTTCCCCGGGCGAGACCGGCTCCGAGTGCACCGGGCCCGTCCCAGCCGAGGGCCTTCTCCAGTGCGGTGACGAAGTGGTGGTCCACGTGTTCCTCCGGTCGGTGTCATGGCGGGTGAAGGCTGGGGGCCCGTCGTGCATGACGGGCCCCCGGGTGGTGCTGTGTGCTGGTGGGGCTACTCCTGCGGGAGGTTCAGGCCGTCGCGGTTCTCGCCGTCGTCGCCCGCGGAGGTGCCAGTGGAGTCGGACTCCGCCGCCGCAGCGGTGAAGCGGTCCTGGACCTTGATCAGGCTCTCGACGCCGATCAGCAGGTCTTCCTTCTGCGCTGCCATGTGTGTCTCCATTTCCTGGAATTCCAGGGCCGACGGATGCCGGCCCAGCCCCGATGGGGCGTGCCTCACCAGCCCTTTGTTCCCGGGCTGGTGAGGAGACGGGGGTGGCGCGAGGCCACGGATCGAGCGAAGGCGGGATTCGTGCCGGAAGCCGGTTGCCGGTCAGCGGCCGGGATCACCAGCGATGGCCAGGGTGACCACCAGGACGGTGACGACGGCGGCGTAGAGGAGCACGGCGAGCTGTTGGCGCCAGCCCCGCGGAGCTCGACCACGTACCCGGGAATCCCGTTCTAAAGGAGCTTTCAACGTCGGAAGGCGGCCACTACGCCGACCCCGGCGCGATGGATGCCGGCTGAAGGGCACGGACCGACGACGCGGTACCGCCGCAGCGGGGGCATTCGCACGGGGGGTAACGGCCGGGGTTACAGAGGATGTCGAACGGGTCGCCTTCCAGGACCCGCGAGCGCGGCGACCATGTCCGGCCCGAGTCCCGCGATACCCGGATGCTCATCAGGACGCGGGGCTCTATGCCCAGGTCAGGGGTTGCCCCGAGGGCCGTTCGCTCTGTGTCAGGAGTGCCCGCCGAATCGTTCAAGGCGGTCGTCCTCGGTCGCTTCGCCATGTCCAGAAGGATCGCGATCAGGACGACGAGCCAGAAAGGCCCAGCGGATTACCCAACTTGGGTAACATCACGGTCGGTTGAGACTTTGAAGCGATCCGTAGTCTTCCTCCGGAGCGTGCCCGATGCCCGAGACACGTCGTACGAAGGAACTACCAGTAAGTCTGCTCACCGAGCCCGAGATGATCGACGCGTGCCGCGTGCGCGACTTTGCGAGGGTCTTTCGCCTGGTCAAGACTCGGGCAGGCATCTACCCGTCGATGATTGCGCGGCAGTGCGAGCTGACGCCGAGCCGAGTGGGTGAGGTGATCGCGGGCCAGCGGCAGCTCCTCCACATGGAAGTGATCGAGCGGATCGCCGATGGATTGCGCATCCCGGGGCACATGCTCGGGCTTGCCCGCCGCACGTGGGAGACGCCGGCTGTCTTGGCCGTGGCAGAGCGGGAACGGCCGGAGTTCAGTCACGTGGTCGTTGAGCCGAAGCTCCTCAGCGCCTTACCGGGCGTGGAGGTGGACAGCATCCTGGCCCTGGCCGCCGGGACCAACCCGAGCCCATCCACACTGCACGCTCTGCGTTCCTCGATCGAGGACTACTGGCGTCGCGACGACGAGCACGGGGGCGAGACGCTTCGACCTGCTGTCGTCGGCCAGCTGCGATATGTCGAAGGGCTGCTGAAGGACCAGCGGCCCACGCCGATCCAGCACGGCCTGTACGGCATCGCGGCGGAGCTGGCGCGGTTGACAGGGTGGACGTACTTCGATGCCCGGCAGTACCACCAGGCTCGCGCGTACTTCTCGGAGGCTCTGCAACTGGCCAGGGAGATTGACGACCATCCCTTCATGGCCAACGTCCTGGCCTGCATGAGCCTGCAAGCGACCTACCAGGACAAGCCGGCGGACGCGCTTGCACTGGCGTCTGCTGCCCAGGATCAGGCCCGAGCGGCCACGGGTACGACGTCGAGAGTTCGGGCCATGCTGGCCATGCGTGAGGCGTTCGCCCACGCGACCTTGGGTGACCGGACAGCGACCCACACCGCGATCTCCGAGGCCCACTGTCACTACGACCGGATCAAGGCGGACGACCCGGACCCGGCATGGGTGACGTACTTCGACGAGCCGAAGCTCATCGTGGACACGGGCATCGCGCACGGCCGTCTTGGCGAGGCGGCGATCGCCGAACCGTTGATCGCGGATGCGCTGGAGCGGGAGGACCCCGCGAACCAGCGGGGTAGGGCGTTTCATGCCTTCTGGTTGGCCCGTACGCAGCTCCAGCGGGGCAAGCTCGACCAGGCGTGCCACACGGCGATCGAGGCGCTGGTGCCCGCCTCAGCCGTGTCGTCCGAGCGGGTGACCGGGCACCTTCGCGAGTTCTACGAGCAGCTTGCGCCGTATCGCGAGGTGCCGGCCGCGGTTGCCTTCGAGGCACGCCTACGAGCGATGCTTCCCCCGCAGGGTCAGCGAACCCCTTCATCCATCAGGACGTAGAGGAGGCCGACCAGGGAGCCGCTGCTGACGATCTCGCGGCGGTCGATCATGCCCCGGATGTTCGCCAGCGGGATCCACTCGATCCGGTCCGACTCGTTCTTCTCGGTCGGCGGCCCGTCGTACGTGGCGCCGTCGGCGCGGAACAGGTGGTGCTGGGAGTCGGTGATGCCGTTCGCCGGTTCGGCGTAGATCAGCGGCTTCATCGGGCCCGGACGCCAGCCAGTCTCTTCGAGGACTTCACGGGCGGCAGCCTCGCCGGGCGTCTCGTCCGCTTCGACCAGGCCCATGGGCAGCTCCCAGGCCCACGCGTCCGTGATGAAGCGGTGGCGCCACATCATCAGGACTTCTTGGCGGTCGTTGATCACAGCGGCCACGGCCAGGTGGCGGAGCTTGACGACGTGGTGTTCCCAGCGGTGCCCGTCCGGCGTCTCGATGTCGGTGAGCCACAGGTTCACCCATGGGTTCTCATAGATCGGACGTTCCCCGTGGATCTTCCACTGCATCGCTGCGGCCCCTCTCGATCGGCCTCAAGCATCGCAGAGCCAGGCTGAACGGCGCCTAAGTTCAAGCAAATTCGCGTCATAGTGACGAATATGGTGCGGGATGCGCGGAGGGCTGGGGCGATGAGCAGCCCCCGCTGTGCCCTTGGAGGAGTGCTAGGAACAGCCCTCGTCCGATGCGTCGAACGAGGGCTGTTGATGCCGAGACGCCATTCACTGGTGGAGGCGTCTGAACGTCACCGCATTAGCAGGAGTCGCTGTTGTCCTCCTGGTTGTGGCGCCCACGCCACCGGGCGAGTGCGTTTCGGCTCGCGAGGATGCACACGGTTGTGACCGTGCTTGCAGCCAGGTTGGCGAGGATGTCGAGGAGGAAGCCGTGCATGGGTTCTCCGTAGGCAGCTTGAAGCTACCCACCGGATGAGCGGGCTTGCCGCGACTGCCACGTGAGTGGCTGGAAAGTAACCCCGTCCTCGCCCAGGGGCTGCCCATGCACGGCAGCAGTCTCATGGTAGCAACGAGATATCAAGTTCCTTGAGCCCCGCGGCAGCTAGGCGATCGATGATTTCCCACCATCGAGTGGCTTCAACCTGGGGCATGCGAGGGCAAGATGGGCACCTGAACACGTACGAGTTCCGACCAACCGCGGTCTGCGGCTCTGCGTCGCTCATCGGCGGTGCAAAGTTGCGAAAGGCGTAGGTCATGCCGTGGCTCCCGTCGGGTTCGCGGCGTGCCATGGTCAGGCGGACCCGTGGGTGCTGCCCCTTGTCGGTGCACACGATGCCTACGCGGTACTCCTCTGCCATGGCATCAGTCTCCTGCGAGTTCTCAAACCGGATGCGCTCCCCCGTCCGGACAGCGATGATCGGGAGCTCCATCGCGCAGTCGGAGTGTTGATATGCCCACTCAGGAAGACGTTCTCTCGTACGCCCGTTCGCTGGCCGGGACGCTGCAAGAAGGCTTGGTGTGGACGGCTGGCCGTGAAGACCGGGGCTGGTGGAAGATATCTGACCATCAGCAGCTTCCCACCCTCATGGCGAATGCGTTCGCTGGCATGGAGTTTCTGCGTCAGTACGCCGGAGCCGAGAGCTTCTGGACCTCGCGAGCTGCTGAGGTGTACCAGAGCAGGGGAGACAACCAATCCACTGAGTCTGGAGCACGCGCTGTCGGCGATGTTCTGCTCACCTGGGTTCGACAGGTCGAGGCGGGAGTCAGCGAAATCGTGGGCGCGCGTTCTCGGTCAGAAGTCGGTGTGATCAGCACAGACATGATGGGGCAGGTGCGGCGGCTGCTGGATGACAAGCAGACGCACCCTGCTGCGGCCATCGTGTTGTGCGGCGCAGCCCTGGAAAGCGCACTACGGGCGCTGGCTGAGGCTCGTGGACTGGAGCTGACCGAGCGCCCTTCACTTAGCGCCTACTCACGGCTTCTCCGCAAGGACGAGCTGATTACGAAGCAGGAAGCGAAGGACCTTGAGCAGGTCGGCGGACTGCGGAATGCGGCGGCTCACGGTCAGTTCGATGAGCTGAGTCGAGAGCGCGCCGGCCTCATGGAGCAGCAGACCAACCTCTTGCTCAGTAGGATCGCCGAGCTTCAGATGTAGACCAGCTGGAGGCCGTGGGCAGGTCCTGACCACCGTTGTGGACCAGGGGTGGACCGTCTGCCGACATATGAGGGCCTGGCGGCGGGGAATCGTGCAGGTCAACCACTAGAGCAACGCCGCTGGCAGCACTCTCTTGAAAACCGTCGTGGCAGCGATGTCACCGTGGGTTCAAATCCCACACCCACCGCCAGGTCAGTGAAGTGCAGGTAAGAGGGCGTGATCCCGACCGGGGTTACGCCCTCTAACGTTCGTGGGCGCTCCTGGGAAGTCGGGCTGGACGGTCCCGTCTCCCGGTACGTTACTGGTGCCTCCGGCGGGGCAACGTGTTCACCTCTTTGAAGCTCGACAGCACCTCACTGCCCACCGACGCCGTCCTGCCACGCCCGTACGGCTTCTCGGTTACACCGACCTCACGCCCGACGGCGCCGTCACCGGCGCCAGCGGCCGGAACCCTCCCTGGGGGCGGGCCGCCGGAGCGATGGTCTCCAGCCTCGACGACCTGCACACCGGCAGGCCGAAATCCCGTCGTACTCGTCGATTCCGACGTGGACCACGACGCCGAGAACCCGTCCTTCAGCGTCGGGAACATCGTGACCTCCACCGGGACCCAGACCGCCTGCGACCGGCGCCAGTGCCCGTCGGGTCGGAGTAGACCCCGGCTCCTCCCGGCCCGCAAGTCGGCGGGACAAAAGAGCGCTTTGGGCCTTTTGGGTGGTGTTTGTCGGAAGATCGGCGCGCGTCGTGGGGGCGGTGCGGTTGCCGCCACATCATGACGAATGTATTCAGATCCGCCCGTCCGAACATCGCGAAATGAGGCACCCGTCATGGCTCACCGCAGCACCGTCACCTCGATCTGGACCGCCGTCCTCGCCGCACTCGTGGCACTGCTCTCCTCCCTCGGCTTCGGCCGGAAGGCGGCCCCGAAGTTCGCCGGCGTCACTGCCCCCGCCGTGCCGGCCCCCACGGCCGCCACCGCGCGCCGGACGGCCGTCACGGCCCGGCGGACCTGGCGGGCGATGATGCGGGGCGGTTCGCTCCCGCCCACCATCAAGCAGCGGATCCGCGCCGAGGCGCATGGCAAGACCCCGTCCGTCCGACGCTCCACCACCGCTGCCGCCATGGGTGCCGGGTCGGGAACGTCCGCCGCGGTCCAGAGCCCGGCCGGGCCCCTTGCCGGAGCACCGACCGCAGCCGGATCCCGCACCGGCGCCGCCCGGGAAGCGCTCGAGCTCGCCGCGTAGCTGCCCGTGGCCGACGCTGAACGGCATCGGATCCGGCGGTAAGGGCGTACGTGCCGTCACCGAGCACGAGTGCGAGCGACAGCACGAGCACGTGCATCAGGACGAGCGAGTATCAGCAGGTAGCAGGTAGCAGGTAGCAGGTAGCAGGTAGCAGGCAGCAGGTAGTCAGACAGGAAGACAGGCAGGAGTACGCGCCGAATCCGGCGCACGAGGATGTACATAAGCAGGAGCAGTAACACCGACAGCATGAGCATGAGCATCAGCAGGAGCAGATAGCGGGACTGGCGACAGGTGCTGGAGCCCGGTCACTCGTGGCCGTGGATCGCGCCGAGATGCCCCAAGGCTGGGGCGCTGATGGATCACCCCGGCGAGCGCCGGGGCGTGCAGGGGGCGCGAAGCCTGGTATTGCAGGGCCGCATGCCCGGGAGACGGTGGGGTTCCCGGATGGCGCGGCCCTTTTCGGCATGTCCGGGACACTCGGATCTGGCGGAACGCTTCATCCCCTGTATGGCAAGGGTTTTGCCTGGTTCCAGGCCGTTGACCTGGGGCATCGAGGGCGTGAATGAGGTTTATCCGATGTTGGTCATACTTGCGGGGGAATCGGGTGCTCCGGGGTGGTTCGCCGGGGATTCGGTGGGCAACTCTGGTCCCACGACGTCGTCCCACACGAATGACCGAGGCAGTCGGCCAACTGCTTTGGGGCAAGTCCCACTTCGGTTTTCTGGAGGATTCAGACATGGCAAGCATCCGTACCGCCCGCGTCATCGCCGCTGCCGCCGCTCTCCCCCTCGCCGTAGCCCTCTTCGGTGGCGTGGCCACGGCTGACAACGGTTCCTTCGCGAACGACGGATCGAATGCGAGCGTCGCCAGCATCATCGGCAGCGGCGTGGGCGGCAGCAACCACGGCAACTCCTCCACCTCGCAGCAGGTGGCCACCGGCGCCGGTGCGTCCAACCAGAACAACACCGCGCAGGCCAACGGCTCGGCCTTCACCGCGATCCATCAGGGCAACGCGAATGTGGCGGTCAACTTCCATCCCTGGTGGTGACCGCGGCCTGAGCCGCTTCGACAGTTGAGGGCGCCCGTGCGACCGGACCGGCTGGGGTCCGGTAGCGCGGGCGCCTTCGCGCGTGGCCGCCCGCCCCGATCCCCGGCTTCCTCCCGACCTTGACACCACGGGTAAATCTGACGGACAGTCAGCTCAACTCGACCGTGTGATGCCGGGAGGCCAGCGCCGTGCACCTCGCCCCGACCGAAGGCCAGTTGCGGCTCCGTGCCGAACTGCGGGAGTACTTCAAGGACCTGTTGCCCGACGGGGTGCCCGAAGATCCCGGACGTCAGAGGGAACTGCTGCGCCGCATCGGATCCGACGGACTCCTGGGCCTTGGCTGGCCCGTCGAGTACGGCGGCCAAGGCCGGAGCCCGGAGGAGCAGTTCGTCTTCTTCGACGAGGCCTACCGGGCCGGCGCCCCCGTCTCCATGGTCACGCTCAACACCGTCGGGCCGACCTTGATGAAGTACGGGACGCCGGAGCAGAAGGGCTACTTCCTGCCCCGCATCCTGGCGGGGGAGATCGTCTTCGCCATCGGCTACTCGGAGCCCGAGGCGGGCACCGACCTCGCCTCCCTCCGTACGCGTGCCGTCCGCGACGAACGACGCGACGGCGGGTCGGACAGCGTCGCGGACTGGGTGATCGACGGACAGAAGATCTTCACCTCGAACGCCCAGAACGCGGACTGGATCTGGCTGGCCTGCCGCACCGACGCGCAGGCCCCCAAGCACAAGGGCATTTCGATCATCCTGGTGCCCACGCATGTCCCCGGCTTCGCCTGGACCCCCATCGAGACGGTCGGCGGGCTCACCACCACGGCCACGTACTACGACTCCGTCCGCGTGCCCGGCGGCAACCTCGTCGGGCCCGAGCACGGCGGATGGGGACTGATCACCAACCAGCTCAACCACGAGCGTGTGGCCCTCGCCGCCATCGGCATGCAGGCAGAGGACTTCTACGCGTCCGCCCTCGCCCACGCCCGCCTCCCCGATCCCGTCACCGGGGAGCGGCCCGCCGATCTGCCGTGGGTGCGGTCCCGGCTGGCCGAGGCGCACGCGCGGCTGGCCGCCGTACGCCTCCTCAACTGGCGGCTCGTCCAGGACGTCGGCGGCGGCGACCTGGCGCCCGGGGACGCGAGCGGCGTGAAGTTCCTCGGCACGGAGTCCACCGTCGAGGTGTACCGGATGTGCCAGGAGGTGGTGGGTGAGGAGGGACTGATCCGAGGGCCGGGGAGCGAGTCGTTCGAGGGCGGCGAGCTGGAGCGGATGAACCGGGCCGCGCAGATCAACACCTTCGGCGGCGGGGTCAGTGAGGTCCAGCGGGAGATCGTCGCCATGATGCGGCTCGGCATGAAGGGGAGGAAGCGATGACGGCAGACGCGGCCGGTCGGGCTGCGGCCGGGAGGGCCGAAGCGGCGAAGCCCGGATCGGGAAGGACGCAGGCCCACGCGGCACCCGGGGCCGCTGCCGGGGCGGAGACCGGGGCGGCAGAGCGGTTCCACGAGCTGCTGGCCGCCTTCGAGGGGCAGCCGGCGGCCACCGCGGGCCGCGGCAAGGACACCGTCAACGCACCGATGATCCGCCACTGGTGTGAGGCGATGGGGGACGCCAATCCGGCGTACAGCGGGCCGGACGCCGTCGCCCCGCCGACCATGCTCCAGGCCTGGACCATGGGCGGGCTCTCCGGGCACACCGACCGCTCCTCCGCGTACGACGAGCTCTTCGCCCTGCTGGACGGAAGCGGCTTCACCTCCGTGGTGGCCACCGACTGTGAGCAGGAGTACCTGCGCCCGCTCCGGCCGGGACAGGAGGTCACCTTCGACGCCGTCATCGAGTCCATATCGCCCCGCAAGACGACCAAGCTGGGCACCGGGCACTTCGTGACCACGCGTACGGACGTCCGGGCGGACGGCGAGCTTTCGGGGACGCACCGTTTCCGCATCCTGAAGTACGCCCCTGCCCGGGCGGCCACCCGGGCAGCCGCAGTCGCCCCCGCGCCCATACCGGCGCCCGTGCAGCCCGCCCAGTCCGTGGGGCGCGCCCCGCGGCGCCCCCGCCCGGTGGTCAACCGCGACAACCAGGGCTTCTGGGACGGGGTACGGGAGCACCGGTTGCTGATCCAGCGGTGCACCGGCTGCGCCACCCTGCGCTTCCCGTGGCTGCCCGGCTGCAACTCCTGCGCCTCGCTCGACTGGGACACCGTCGCGGCCTCCGGAGCGGGCACCGTCTTCAGCTACGTCGTCATGCACCACCCGCCTTTCCCGGCCTTCACCGCGCACGAGGATCCCGCGGTCGCGGGCGGACCGTACGCGGTCGCCCTCGTCGAGCTCGCCGAGGGCGTCCGCATGATCAGCAACATCACCGGCGTCCCCTGCGACGAGGTCCGCATAGGCATGCCGGTCCAGCTGGAGTTCCTGCGCGTCGACGACGAACTGGAACTCCCCGTCTTCCGCCGGAGCGAGGGCTGATGGACTTCCACCCCACCGAGGAGCAGGCCGCGGCGGCCGGGCTCGCCGCCCGGATCTTCGGCGACCTCGCCACGCACGAACGTCTCGCGGCGGCGGGCAGCGGCAGTGACGCCGAGCTGTGGAAGGCCCTCACCGCGGCCGGCCTGATCGGGGCGGTCGAGGACATCGGCCTCGTCGGACTGGTCCTCCTGCTGGAAGAGCAGGGCCGCACCACCGCGCAGGTTCCGTACGCCGCCACGTGCGCGTACGGCGTGCTCCCGGTCGCCGCGCACGGCACCGCCCGACAGCGGGCCCGCCTGCTGCCCGCCCTGGCCACCGGTGAGGCCGTCGCCACCGGCGCCTTCCCGGCCCGCGGCCGGATCACCGCCGAGGGCGGCCGCCTCTCCGGCACCGCACCCGCCGTGCCCTGGCTGCGCGAGGCCACCCACGTACTGGTGCCGGACGGGCAGCGGGACCTATGGCTCGTACGGACCGACGCGCCGGGCGTACGGAGCTCCCCGGTGGAGACCACCGCCCCCTGGTCGGCGGGCCGGCTGACACTGGCCGGAGCCGAGGCCGAGCGGCTCGGCACCACGGGTGCCTACGCGGAAGTGCTCGCTGCCGCCCGCACCGCCTTCGCCGGACTACAGGCGGGCGTCTGCGCGGGCTCGCTCGCCCGCGCGGTGGAGTACACCGGCACCCGCGAGCAGTTCGGCAGGCCGCTCTCGACCAACCAGGGGGTCATGCTGCGGGCCGCCGACGCGTACATGGACACGGAGGCGATCAGGGCCACCGCCTACGAGGCGGCCTGGCGCATCGACCAGGGCCTGCCCGCGAGCGAACACGTCCTGACGGCTGCCTGGTGGGCCGCCGAGGCGGGCAAGCGGGTCGTGCACGCCGGCCAGCACCTGCACGGCGGGATGGGCGCCGATCTGGAGCACCCGGTCCACCGGCACTTCCTGTGGGGGCGCCAGCTGGACGCGTACCTGGGCTGTGGCAGCGAGCTGCTGGCCGAACTGGGCGCCGTACTGGTGCAGGAGGGCTGAGACATGGGAGTCGGCGCGATACAGGTCGGTGCGGTACTGCCGCCCCTGGTGGTCCCCGTCACGCGGACCCTGATCGTCTCGGGCGCGATCGCCTCCCGCGACTACCAGGACGTGCATCACGACGCGGAGCTGGCACGGGAGAAGGGCTCTCCGGACATCTTCATGAACATCCTGACCACGAACGGACTGGTCGGCCGCTACATCACCGACCACCTCGGCCCCCGGGCCGTCCTGCGCAAGGTGGCCATCCGGCTCGGCGCCCCCAATTACCCGGGCGACACCATGACCCTCACCGGTACCGTCACGGCCCTCGACGGGGACACCGCCGAGATCCGCGTCATCGGTGCCAACGGCATCGGCCACCACGTCACCGGCACGGTCACCGTGACCCTGACCGGAAGGGGTGCGGCATGAGCGTCCGACACCGCGACGGGCTCGGCGGCCGCGCCGCCATCGCCGGCATCGGGGCGACCGAGTTCTCCAAGGACTCCGGCCGCAGTGAGCTGACCCTCGCCGTCGAGGCCGTGCACGCGGCCATCGCCGACGCCGGGCTCTCCCCCGCCGATGTCGACGGCATGGTCACCTTCACCATGGACACCAGCCCCGAGATCACCGTCGCCCAGGCGGCCGGCATCGGAGACCTGTCCTTCTTCTCCCGCATCCACTACGGCGGCGGCGCGGCCTGCGCCACCGTCCAGCAGGCCGCCCTCGCGGTCGCCACGGGGGTTGCGGAGGTCGTGGTCTGCTATCGCGCCTTCAACGAGCGCTCCGGCCGCCGCTTCGGCTCCGGCGTGCAGCAGCGCGAGCCTTCGGCGGAGGGCGCCGCCCTCGGCTGGGCGCTGCCGTGGGGGCTGCTGACCCCCGCCTCCTGGGTGGCCATGACCGCCCAGCGCTACCTGCACGCCTACAACCTCACTTCCGAGGCCTTCGGACACGTAGCCGTCACCGACCGCCGGTACGCCGCGAACAACCCCGCCGCGTACTTCCACAACAAGCCCATCACCCTCGCCGACCATGCCGCCTCGCGCTGGATCGTGGAGCCGTTGCGGCTGCTCGACTGCTGCCAGGAGACGGACGGGGGCCAGGCCCTCGTCGTCACCACAGCCGAGCGGGCCCGGGACCTGCGGCAGGCGCCCGCCGTGATCACCGCGGCCGCGCAGGGCGCCGGCCGCCGCCAGGAGGCCATGACCTCGTTCTACCGCGACGACCTCACCGGCCTTCCGGAGGTGGACGTCGTCGCGCGCCAGCTGTGGCGCACCAGCGGGCTGCGGCCGGCGGACATCGACGTCGGGATCCTCTACGACCACTTCACCCCCTTCGTGCTCATGCAGCTGGAGGAGTTCGGCTTCTGCAAGCCGGGTGAGGCCGCCGATTTCGTCGCCGCCGACGCGCTGCCGCTCAACACCCACGGCGGTCAGCTGGGAGAGGCGTACCTCCACGGCATGAACGGCATCGCCGAGGCCGTTCGCCAGCTGCGGGGCACTTCGGTCAACCAGGTCGAGGGGACGGAGCACGTGCTGGTCACGGCCGGTACGGGGGTGCCGACCTCGGGACTGATCCTCGGCGCCGACGGCTGAGATCCCGGTTCCAGGGCTCCTGCGGCCTCCACCTTCAGGAGGTGGAGGCCGCTCCGCCCCTACAACCTGAGGTGGACCCCCCTTCGGCACCTGCGGCCGATTGCAGGGGGCGTGCGCGCTCCTAGCGTGGAGACATGACCACGCCAGTGTGCACGCTCGCCTCGAATCCGACGCCGTACCCGTCGTTCTCGGCGTACGTCCGGACCCGCGGTACGGTCCTGATGCGCACTGCGCGGTCCCTCACCGCGAACCCGTGCGACGCCGAGGACCTGCTCCAGACGGCCCTCACGAAGACGTACGTGGCCTGGGACAGGATCGAGGACCACCGCGCACTGGACGGCTACGTCCGGCGGGCCCTCGTCAACACCCGGACCTCCCAGTGGCGCAAGCGCAAGGTCGATGAATTCGCGTGCGACGAGCTCCCCGAGACCGAGGTCGCGCCGGCCGCCGACCCCGCGGAGGCACAGGCACTGCGCGACGCGATGTGGCGCGCGGTGACCCGGCTGCCCGACCGCCAGCGGGCCATGGTTGTCCTGCGCTACTACGAGGACCTGAGCGAGGCGCAGACGGCCGAGCTGCTGGGGGTCTCGGTCGGCACGGTCAAGAGCGCCGTATCGCGTGCGCTCGTCAAGCTCCGCGACGACCCCGAGCTCAGCCCGGTGCGCTGAGACAGGGGCTCGGACGGACCGGTGGTGCTGACCTGCCCCGATGTTTCACGTGAAACACGGAAGGCCGGACGGCACGGCGGCGTGACCCTCGCGGACGTTTCACGTGAAACACAAGGGTCGATTTCTACTCTCGGGTAGTGACATGCCGACCGGTACGTGCGCAGAATCGGCAGCATCCGTAGCCGCCGCAGCGCCGCAGCGCTCACTGGGAGGACGCTTTGCTGAGCACCATGCAGGACGTACCGCTCCTCGTCACCCGCATACTCCAGCACGGGATGACGATCCACGGAAAGTCCCAGGTCACGACCTGGACCGGGGAGGCCGAGCCGCACCGCCGCAGCTTCGCCGAGATCGGTGCCCGCGCCACCCGCCTCGCCAATGCCCTGCGCGACGAACTCGGAGTCCGCCAGGACGACCGGGTCGCAACCTTGATGTGGAACAACTCCGAGCACGTCGAGGCCTACTTCGCGATTCCCTCCATGGGCGCGGTCCTGCACACGCTGAACCTCCGTCTCCCTCCGGAGCAGCTCGTCTTCATCGTCAACCACGCCGCCGACCGGGTGGTGCTGGTCAACGGCACGCTGCTGCCCCTCCTCGTCCCGCTGCTGCCGCACCTGCCGACCATCGAGCACGTCGTGGTGTCCGGCATCGGCGACCGTTCCGCGCTCGACGGGCTGGACGTGCGCGTCCACGAGTACGAGGAACTCCTCGCCGGCCGCCCGGACACCTACGACTGGCCCGAACTGGACGAGCGCCAGGCAGCCGCCATGTGCTACACCTCCGGCACGACCGGCGACCCCAAGGGCGTCATCTACTCGCACCGCTCGATCTACCTGCACTCCATGCAGGTCAACATGGGCGAGTCGATGGGGCTGAACGACAAGGACACCACCCTGGTCGTCGTCCCGCAGTTCCACGTGAACGCCTGGGGGCTGCCGCACGCCACCTTCATGACCGGCATCAACATGCTGATGCCGGACCGCTTCCTGCAGCCCGCGCCCCTCGCCGAGATGATCGAGCGGGAGAAGCCCACGCACGCCGCAGCCGTCCCCACCATCTGGCAGGGCCTGCTGGCCGAGGTCACCGCCAATCCGCGCGACCTGACCTCGATGAAGCAGGTCACGATCGGCGGCGCCGCCTGTCCGCCCTCCCTGATGGAGGCCTACGACAAGCTCGGGGTCCGCCTCTGCCACGCCTGGGGCATGACCGAGACGTCTCCCCTGGGCACCATGGCCCACCCGCCGGCCGGCCTGAGCGCCGAGGAGGAGTGGCCCTACCGGATCACCCAGGGCCGTTTCCCGGCAGGCGTCGAGGCCCGCCTGGTCGGCCCCGGCGGCGACCGGCTCCCCTGGGACGGCGAGGCCGCGGGCGAGCTGGAGGTGCGCGGTGCCTGGATCGCGGGCGCCTACTACGGCGGCGCCGCCGGCGAACCGGTCCGCCCCGAGGACAAGTTCAGCGCCGACGGCTGGCTCAAGACCGGCGACGTCGGCGTGATCAGCCCGGACGGCTTCCTCACCCTCACCGACCGGGCCAAGGACGTCATCAAGTCCGGCGGCGAGTGGATCTCCAGCGTGGAGCTGGAGAACGCGCTGATGGCCCATCCCGAGGTCGCCGAGGCGGCCGTCGTCGCCGTCCCCGACGACAAGTGGGGCGAGCGCCCGCTGGCCACCGTCGTCCTCAAGGAGGGCGCGACCGCGGACTACGCGGACCTGCGCGCGTTCCTCGCCCAGTCGATCGCCAAGTGGCAGCTGCCGGAGCGCTGGACGGTCATCGCGGCCGTGCCGAAGACCAGCGTCGGCAAGTTCGACAAGAAGGTGATCCGCAAGCGGTACGCCGACGGCGAGCTGGACGTGACCAAGCTGGACTGAGGGCCGACGGACCCGTCCGGGATCCGACAGGACCCGGGCGGGACTCTTCTCAGCCCTTGGTGAGCCACGGCCGCAGCACCCTGCTGACGGCGGGCATGGCGGCGTAGGTCATCAGGGTGCTGAAGACGACGGCGAACGCGGCCGTCCGAAGGACGAAGTGCAGGTCCACCAGGTACGGCCCGAGCACCGCGTTGCCGACCAGCGAGATCGGGAAGATGGCGAGTCCCGAGCTGATCGCCATCTTCCAGCGCGGCGGCGCGGGCCGGGTCGTACCCGGTTTGGCGAACCAGGTCTCCATGCCGTGCAGTTCGCGCCGGGCTATCTCCGTGTGGTGGTGGCCCAGACAGTTCGAGAACCACTCGGCCCGCTCGGCGGAGTCCTGCCAGCGCTGGAACGCCGCCTGGTTGCGGAAGCGGTGGACGAGGAACCACGGCCCGCCCTCCGCGGCAGGGCGGAACAGCCCGTATCCGAGATGGTCCGGGAAACCGGCGGCCGTCTCCAGGATTCCGTGGGCCCAGGCCTCGAACGTCTCCTCGTGCCCCGGATCCACCTGTCGCGCGATGAGCAGGTTCACCTCCCCGCTGTCGGCGGGGACGGTCTGCTCGCTCGTGTTGATGATGGCCATCGGGCCAGGATGACTAGTTGGTTCCGATCTTGGCCAGCAGGTCCACGATGCGACCCTGCACATCGTCGGTCGTCGCCCGCTCGGCCAGGAAGAGCACGCTCTCCCCCGAAGCCAGCCGCGGCAGCTCGGACGGGGCGATGCCGGTGGCCGTGTAGACGACCAGCGGTGTGCGGTTGAGCTGCCCGTTGGCGCGCAGCCAATCCACGATCCCGGCCCGCCTGCGGCGCACCTGCATCAGGTCCATCACCACCAGGTTGGGCCGCATCCGCGCGGCCAGCTCCACGGCGTCCGTGTCGGCTCCCGCCCGGGCGACCTGAAGGCCGCGCCGTTCCAGGGCCGTGGTCAGGGCGGCCGCGATCTCGTCGTGCTCCTCGATCAACAGCACCCGCGAGGGGTGCTGCTCGCTGTCCCGCGGTGCGAGCGCCTTGAGCAAGACCGCGGGGTCGGCGCCGTACGCGGCCTCCCGCGTGGCGTGCCCCAGACCGGCCGTGACCAGGACGGGCACCTCGGCGGCCACCGCGGCCTGGCGCAGTGACTGGAGGGCGGTCCGGGTGATCGGTCCGGTCAGCGGGTCCACGAACAGGGCGGCGGGGAACGCGGCGATCTGCGCGTCCACTTCCTCGCGGGAATGCACGATCACCGGGCGGTAGCCGCGGTCGCTGAGAGCCTGCTGCGTCTGCACGTCGGGTGCGGGCCACACCAGGAGGCGGCGGGGGTTGTCCAGCGGCTCCGGCGGAAGCTCGTCGTCGACGGGCCGCGGCACGGGCCGGTTGACCACCTCCACCGCTCCGCCCGGGCCGTCCAGTGGCTCGGGGCCCTCGTCGGAGCCCGCCTCGGGGGCTCCTATGGCGAACGCCCGGCCCTGGGGCGCCGGCTCGGCAAGGCGCCGCCGCCGCCCGGAGCCCGTTCCGTTCGGGTCCACGGAGATCCCCTGGCCCAGCGTGCCGAGGGCGCGCACGCTGATCGGCTGCGCGGCCTGGCCCTCGGCGGGGGCGTCCTGAGACTGCCGGGCCCCGGGGACCGCGGCCGGGCCGGAGGCCCCGCCGTCCTCGGGAGCCGTCCGCGCCGCCGGCACCGGCCAGGACGGGGCGGTCTGCAGCGCACGCCGCCGCCCGGTCGGCTGTACGGGTTCCTCCGCGCCCTCGGCGGGCAGCGGGGCGGGAGCTTCGGGCTCGGCCGCCGGGGCACCCAGCACCCGGCGCCCGCGCCGCCCGCCCGGGCCGCCGGAGTCCGCTTCGGCGGCGGTCTGGGCAGCCGGCGGGGAACCGGGGCCTGCCGCGGCCGGGTTCTGCGGAGCGGGGGGAGCGGGGGTCGGCCCCGCGGGCAGCGCGAAGCCGCCCTCGGGGGCGATCGGCCGGACGGGGGACTGCCCGGGAACGGGCGCCGGACGGAGCCCGGTCGCCGGCACGGGGCCGCCGTTCTGCGCCGGACCGGCCGCGCCCAGCGCACGGCGCCGTCCCGCGGGGTGCTCGGTCACGGGTACGGGGGGAACCTGGGGCGCCGACGGCAGCACCGACACCGGCGGTACGGGCGCCATCGCGGGTGCGGGGGGCAGCGCGGGCATGGCGTTGCCGTGCGGGGGGACGGGCCGGCCGGAACTGCCCTGACCGCCTTCGCCGCTGCCGTCGCCGTCGCGCCCGCGGCGCCGCCCGGTGCCGAGCCCCGCCGGGTTCACCGGGGACTGAGCGAGCTCCGGACCGCCGCCGTCGGTCTCGCCGGCCCGGCGCCGCCCGGAGGCGAGCGCCAGGGCGCCACCGCCCTCGGCGGGTTTGGGGGCGCCGGAGGCGGCGGCCGGTTCGGCCGGGTCGTCGAGGAACGCGTCGACACCGCGCCGGGCCCGCCGTCCACCGGGACCGGTGGCGGTCGCGGTGGGGCCGGTCGGCGCGCTCTCCTCGGCCGGGGGCTCCTCCTCCGGCTCCGGGAGGGTCACCGTCCCGGCTCCCGCGCCGAGCGGCAGCTCCAGCACGTAGGCCCCGCCGGGTGCGCCCGGTACCTCCACCGTCTGCAGCACACCTCCGTGCGCGGCCACGATGCCCCGCACGATCGGCTCGTGCACCGGGCTCCCGCCCTCGTACGGCCCGCGCACCTCGATCCGTACGACGTCGCCGCGCTGCGCGGCGGCCACCACGATGGTCGAGTCGCCGTACCCGCTGCCCTGAGCGGTCTTCCCGGTGGCGTCCACTCCGGCGACGTCCGCGACCAGGTGCGCGAGGGCGGTCGCGATGCGGTCGCCGTCCACCTCGGCCTCGATGGTCGGCGCGTGGACGGCGAACTGGGCGCGCCCCGGACCGATCAGCTCGACCGCGCCGTCGACGCCGGCCGTGACCACGCCGTTGATCAGGACCTTCTTCTTCTGGAGCCGGTCGCCGCCGGAGTCCAGGCGCTGGAAGCCCAGCACGTTGTCCACGAGCGTGGTCATCCGTGAGTACCCGGCGGCCAGATGGTGCAGCAGCTGGTTGGCCTCGGGCCACAGCTGGCCCGCGTCGTCGGCGGCCAGCGTCGCCAGCTCTCCGCGCAGCTCGTCCAGCGGGCCGCGCAGCGACTCGCCGAGCACGGCCAGCAGCTGGGAGTGGCGCGCGGCCAGGGCGTCGTAGGGCCGGCGGTCGGTGAAGGTCATGACGGCGCCGACGAGCTGTTCCCCGTCCCGTACGGGAGACGTGGTCAAGTCCACGGCGACGGGCTGCCCGGCCTTGTTCCACAGCACCTGCCCGCGCACCCGGTGCTTGCGTCCGCTGCGCAGGGTGTCGGCGAGCGGGGACTCCTCGAAGGGGAACGGTGAGCCGTCGGCGCGCGAGTGCTGGACCAGGCCGTGCAGTTCGCGGTTGCCCAGGTCGGTGGCGCGGTAGCCGAGGATCTGCGCGGCGGCGGGGTTGACCAGCACCACGCGGCCGTCGGTGTCCGTGCCCACGACGCCCTCGGCGGCGGCCCGCAGGATCATCTCGGTCTGCCGCTGGGAGCGGGCCAGCTCGGCCTCGGTGTCCACCGTCTGCGAGAGGTCCCGTACGACGAGCATCAGCAGCTCGTCGCCGGTGTACGCGGGTTGCGGCTCGCGGTAGGCGTCCCGGCCGTCCAGATGGGCGCTGGTGACCTCTACGGGGAACTCGCTGCCGTCGGTACGGCGCGCGGTCATCCGGGTCGGCTTGGTGCGCCCGCCCTCGTCCTCACCGGGCCGGCGCATGGAGCCGGGGATCAGCTTGGAGTCGAAGTCGGGCAGGAGGTCGAGCAGGCCGCGGCCGACGAGCCCGGTTCCCGGACTCTCCATCACCTCGAGGGCGATCGAATTGGCGTTGACGACCGTGCCGTTGGCGTTGACGAGCAACAGCGCGTCCGGAAGAGCGTCGAGTATTGCTGCGAGGCGAGCAGCGCCTCGGGATGGCCTGCTGCTCACGACGAGCTTCCTCCCTGACCACAACTACCGGCAAGTCACGGGAGGAGTCTAAGGCCACAGCCCCGCGGCGGGGTGGCCGAAGTGCGGTGTATAGCGCCCATTCCGCGCATCCTCCCAGGTCAGGAACGCCCACTCGGAAGCAGAGGTTCCAACTCGTCCCACCGGCTGATTTCGCATCCGTCGGTCCGGCGGAAGGTCGCGTCGACCTTGTGCCCCCGCCAGGTGCCGGTGATGCGGGCGGTGGCCGGCCCCCCGTGCTGCATGGTGCAGATCTGCCGCCGGGAGACGGGGGCGAAGGGGTCTCTGCCCTCCGCGGCGAGCTGGTCCAGCCGCACGCAGGCCTGTTCCCTCTGGGGGTGGTCGCCGCCGACGGGATCGCATTCGAGCCGGTATTCGCGGTCCAACTGGCGGTTTCCGGTGTCGGCCATGGTGATGGAGAGGCGGTCGGGGGCCTTCATCAGCAGCCCGCCCAAGGGCAGCGGGGGCAGCGGCCCGGCCACCGTGGTGGCCAGGGCGGAGGTGACGGCGAAGGCGGCGAGACGCAGCATGGGGGCACTCCAGGTCGTCCGTACGTCGTACGGCTGACCAACGACGGGGGCGCGCGGACGTTGCGTGCGACGGGGGCCTTAATGCTTTGCCCTCCGGCCGTGCGTCCTAGTACCGTGGGAGCGGATTGGTGACCAGCCCCGCGCCTGTGTCATCATCTGCACGCACCTTCGTACGCGGGGGTGTGCTGGAGGCGTCGCCTAGTCCGGTCTATGGCGCCGCACTGCTAATGCGGTTTGGGGCTTACCCCCCATCGAGGGTTCAAATCCCTCCGCCTCCGCACCTGACGAAGCCCCGGTCCCTGTGGACCGGGGCTTCGGTGTTTCCCGGCGGTGTTTCCCGGCGCGGACGGTGCCCGATCCGATCTGTGTGCGACCCGCCCGCACCCAACCGGATGATCTTCTTCAGGGCCGTTTCCGCAGGTCAACCATGGTTTGGCTAATGGATTTCGCGTCCCGGCGAGGTCCATGTATTGTTGTTCTCGCAAGGCCAACGGGGCGCAAAACCCCAGCAAGCCAAGCACTCGTAGCTTAACGGATAGAGCATCTGACTACGGATCAGAAGGTTGCAGGTTCGAATCCTGCCGAGTGCACAGCATGAGAGGCCCCCCGGTTCACCGGGGGGCCTCTTGCGTTGTCCGGGTGGATGCCGGTGAGCGGTCGTGCGGGTCCGGGTCTCCTCCTTGGTGGGGAGGCGGTACCCCGGAGGAACTGGGGGGCGGGATGGCTCTGGCGGGGGATGCCGGTTACCCCGTGGCCTCGGTACGGTTTTGAAGATCGTTCGAAGAGATCGTTCGAAATCGGAACAAGGGGGCACCCCATGGGACTGTTCGGGAACGCGCACACCGCCGACCCCGTGTCCGCGCAGCGGGACTACGCGCGGCTGCTGGGCCAGGGGGAGCAGGTCCACGCGGCGTACCTGCTCGTCCGGGACACGATCCTGTTCACCGACCGGCGTCTGGTGCTCGTCGACAAGCAGGGGCTCACGGGGAAGAAGGTGGAGTACCACTCCATCCCCTACCGGAGCATCACCCACTTCTCGGTGGAGACCGCCGGCCACTTCGATCTCGACGCCGAGCTCAAGATCTGGATATCCGGGACCCCGGCGCCGATCGAGAAGACCTTCACCAAGGGGGTCGACATCTACGAGGTGCAGGCGATCCTGACGCAGTTCGTCGCCCGGTAGCGGCGTCCGCCGATCGGGAGGCCTCGCGTCACAGGACGCGGGGAGGCCCCGTCACGGACATCACCAGGGAGTAGGGATAGGGGAGCGGAGGACGGAGACCGCGCCGGTCGCCTCGTCCCACCGCAGCACTCGGTCGTTGGGGGTGTCACTCCACACCGGCAGGCGTCAGGCGGGCAGATGGAGCGGGCCTTGCGCCCAGCGGCAGGCGTCGTGGAGCAGTTCCCGGCGCAGGTCGTCGTTGGCGCAGCGACCGGTCCGGAAGCGATCGTCCAGAATCTCGTACAAGGTGAGGTCGGCTAGGGCAGACACGGTTCCCCCTGACGTCGGCTTGCCGAATGAGATTCGGTTCAATGGTGAAACTGCAGGATCAGGTACCGTCTGCGCAAGGGTCGACGGGCCCAGGGGAGGAAGATCGCGTGGACGACATCGACCGGGCGCTCGTCCTGCGTCTCCAGCAGGACGCGGGCCAGTCGTACGCCGCCCTCGGCGCGGCCGTCGGGCTGTCGGCCGGGGCCACCCACGAGCGCGTACGGAAACTGCGCGAGCGCGGGGTGATCCGCCGCACCACCATCGATGTCGACCCGGCCGCCGTGGGCAGCGGGGTGCTGGCCTACGTGATGGTCGACTCCAACGCGTGGATGGGCGAGTCCGGCGACGCCTTCGCCGCGATCCCCGAGATCCAGGAGGCGCACATCATCGCGGGCAGCGCCTCGGTCATGGTCAAGGTGCGGACCGCAACGACCGGGCAGTTGCAGGACGTGCTGCGCCGTCTCTACGCCATCGACGGTGTCATCGGGACGCACGCCACCGTCGTCCTGGACACCTTCTTCGAGCGCCCCCTTCCGCTGTGACCTGGCGGTGCTCCGGCGTCCGGTGGAGCGGGGGCCGGCCCGCCGTCGGCTGGTACGCGGAGGGGCGCGGGACGCGGGAAAGCGTGCTCGCGTACGGGCAGCGGCTGGCCTTCGTCGCCCGAGGCGAGCGGCGCTGCCCGGGCGTGTGGCGGGCCGGGAAGCGGACGGCCTGTCCCACGGCCGCCGTCGTGCCCGGGCGGACGGGGAACGCCCAGTGCCCCGAGTGCGCGCGCCTGGACCGGTCGTTCTCGGTGGCGGCCGACACCAACGCCGCCGATCCGCGGACCTACCGGGTCTACCTGGCCTGGTTCGGGCCCGGTCTGGTCAAGGTCGGCATCACCGCCGAGGAGCGCGGTTCCGTCCGGCTGCTGGAGCAGGGCGCGGTGGCCTGGGCCTGGCTGGGGCGCGGGCCGCTGATGGCGGCCCGGCGTACCGAGGAGCTGCTGCGGGCCGCGCTCGGGGTGCCGGACCGGATCGCGTACGCCCGCAAGCGCGCCGTACGTGCGGGACTGCCGCCCGCGCCCGAAAAGGCCCTGGAGGTCGCCGAGCTGCACGCGCGGGCGGCCGCCCTGCCGGGATGGCCGGACTCGCTGGAGCGGGTGGCGTGCGAAGTCGTCGACCACGCCGCGGCGTTCGGGCTGGCGGGGCTGCCGGTCCCCGTCCGGGTCGTCACCGAGATGGTGGCCGGCGGCGCCGTGACGGGGGTGCTGGCGGGCGCGGCCGGTCCCGATCTGCACCTCGCGGACGGCCTCGTCGTGGACGGCAGGCTGCTGGCCGGCTGGGAGCTGGCCGTCCCCGAAGGCGAGGCGTGGACGGTGGCTCCCTCGGCGGAGGTCCCCGCCTCCGTCCGTCCCCCGGGTGGGCAGGACGGACTGTTCTGAGGACGCAGCTCGGGGCCCCGGCACGTGTGGTGACGTCGGCGGCCATGGTCAAAACTTGGATCCCTTTGGCCTTCCTGCGCTGATTCCGGTGGACATGCGAGAGGGCTCCGCCGAGGGTGGTGCTCATGACCCTTCACCCCCGCCGGCCCCTTCCGGCCTTCGAACCGCCGTACCTGATGGCGGTGTTCAGCAGCGTCCGCGGCGCCGACGAGACCGGTTACGCCGACACCCTCGACCGGATGAACGAGATCGTCGCCGCGAACCCGGGCTTCCTCGGTCAGGAGTCCGCGGGCACCCCCGGCGGTCTCGGCATCACCGTCGCCTACTTCCGCGACCACGCGTCCCTCGCCCGGTGGCGGCAGGACGCGGAGCACCAGGCGGCCATGGAGCAGGGGCGCGCCCACTGGTACGACAGCTACACCCTGCACGTCGCGACCGTCGAGCGGAGCCACGGCTTTGTCCACCACGGCTGAGGCGGTGCGGGCCTTCCGCACCCGGCTCGGGCTGCCCGGGCTGGTCGACGTCCACACGCACTTCATGCCGGAGCGGGTGCTGGAGAAGGTGTGGGACTACTTCGACGCGGTCGGCCCGATGACCGGCGTCGAGTGGCCCATCACCTACCGGTACGAGGAGGAGCAGCGGGTCGCGCTGCTGAGGGAGTTCGGCGTACGGGCGTTCACCGCCATGCTCTACCCGCACAAGCCGGAGATGGCCGCCTGGCTCAACGCCTGGTCCGCCGACTTCGCCGCCCGGACCCCCGACTGCCTGCACACCGCGACCTTCTTCCCGGAGGACGCCGCCGCCGGGTACGTCCGCCGGGCCCTGGACGGGGGCGCACGCGTCTTCAAGGCGCACCTCCAGGTCGGCGGCTACGACCCGAACGACGACCGGCTCGACCCCGTCTGGGGTCTCCTCGCCGAGGCGGGCACGCCCATCGTGATCCACTGCGGCTCCGGACCCGCCCCCGGGAAGCACACCGGGCCCGAGCCTGTCGCCCGGCTGCTGACCCGCCACCCGCGGCTGCCGCTGGTCATCGCCCACATGGGCATGCCCGAGTACGCCGACTTCCTCGACCTGGCCGAGCGCCACCCCGAGGTCCGCCTGGACACCACGATGGCCTTCACCGACTTCTCCGAGCAGTTCAGCGCCTTCCCGCGCGCGGAGCTGGGGCGCCTCGCGGACCTCGGCGACCGCATCCTGCTCGGCACCGACTTCCCGAACATCCCGTACCCGTACGACGGACAGCTCCTCGCCCTCGAACGGCTCGGGCTGGGGGACGCGTGGCTGCGCGCGGTCTGCCACGACAACGGGGCCCGGCTGTTCCGTCTCCCCGACTGACCTGACCTGACCTGACCTGATCAGATCTGGCCTGGCCCGCCCGGCCGACCGTTCCCGCGCCGCCCGGGGGCGATCCGGGCCCGTCCGTTCCGCGCTTCCGGCCGGTGCGGCCGTTTCTCAGGAAATTCACAGGTAGGCGCAAGAACGCTCTCAGAGGCGCCGTACAGCGTGGTCGCATGACTGCGACGACCACCTCACACGCGTCCACGTCCACCAGTAATCCCACGGCCCTGGTCCGGTCCGACGGCGGGCCCTGCCGGGTGCTCGTCGTCGATGACGAGGCCTCGCTCTCCGAGCTCCTGTCCATGGCCCTGCGCTACGAGGGCTGCGAGGTCCGCAGCGCCGGGGACGGGGCCGCGGCGGTCCGCGCGGCGCGCGAGTTCCGGCCGGACGTGGTGGTCCTCGACGTCATGCTCCCCGACATGGACGGGCTCGCCGTCCTCGGGCGGCTGCGCCGCGAGATCCCGCAGGTCCCGGTGCTGTTCCTGACGGCGAAGGACTCCGTCGAGGACCGGATCGCGGGCCTCACCGCTGGCGGGGACGACTACGTCACCAAGCCGTTCAGCCTGGAGGAGGTCGTGGCGCGGCTGCGCGGTCTGGTCCGGCGTTCGGGTGCGGCGCAGGCCGCCCGCGGCGGGTCCGTCCTGGCCGTCGGCGACCTGACCCTCGACGAGGACAGCCACGAGGTGGTCCGCGGCGGACTGGAGATCCACCTGACCGCGACCGAGTTCGAGCTGCTGCGCTACCTGATGCGCAACCCGCGCCGGGTGCTGAGCAAGGCGCAGATCCTGGACCGGGTGTGGTCGTACGACTTCGGCGGTCAGGCCAACGTGGTCGAGCTGTACATCTCCTACCTCCGCCGGAAGCTGGAGAGCGGCCCCGGCCTGGCGCCGATGATCCACACCAGGCGCGGCGCCGGCTACCTGATCAAACCGGCCGAGTAGTGGTCCCGCGCGCGTACCGGCCGGGACGCCCGCCGCTCTCCGGCCGGGCGCCCAGCCCCGGGCGGCCCGCGCGGTGGGAGCGTGCGCCGCGGTCGGGGCGTGCGCCCCGGTGGCGCCGCCCGGCCCGGCCGGGCGGGCGGCCCTGGTCGCTGCGGACCCGGCTCGTCGTCTCGGCCGTGTTGCTGATCGCCGTGGTCGGCGCCTCCATCGGCACCGTCACCACCCTCGCCCTGCGCTCCTACCTGGTCGACCAGCTCGACAAGCAGCTGCGTATTTCCGTCGACATGGGAACCCGGGGCCCCGGCAGCGGAAAGGCCGCCCGGGAAGGGGGCCTGGGCTCCGTCCTCGGCCCCGGCACCCCCCTGGGCGCCACCGGGGTGCGGCTCGACTCCGACGGCACGGTGGCCGGAACGGCGCGCAGCGTCCGCGTCGAGGACCCCGAGCTCGGAAACCGCGAGCTCCTCACCCCCGCCCAGACCGCCGCCCTCGTGGCGGTCGCCCGCACCGCCGAACCGGGCCGGACCGAGCCGGTGGACCTGCGCCTGCCGGGGCTCGGCGCGTACCGGGTGCTGCCCGCCCCCGACGGGAGCCTGGTCCTGGGCTTCCCCCTGCACGAGCTCGACTCCACCGTGGAGACCCTGATCGGGGTCGAGGTCTGCGTCACCCTGGCCGGGCTGATCGCCGCCTCCCTCGCCGGGCAGGCCCTGGTCGGGGTCGCCCTGCGTCCGCTGCGTCGGGTCGCCGCCACCGCCACCCGAGTCTCCGAACTGCCGCTCCACAGCGGCGAACCCGCGCTCGACGAACGGGTGCCGGACGCCGAGGCCGACCCTCGTACGGAGGTGGGCCAGGTCGGTGCCGCCCTCAACCGGATGCTGGGCCACGTCTCCTCCGCCCTCACCGCCCGCCAGCAGAGCGAGACCCGGGTCCGCCAGTTCGTCGCCGACGCCAGTCACGAGCTGCGCACCCCGCTCGCGTCGATCCGCGGCTACGCGGAGCTGACCCGACGGGGCCGGGAGGAGCCCGGCCCCGACACCCGGCACGCCCTGGGCCGCATCGAGTCCGAGGCCACCCGGATGACCGGCCTGGTCGAGGACCTGCTGTTGCTGGCCCGGCTCGACGCCGGCCGCCCGCTCGCGACCGGCGACACCGAGACCGACCTGGCCCCCCTCGTCATCGACGCGGTCAGCGACGCGCGGGCCGCCGGGCCCGGACACCACTGGCGCCTGCACCTGCCGGAGGAGCCCGCGACGATCCTCGCCGACCCGGCCCGGATCCAGCAGGTCCTGGTCAACCTGCTGGCCAACGCGCGCACCCATACCCCGCCCGGCACCACCGTCACGGCGCGTGTTTCACGTGAAACATCCGCCGTCCGGCTCCGGATCGAGGACGACGGGCCCGGAATCGAGCCCGATCTGCTTCCCCACGTCTTCGAGCGCTTCGCACGGGGCGACGCCTCCCGCTCCCGGGGTGCGGGATCCACCGGGCTCGGCCTCGCCATCGTCCAGGCCGTGGTGACGGCACACGGCGGGCAGGTCGAGGTACGGAGCGAGCCCGGACGGACCTGCTTCGAGGTCCTGCTGCCCCCTGCCCCGACGGGTACGGCCGGGGACTCACAGACGGGGCACAGGCTCACCACACAGCGGTGACAGGGCGCTCCACGAGGCTCGTCGCATGTCAACCGACGCCTCTCCCGGGGCCCTTCCGGCACGGGCTCCCCTCGCGCCCCTGCCCGGCGAGCCCGTCCTCGACGTGGTGATACCGGTCTTCAACGAGGAGAAAGACCTCGACCGGTGCGTGCGCCGACTGCACGACCACCTCACCCGCACTTTCCCGTACCCGTTCCGGATCACGGTGGCCGACAACGCCAGCACCGACCGGACTCCCGAGGTCGCGGCCGGGCTCGTCACCGCCCTGGACGGCGTACGCAGCACCCGGCTGGAGGAGAAGGGCCGGGGCAGGGCCCTGCGCACCGTCTGGTCCGGCTCGGACGCGCCGATCCTCGCGTACATGGACGTGGACCTCTCCACCGACCTGAACGCCCTGTTGCCGTTGGTGGCCCCGCTGATCTCCGGCCACTCCGATCTCGCCATCGGCACCCGCCTCGTCCGCTCCTCGCGGGTGGTGCGGGGGGCCAAGCGGGAGTTCGTCTCCCGCGCCTACAACCTCCTCCTGCGCTCTTCCCTCGCCGCCGGGTTCAGCGACGCCCAGTGCGGGTTCAAGGCCATCCGCCGGGACGTCGCCGAGCGGCTGCTGCCGCTGGTGGAGGACTCGGGCTGGTTCTTCGACACCGAACTGCTCGTGCTCGCCGAACGGGCCGGACTGCGCATCCACGAGGTGCCGGTGGACTGGGTCGACGACCCCGACTCCACCGTCCACATCGCCCGCACCGCCGCCGAGGACCTCAAGGGCGTCTGGCGGGTGGGCCGCGCGCTCGCCGCCGGGGCCCTGCCGCTGGACCTCCTCGCCCGCCCGTTCGGGGACGACCCGCGCGACCGGGGCGCCCTGCCCGGCGTCGACGGCGGGCTGGCCCGCCAGCTCCTCGGCTTCTGCGCCGTCGGCGCGCTGTCCACCCTGCTCTACCTGCTCCTCTACTCCGCCATCCGGACCGGCACCGGCCCGCAGACCGCCAACGGCGCCGCGCTGCTGCTGTCCGCCGTCGCCAACACCGCCGCGAACCGCCGGCTCACCTTCGGGATCCGCGGCCGGGACCGGGCCGTGCGCCACCAGGCCCAGGGACTGGTGGTGTTCGCCATCGGGCTGGCCCTGACCAGTGGCTCCCTCGCCGCCCTCGCGGCGGCCACCGACCGGCCGGCGCACGGCACCGAGCTGGCCGTCCTGATCACCGCCAACCTCGCCGCCACCGTGCTGCGGTTCCTGCTCTTCCGCGCCTGGGTCTTCCCCGAGCGGCGCGGCTCCGCGCTCCCCACGCCCAAGGACAGCCAATGACCACGGCCGCATTCCCGCTCCTCCCACCCGACGCACCCGATGCGCCCGGTGGGCCCGATGCGCCCACCGCGATCGCCGCGGTACGGGCCCGGACCGACCGGCCCCGCTGGGAGCGTCCCGCGTTCGCCGGGCTGCTGATCGCCACGGCCGTCCTGCTGCTGTGGGACCTGGGCTCCTCCGGGTACGCCAACTCCTTCTACTCCGCCGCCGTCCAGGCGGGCAGCGAGAACTGGAAGGCCTTCTTCTTCGGCTCCTCAGACGCCGGGAACTCCATCACCGTCGACAAGCCGCCGGCCGCCTTGTGGCCGATGATGCTGTCGGTGCGGCTGTTCGGCCTCGGTGCGTGGCAGATCCTCGTCCCGCAGGCCCTGATGGGCGTCGGGACGACGGCGGTCCTGTACGCGGCCGTCCGCCGTTCGTTCGGACCGGGGGCGGCGCTGCTGAGCGGCGCGGCCTTCGCGCTCACGCCCGTCGCGGCGCTGATGTTCCGCTTCAACAACCCCGACGCGCTGCTGACCCTGCTGCTGACGGTCACCGTGTACTGCGTGCTGCGGGCCCTCGACGGGGCCCGCACCCGGTGGCTGGTCTGGGCCGGTGTCGCGGTCGGCTTCGCCTTCCTCACCAAGACCCTGCAGGCCTTCGTCATCCTGCCGCCGCTCGCCCTCCTGTACGCGGTCTGCGCGCCCACCCGGCTGCGCAGGCGCCTGGGCCAGCTGCTGCTCGCCGGAGCCGTCATGGCCGTGGCGGGCGGCTGGTGGGTGGCGGCCGTCGAGCTGTGGCCGGCGGGCTCGCGTCCGTACATCGGCGGCTCGCAGACCAACTCCTTCCTCGAACTGACCCTCGGATACAACGGGCTGGGCCGGATCAACGGCAACGAGACCGGCAGCGTGGGCGGTGGCGGACGGCCCGGCGGGGGCGGGGGCTGGGGCGAGACCGGCATCGACCGCCTGTTCGCGGGCACCCTAGGCGGACAGATCTCCTGGCTGCTGCCGGCCGCCCTGGTCCTCCTGGTGGTTGGCCTGGTGATGACCTGGCGGGCCCGCCGGGCCACCGACTCGCTGGAGAGCACGGCCCGGGCGGCCTTCCTGGCCTGGGGCGGTTCGCTGCTGATCACCGTGCTCGTCTTCAGCTTCATGCAGGGCATCTTCCACGAGTACTACACGGTGGCGCTGGCGCCGTTCGTGGCCGCGCTCGTCGGCATGGGCGTCGCCGTGCTGTGGGAGGAGCGCGGCAGCCCGGCCGCCGCGCTCACGCTCTCCGGGGTCCTCGCCCTGACGGCGGTCTGGTCGTACGTGCTGCTCGGCCGGGCCACCGGGTACCTGCCATGGCTGCGCTGGACGGTGCTGGCGGCGGGGCTGCTCGCCGCGGTCGCGCTGCCGCTCGCCGCACGAGTGGGGCGCCGGGCGCTTCCGGCGGTGGCGGCTCTGGGACTGGCGGCGGCGCTGGCCGGGCCGTTCGCGTACTGCCTGACCACCGTGACGACCGGGCACACGGGCTCCATCGTGACCGCCGGACCGGCGGTGGCGGGAGGCCGTGGCGGGCCGGGCGGCGGGATGAGGTTCGCACCCGGCGGGGAGCAGGGCCCCGGCGGTGCCGACGGGACCGGCACCGCCGGTGGTGCCGGTGGGACCGCCGGGGTCGCGCCCGGCGGCGCGCCGCAGGACGGCCGGCGCGGCCAGGGTACGCAAGACGGTCAAGCCGTACCGGGCGGCCAGGGCGGCCAGGGCGGCCAAGACGGCCGGCGCGGCCAGGGAGTACCGGGTGGCCAGGGCGGGCCCGGCGGCGGCTTCGGACGGCCCGGCGGCGCCGGTGGCGGCGGCCAGGGCGGTCCCGGCGGGCTGCTGGGCGGGACCAGGGTCGCGGCGGAGGCCACGGCCGCCCTGCGCACGGACGCCGGGCAGTACACCTGGGCGGCGGCCGCCATCGGCTCGCAGAACGCGGCGAGCTACCAGCTGGCCTCCGGCGAGCCGGTGATGCCGGTCGGCGGGTTCAACGGCAGCGACCCGTCGCCGACCCTGGAGCGGTTCCAGGAGTACGTGCAGGCCGGGAAGATCCACTGGTTCATCGGCCAGAGCGGCGCCGGGGAGGGCGCCGAGGACGCTGCGGCGGGCCCCACCCGCGGCGGTGGCCCGTCCGGCGCCACCGGTACGGCGATCGAGACCTGGGTGAAGGCCACGTTCAAGGCGTCGACCGTCGGCGGGGCCACGTTCTACGACCTGACGGCCCCGGTCCCGGCCCCCGCCCCGGCCCCCGCCCCGACCTCCTGACCAGGCTGTCCCCCGTTGTCCCCTCGGCACCCGAGGGGAAAGGCCACCGCCCGAACCCGGATGTCCGGGTTCGGGCGGTGGCCGTTCTCAGGTGCCGCGGTGCCGCGGTGCCGCAGGCGCCTCAGCCGCCGCAGGTCTCGCGGGGCGGCGCGGCGTCTCGTCGCAGGGCCCGGGAGGTCAGACCGTGGCCTGCGCGGGGGCCGGGGCCTCGGTGCCCGCCGCGGTGCCGGAGCCGGCGGCCGGGGCGTGGGCGGCCGGCTTCGACCTCAGCGCGACCTCCTTGATGAACAGCACCAGGACCAGCCCGAGCAGCGCGAACGGGGCGGCGTACAGGAAGACGTCGCCGACGCCGTGGCCGTACGCGGCCTCGACGACCTCGCGGAACGGTGCCGGCAGCTTGTCGAGGTTGGGGATCCCGCCCCCGGCGGTACCGCCGTGGCCCATGGCCGCGGCCTTCGGGCCGAGCGCCGTGAGGCCGTCCTGGACGTAGTGGGTGACCCGGTTGGCCATGACCGCGCCCAGCGCGGAGACGCCCATGGCGCCGCCGAGCGAGCGGAAGAAGGTGACGACGGAGCTGGCCACGCCCAGGTCCTCCGGGGCGACCTGGTTCTGGGTGGCGAGGACCAGGTTCTGCATCATCATGCCGAGGCCGAGGCCGGTCAGCGCCATGTAGATCGCGATGTGCCAGTACGGGGTGTCGTACCGCAGTGTGCCGAGCAGGCCGAGTCCGGCCGTCAGGAGCACGCCGCCGCCGACGAGCCAGGCCTTCCACCGGCCGGTCTTGGTGATCACCTGACCGGAAACGGTGGAGGAGACGAAGAGGCCGGCGATCATCGGGATCGTGAGGACTCCGGACATCGTGGGGGACTCGCCGCGGGCCAGCTGGAAGAACTGGCTGAAGAACACGGTCCCCGAGAACATCGCGACGCCCACGAACAGCGAGGCGGCCGAGGCGAGGGTGATGGTCTTGTTGCGGAACAGCCGCAGCGGGATGATCGGGTCGCTCGCGCGGGACTCGACGAGGACGAAGAGCAGGCCGAGCGCGACGGCGCCGCCGGTCATCGCCCAGGTCTGCCAGGAGACCCAGTCGTACGAGGTGCCGGCCTGGGTGACCCAGATCAGCAGCAGCGAGACGGAGCCGCTGATCAGCAGGGCGCCGAGCCAGTCGACCTTCACGTCACGGCGGACCACGGGAAGCTTGAGGGTCTTCTGGAGCACGACCAGCGCGATGATCGCGAAGGGGACGCCGACGTAGAAGCACCAGCGCCAGCCGAGCCACGAGGTGTCGGTGATGACGCCGCCCAGCAGCGGACCGCCGACGGTGGCGACGGCGAAGACCGCGCCGAGGTAGCCGCTGTACCGGCCGCGCTCGCGCGGCGAGATCATCGCGGCCATGACGATCTGGGCGAGGGCGGACAGGCCGCCGACGCCGATTCCCTGGACCACGCGGCAGGCGATGAGCATCTCGGTGTTCTGCGACAGGCCGGCGACGACGGAGCCGAGGACGTAGATCACCAGGGATATCTGGACCAGCAGCTTCTTGCTGAACAGGTCGGACAGCTTGCCCCACAGCGGGGTCGCGGCCGTCATGGAGAGCAGGGCCGCGGTGACGACCCAGGTGTAGGAGGACTGGGTGCCGCCGAGGTCGCTGATGATCTCGGGCAGGGCGTTGGAGACGATCGTGGAGGACAGGATCGCGACGAACATGCCGAGCATGAGCCCGGACAGCGCCTTCATGATCTGGGGGTGGGTCATGGACGTGCCGTCGGACGTGGTCCCCGACTGGCCGCCGCCTCCCCGCACACCGGAGGGTGTGGTCGTAGCCATGTGTTTCCTTACGTACTAGAAGCTCGATCGGAGTCGGGCCAGCAGGGTGTTGAGTTCGTCGATGTCCCGGGCGGACCAGTCGGCCAGGGCTCTCTCCAGCGCGTCCGTGTACCGGGCGCCGAGCTCGGTGAGCAGCGCCCGCCCGGCCGGGGTGAGCCGCAGGATCCGGCAGCGGCCGTCCCCCGGGTCCATCTCCCGTGCGATCCAGCCGCGGTCGGCCACGTGGGCCACGTGCCGGCTGGTCACCGAGACGTCGATCGCCATGAACGCGGCGAGCCGGCTCAGCCGCATCTCGCCGTGCCGGTCGAGCACGGTGAGGACGGCGGCGGCGCCGGCCGGACAGTCCGGGGGCAGTGTGCGGGCGAGGTCGCGCTTGACCGCGCCGATCCCGGTCAGCTGGCGGGCCAGCTCCTGGTACCGGGTGGATGTGCTCGGAACGGTAGGAGTGGTCACCGGGCAGCCCCTCATCTTGTTGCTTAGAGCAACCATAGAAGCGGATGGTTGCTACAGGCAAATGAATCGAGGGGGTCGGGCGGTAAAGGAATCGGAAAACCGGCTAGGGTCCTGATCCATGGCTGCGAACCACAACTCACAGGGCCCCGAGGGCAACTACGACCCCGCGGGCAGCACTCAGATGTTCCGGGCGTTCGTCGACGAAGCCGCTCCAACCCGGCAGGCGGGCCCCGGCGCCCGTCAGCAGCGCCGCGCGGGACAGCAGCAGGCCGGCTCGAAGAAGGGGCAGTGGATCGGCATCGCCCTCGGTCTGGTGCTCGCCATCGGCGCCGCCGTGTGGGTCGTCCTGCACTGAGCCGTCCCTGACGGATCACGGGACGGCCGTCGTATGGGCCGTCCCGCGCGGACGGGAGCGGCGCGCGCCCCCGGGCAGAGCGGCGCGTGCCGCAAGGCCTGCACGGGCGGAGCCCGCCTGCCCCGCGGTGGGCCGGCCCGCCGTGCCCCGACGCGATCCGGTACGCCCTCCCCCGGGCCCGTCGCGCGCCTCCGCGGGCGCGCGCCCGCGGCTCAGCTCCAAGCTGCCGTGACCTTCCTGGTCTCCACCCGCATGCCCAGCGGGACCCGCCAGGACTCCACGCACACGGTGTAGGTCTGCGTCTTCGCGGCGCCGCCCGCGATCGGTGCCGGCAGCGGCTGGGTGGTGGTGATCGTGGCCCAGTCGACGCCGAGGGCGCCGATGATGTGCGTCGCGAAGCCGACCGTGCCGGACCGGGCCGCGGTCGTGCCGCTGTTGGTGAACGTGACGGTGACCCGCTCGCACCAGCGGTCGCCCGCGGCCGCCCTGGTCGGGGCCGAGACCGCCAGCCGCGCCGGAGTGGCCGGAGGCGGTGGCGCGGGCGGTGTCGTGCCGGGCCCGGTGCCCGGCGGGGTCGTCGGCGCGGTGGGCGGGGTCCCGGAACCGCCCGCGCCCCCGGACGTGCCGGAACCGGGCGCGCCGGGGCCGCCCGGGGTGTCCCGCGGGGCGGAGCCGCCGGGGGTGCTGGTGATGTGCCCGGGTCCCGGTGGTGCGCCGGTGCCGGATGCCGGGCCGCCGGGTGCGCCGGACGGGGCTCCGCTCCGGGCGGAGCCGCCCTGGGCATGGCCCTCCGCGCTGCTGGTGGGCGTACCGGGGGATCCGGCGGAACCGCCCGCCGCGGACGGGCCGCCGAGCTGCTGGAACTCCACCGCACCCTGCGGCGCCACGTTCTCCCCCGCGCCCCGTTCGGGGCCCGGGGCCGCGGCGCCCACGGCGACGTAGCCGTCCGGCGACGGGCCGCTGCAGCCGGTGAGGCCGGCGGCGGCCGTGCAGCACAGGGCGAGGAGAGCGGCCGCGCGAGATCCCTTTCGCATCGCGCCAGTTTTGCTGACGCTGCGTCAATTGGGAACGGCGCGGTACGGGTTACTCACCGATCAGCCCGACACGCAGTTGCGCGAGGGTGCGGGTGAGCAGCCGGGAGACGTGCATCTGGGAGATGCCGACCTCCTCGCCGATCTGCGACTGGGTCATGTTCGCGAAGAACCGCAGCATGATGATCTGCCGTTCCCTGGGCGGGAGTTTGGCGAGCAGCGGCTTGAGCGACTCGCGGTACTCGACGCCTTCGAGCGCGGTGTCCTCGTAGCCGAGGCGGTCCGCGAGCGAGCCCTCGCCGCCCTCGTCCTCGGGGGAGGGCGAGTCGAGCGAGGACGCGGTGTAGGCGTTGCCCACGGCGAGGCCGTCGACGACGTCCTCCTCCGACACCCCGAGCACGGCGGCGAGCTCCGGCACGGTCGGCGAGCGGTCCAGTTTCTGGGCGAGCTCGTCGCTGGCCTTCGTCAGCGCCAGGCGCAGCTCCTGGAGCCGCCGCGGGACGCGGACGGACCAGGAGGTGTCCCTAAAGAATCGTTTGATCTCGCCCACGACGGTCGGCATCGCGAACGTCGGGAACTCGACGCCGCGTTCGCAGTCGAACCGGTCGATCGCCTTGATCAGGCCGATCGTGCCGACTTGGACGATGTCCTCCATCGGCTCGTTGCGGCTGCGGAACCGGGCGGCGGCGTACCGCACCAGGGGCAGGTTCAGCTCGATCAGGGTGTCGCGTACGTACACCCGGTCGGGGCTGTCCGCGTCCAGGGAGGCGAGCCGCTGGAAGAGGGAGCGGGAGAGGGTGCGGGTGTCGATGGCTTCCGAGCGGTCGGACACTGCCGGTGTCGGGCTCTTGACGAGCGTGAGCACCTTGGAGCTGCCCTGGTCTACGGACATGCCACCCCCTTGAGGTCGCGGACGGTCGCGTGCGGCGCGCCCGTCAGAGGAACGCAGCCTCCACCTGAATACCGGAGGCGGGGCTGCGGCAAACGCGGTTCCAGCAGAATGTCACATGTCGGCAACACGCTGTAGCGCCAAGTCGACATATATCTCCAGCGACAGACCAGGTCAGAAGGGGATATGGCTGTTCTGCCGGGAATCGAGGGAATGGTCTCCACTCGTTCCGGTTACGCCTCGATCCTGTTTGCGGATCTCAGCCGGGCGAAGCTGCGCGCGAGCAACCGGGAGACGTGCATCTGGGAGACGCCGAGCTCGGCGCTGATCTGGGACTGCGTCAGGTTGTTGTAGTACCGCAGGAGCAGGATGCGCTGCTCGCGTTCGGGCAGCTGTACGAGCAGGTGGCGGACGAGGTCGCGGTGCTCGACCCCGGCAAGCTCCGGGTCCTCGTACCCCAGGCGGTCCAGCAGCCCGGGCATGCCGTCGCCCTCCTGGGCGGCCTCCAGCGAGGTCGCGTGGTAGCTGCGGCCGGCCTCGATGCAGGACAGCACCTCGTCCTCGGTGATGCGCAGCCGTTCGGCGATCTCAGGGGTGGTCGGGGTGCGCCCGTGGAGGGTGGTGAGGTCCTCGGTCGCGGCGTTGACCTGCACCCACAGCTCGTGGAGGCGGCGCGGCACGTGGACGGTGCGGACGTTGTCGCGGAAGTACCGCTTGATCTCGCCCACGACGGTCGGCATCGCGAAGGTCGGGAACTGCACGCCGCGCTCCGGGTCGAACCGGTCGATGGCGTTGATCAGCCCGATGGTCCCGACCTGGACCACGTCCTCCATCGGCTCGTTGCGGCTGCGGAAGCGGGCGGCCGCGTACCGGACGAGCGGAAGGTTGGCCTCGATCAGGGCCCCGCGCACCCGGGTGTGCTCGCCGGTGCCCGGCTCCAGGTTCTTCAGCTGACCGAAGAGCACCTGGGTGAGCGCCCGGGTGTCCGCGCCCCTGCTGGACGGTCTCGGGGGGACCGGGGCGGGCGGTGCGGCGGCCTGGGCCTCGCCCTGAGTGCCCTGCTCGGCCTGTCCGCCCGGCTGCGCCTCCTGCCCCGGTCCCTCCGCCGGCTCCGGGCGGGTCTCCGGGCGGGTCTCCGGGCGGGTCTCCTGGCGGGATTCCTGCTGGAGAGGCACCTGGGATTCCTGGTGGGGCTCGTACGGGGATGCCTGCGCCGGGGCCTGCCGGCCCGGCTGGGGCGGCGCCTGCGGGGACGTCTGCGCCGACACCGGTGGGCGGTCCTGCTGGGGATCCTGCTGGGGTGGCACCTGAGGCGCAGTACTGGCCGGCACGGTCACGCCACCCCTTCAGTCAACTCATCCGTTAAAAGCGGTCATAGCATCACAAGAGATATGCACTGTGTGCAAGCACCGTATAACGCCGTGTTGACGGCAAGTTGGCCAAATAGGTGCAATATGCCCAGTCCTGGGTACGCAAAAAACCCCCACCCGTCGGAGTGGGGGGCCGGGAATCCGGAAACCGCATCAGCGTACGGGCTCAGCGCACCAGTTCGGTCATGAACTCGCCGATGCCGGACGCGGCATCCGATATGCCCTGGAAGCCTATTCCGACCATCTCGGCGGCCCGTTTGGGCTGCGTGATGATCACGAAGAGGACGAACACGGTGACGACGCCCGTGATGAGCTTCTTGGTGTCCATGTGCGGTGACGGCCTCCCCAACCGGTCCTGCCAAAGTCGGGTGAGTCTAACCGGTCGGGTTTGGACACTCACCAGGCCTTTGAGGACCAAGGACCCGGCGGTCCGGGTCCTTTGCCGTCGGGTCGGTGTGCGCCGCGGGCGCAGGATGGATGCGAGCCCACCGGTTCTGGCAGGAAACCGGTGGGTGAGGGACAGGACCTCACTGCGGGGTCCGAGCCGCAAGCTTCCCCCTGACTGCGGCCCGGACTGGCAGGTTCCGTCCTCGTCGGGGGGAGCGGCTTGTCCCCCCGATGCCGCTCCCCCCGTCCCGAGCGTCGAAGGTCCCGGTTCAGGCCGGGGCCTTCTTCGCGTGTCCGGGGGAGGAGCCGGCCGGCTACTGGACGCCGCCCAGGAGGCCGACGACGGGCTCCACGGGGGCGATCACGGGCGCCAGGTGGTTCGGGACCTCCATCAGCTGGTTGAGCTCGTTCAGCTGGTTGAGCTTCGCGCCGATCTCCTGGACGGAGCCGGGCGTGGCCCCGGCCGGCATGCCGGGAGCCGCCGTCGGGAGGTCCGGCAGGGTCAGGGGGGCGATCGGGGCGGCCGAGGCGGCGGATGCGGCGAGGCCCGCGGCGGCCCCCGCGAGGGCGAAGGCGGCGAGGATGCGCTGGGTCTTGGTCATGCCGTGACAACGGCCGAGGCGCCGGGCGGTCACGCGGACGTCCGCCGGACAGGCGCGAACGGCCGCGAACGGCCGCGTCCGGCCACGGGTGAACCCGGAGGAGCCGCCGGCGGCCTCAGCGGCCCCCGCAGGTTTCGTGCACCCCCTGGAACGCCGAGAGCCCCGACCCTTGCGGGGCGGGGCTCTCGGTCAGAGCGGTAGCGGTGGGATTTGAACCCACGGACAGCTTGCACCATCACACGCTTTCGAGGCGTGCTCCTTCGGCCGCTCGGACACGCTACCGAGAGAGAGCTTAGCCCACGGTGCACCGTGCTCTGAAATCCGTATCCGTCACAGGCTCCGGAAGAAGTCCGTGAGCTGCCGGGCGCACTCCTCGGCCAGAACCCCGCCCACGACTTCGGGCCGGTGGTTGAGCCTGCGGTCCCGTACGAGGTCCCACAGCGAACCGGCCGCGCCGGCCTTCTCGTCGACGGCGCCGAAGACGATCCGGGCCACCCGCGACTGGACGAGCGCTCCCGCGCACATCACGCACGGCTCCAGGGTCACCACCAGGGTGCACCCCGGGAGCCGCCACTCCCCGACCGCGGCGGCCGCCCGGCGCAGCGCCACCACCTCGGCGTGCGCGGTGGGGTCGCCGGTCGCCTCGCGCTCGTTGTACCCGGTGGCGAGGAGCCCGCCGTCCGGGCCGAGCACCACGGCGCCGACCGGCACGTCGCCGGCCGGCACCGCCCTGGCGGCCTCCACGAGCGCGAGGCGCATGGAGTCCCGCCAGGGGTCCCGTACGGGATCGGGACCGGGGGGTGCGTCGTGCGTGCCGGTCACAAGCGGACGGCCTCCAGGACCTCGGTGGCGCCGAGCGAGTCGGCGATCTCCGAGAGGGCTTCCCCATTCAGGTTCATCAGCTGCTTGTTGGTCACGCCGAGGTCGTCCAGCAGCGCGGGGTCACCGAGGGGCCCGGCCGGTACCGGCTCCGCGCCGCTCCCGCCCGGTTCGTCGGCGTCGGCGGCCCCGGCCGCGAACGGGGCGACGGGCTCCTCCTCGCCGTCCTCGGTGCCGTCCAGGTCCAGCTCGTCGAGTTCGTCGTCGTCCTCCTCGTCGTTGCCCAGCAGCTCTTTGGTCAGCATCGAGCCGTAGGAGCTGCGGGCGGCCCCGGCGGCGTTCGACACGAAGTACCGCGGGTCCTCCTCGCCGTCCACGCGGACGACGCCGAACCAGGCGTCCTCCTGCTCGATGAGGGCGACCACCGTGTCGTCGTCGACAGCGGCGGAACGGGCGAGATCGATCAGATCACTGAGGGACTCGACGTTGTCGAGTTCCATGTCGCTCGCTTCCCACCCGTCTTCGGTGCGCGCGAGCAGTGCGGCGAAGTACACCGTGACTCTCCCACTGGTCTTAGGCGTGCCGGTTGGAGGTCCCCCCGGCCGGAGGATGGGGTGGAACGGCCGTTCTGCTCGCCGCCCGTGCCCCGCCCAATCGGCATCGTGGCAGAAACGGCGGCTTTGCGAGAGGTCTTCCGCGCTTGCGTCGCGCCGTGCCGTGCGCCGCGCGGCGCGTACGGGGACCCCGGGACGGTGGTGCCGTACGGGTCCGGAGGCTCCGGCGGGGCCCGCTCCGGCGGTCGCGCGGCCCGGCGCGTCCCGGCCGTGTCGGCGGGCGCGGCGCGGGCCGGGGCGGCCCTGGCGCCGGTGGCCGTTCGGGGCCGGACGCGGCCCGCGACCCGGTCCGGAGGCGCGCCCGCCGGGCTGCCCGCCGGGCTACCAGCGGAACGTGCGCATGCGCATCTGCTGGCGCATCCGCGCCGCGCGGGCGCGCCGGGGCTGGACGCGGTCGCGCAGCTCGCGCGCCTCGTTCAGGTCGCGCAGGAACTGCGCGCGCCGCGCACGGCGCTGCGCCGCCGTCTCCGGCGTTCCGTAGTTGTCGGTCTCGTCGCTCGACTGCGTGTCGGGCATCGGCCACCACCCCGGCTGGTCCGGTCGTCCTCCTCCGCCGGCGCGAAGCAGACCCCCCGCGGACCACCTTCCCCCGGTCGGCCCGATTGATGCCACCCCGGTGCAGGTCAGACCGGTCGCCCGGCGGCCCTAGTCGTCCGTGAGGGTCGGGACGACGGCCACCGGGCCGTGCGCGTGCTGGAGGACCGCGTTGGCGACCGACCCCATGAGGAGCGACATCGCGCCGCGGCGCGGGTGGTGGCGGCCCACGACGACGAGGGCCGCCGAGCGGGAGGCTTCGACCAGTCGGCCCGCCGGGTCCCCGGGGACGGCGGCCTGCTCGACGGGGACGTCCGGGTGGCGGGCCCGGAGCGGGGCCAGCCGCTCCGTCTGGGAGCGCAGCATCTCCCGCTCGGCCGGCACGGCGTCCCCGCCGTCGGCGAGCCCCTCCGGCGGGATCACCGCGAAGGGGCTGTCCATCACCAGCGTCGGCGAGGGCGGGATCAGGTACGCGGAGACCACCTGGACGGTGGTCCCCCGTGCGGCCGCTTCCGCGAACGCGAAGTCCAGTACGTCCTCGGGGGTCTCGGCGGCGTGCAGCCCCAGGACCACCCGCCCGGCGGACGCGTCCGGCGCGGCGCCGGCGCGGCGCTCCTCGTGCGGGACCACCACCACCGGGCACGGCGCCGTCGTGGAGACGGCGCGGCTGTTCGAGCCCAGCAGCAGGGTGGCGAAGCCGCCGCGGCCCCGGGAGCCCATCACCAGCATCAGGGACCGCGCGCCGATGACCCGCAGCGCCTCGGGCACGGAGCCCTCCAGCGCCTCGTAGCGCACTTCGCCGGGCAGCTCCGGGCCGCTGTCGAGGAGGGCCCGGATGCGGTCGCGGACCGGGTCGGCGAACTCGTCGGGCTGTGAGGCGTCGTGCAGCGCGGCCCGCCGGCCGGCGTACAACTGGGCGTGGTCGGGAAGCACATGGGCGATCAGCAGTCCGGTACGGTGCCGCAGGGCGGCGGCCCGGGCCCACTCCAGGGCTCCGAGGCTGTGGTCGGATCCGTCGACGGCCGCGATCACCGGTGCGCTGCTCATCCGTCCAGCGTGCTGGGTGCGCACCCGGGCCGCATCTCCAGACGGCGGCGGTGCGTCCGCGCCTTGAGACGTGAAGCGCCTCCGGCAGCGCGTAGCCTTTTGGGTGCGGGTCGCGTCGTGCGGCCGTTTTCGCAGGTCGCAGGTCGAGAACCCTGGGTTTCCGAGTCTTGGAGGATGTTGTGCGTTTGCAGGTCGTCGATCACCCCTTGGTGGCGCACAAACTCACCACCCTGCGCGACAAGCGCACCGACTCCGCCACCTTCCGCCGCCTCGCCGACGAGCTGGTCACCCTGCTCGCGTACGAGGCCACCCGGGACGTGCGCACCGAGCAGGCCGACATCGAGACCCCGGTCGGTCCCACCACCGGGGTGAAGCTGTCGCACCCGCGCCCGCTGGTCGTGCCGATCCTGCGCGCCGGTCTCGGCATGCTCGACGGCATGGTGCGGCTGCTGCCGACCGCCGAGGTGGGCTTCCTGGGCATGGTCCGCAACGAGGAGACCCTGGAGGCCTCCACGTACGCGACGCGCATGCCCGAGGACCTCTCCGGCCGTCAGGTCTACGTCGTCGACCCGATGCTCGCCACCGGCGGCACGCTGGTCGCGGCGATCCGCGAGCTGATCAAGCGCGGCGCCGACGACGTCACCGCCGTGGTGTTGCTGGCCGCCCCGGAGGGCGTGGAGGTCATGGAGCGCGACCTGGCGGGCACGCCGGTGACCGTGGTCACCGCCGCGGTGGACGAGCGGCTCAACGAGCACGGCTACATCGTGCCGGGGCTGGGCGACGCGGGTGACCGGATGTACGGCTCCGCCGAGTAGCGCGCAGCCGTCCCGGCGGCCGCGACCCGCGGGAGCGGGAGCGGCGGAGGGCACAGGAGAGCCCCGGAGCCCCGCGGGCTCCGGGGCTCCGGGCCGTCAGCAGTTCTTGGCGGGTGCGGGTGCGGGGTTGGCCAGCAGGGCCAGTGCCTTGTCCGCGTCCTCCTTCGTGCTGAGCTCCTTGAAGGCGTCGCCGAGGATCAGGTCGATGTCGGCGCCCTCGCGGTTGTCGGTCTGCAGCGTGGTGCCGGTCAGCTGGGTGCCGAGCACGGCGAAGGCGGCCTTGTCGGTGGCCGGGGAGCCCACCAGTATCCCGGTGCCGGGGACCTTCTTGTCGAAGGTGGCCGGGGCGTTGCCGACGCTGCCGACGAGGAAGCCGCGTTTCTTCAGCTCGTCGCCGACTGCCTTCGCCAGCCCGGCGCGCGGGGTCGCGTTGAAGACGTTGACCGTGATCTGGCCGGGCTGGGGCAGCACGACGGCCGGCTTGGCAGACGTCGAAGGGGCGGCCGCGGGGGCGCCCTTGACGGCGGCCGCGGGTTTCGCGGTCGGACAGTCCCCGGCGCCGGCCGCCGTGTTCCGTTTGAGGCTGTCGCCCCGGAACACGTCGATGAGCTGCAGTGCCCCGTAGCTGATCACTGCGAGGGCGAGGACCGCGCCGAGTGCGGTGAGGACGATCCGGCGGAGGCTCCGCTTACGGCTCATGCGGGGGTAAGCCGCTCCCGTGACGCGGTACTTTCCGCCCATGCCGGGGGGAGTGAGCATGCTCATGAGCGCAGCGTAGTGCCGCCCACCGGCGATGCCCACTCGATGATGTGCTGATACGCAAAGGGCGACCCGAAAGGCGCAATCCGGTACGAAGCGCCGACGCTCGGCGCGGGGACCGGCCGCGGGGCCGCCGACGGGCACCGGGGCGGGCCGTCGGCGGGTCGTCAGTCCATTTCGAGGACGCGGGCGTGCAGCACCTGGCGCTGCTGCAGGGCGGCGCGCACGGCGCGGTGCAGCCCGTCCTCCAGATAGAGGTCGCCCCGCCACTTGACGACGTGCGCGAAGAGGTCGCCGTAGAAGGTGGAGTCCTCGGCGAGCAGCGTTTCGAGGTCGAGCTGCCCCTTGGTCGTCACCAGCTGGTCGAGCCGGACCGGGCGCGGCGCGACGTCCGCCCACTGCCGGGTGCTTTCCCGGCCGTGGTCGGGGTACGGCTTTCCGTTACCGATGCGCTTGAAGATCACACGGAAAGCCTACCGGGCCGGTGCCTGCGGGCGCAGCCTTGCACGGTTGGTGCAAAAGTGGCGAACGGCACCAACTCGGGAGTGATGCATGAGTGAGAGCACCGACCCAGACGCCACGACGCCCGCGAGCACCCCGGCTGACGGTGCGGCACCGGCCGCGGGCGCGGCGGCCGACGCGGCGGGACCGGACGACGATTCCGGACCGGCCGCGCGGATCGCCGCCGGATACGCCTTCACCGGCCCCGCCCTCGACCTGGGGGCCCTGCTCTGGGACGGCGTCTGCCTGCCGGACCGCCAGATCCGCATCCCCCTGTCGATGCTGAACCGGCACGGGCTGGTCGCTGGCGCCACCGGCACCGGCAAGACCAAGACCCTCCAGCTCATCGCGGAGCAGCTCTCCGCCAACGGCGTCCCGGTCTTCCTCGCGGACGTTAAGGGCGACGTCTCCGGGATCTCGGCGCCCGGCGCCTCCCACGAGAAGGTCGTGCAGCGCGCCGCCGACGTCGCCCAGGAGTGGCACGCCACCGGCTTCCCGAGCGAGTTCTACTCGCTCGGCGGCATCGGCCCCGGGATCCCGGTCCGCTCCACCGTGACCAGCTTCGGGCCGGTCCTGATGTCCAAGGTGCTCCAGCTCAACCAGACGCAGGAGCAGTCCCTCGGCCTGATCTTCCACTACGCCGACGCCAAGGGCCTGGAGCTCGTCGACCTCAAGGACCTGCGCGCCGTCGCCGCCTTCCTCGTCTCCGACCAGGGGAAGCCGGAGCTCAAGGGCATCGGCGGACTGTCGACGGTGACCGCCGGGGTGATCCTGCGGGCGCTCACCGCCTTCGAGCAGCAGGGCGCCGGCGAGTTCTTCGGCGAGCCGGAGTTCGACACCGGCGAGTTCCTCCGCACGGCAGCCGACGGCCGCGGAGTGGTCTCCGTACTGGAGCTCCCGGCCGTCCAGGACAAGCCGCAGCTCTTCTCCACCTTCCTGATGTGGCTGCTGGCCGACCTGTTCAACGACCTGCCGGAGGTCGGCGATCTGGAGCAGCCCAAGCTCGTCTTCTTCTTCGACGAGGCCCATCTGTTGTTCAACGGGGCCTCGAAGGCCTTCCTCGACTCCATCACCCAGACCGTGCGCCTGATCCGCTCCAAGGGCATCGGCGTCTTCTTCGTGACGCAGACGCCCAAGGACGTACCGGCGGACGTGCTCGCCCAGCTCGGCAACCGCGTGCAGCACGCGCTGCGCGCCTTCACCCCCGACGACGCGAAGGCGCTCAGGGCGACGGTGCGGACCTTCCCGCACTCCGCGTACGACCTGGAGGAGCTCCTCACGGGGCTCGGCACCGGCGAGGCGGTCATCACCGTGCTCAGCGAGAACGGCGCCCCCACCCCCGTCGCGGCGACCCGGCTGCGCGCCCCGCAGTCGCTCATGGGGCCGGTCGACGCGGCCGCCCTGGACGCGGCGGTGAAGGGCTCGCTGCTGTACCCGCGCTACGCGGAGCCGGTCGACCGCGAGTCCGCGTACGAGAAGATCAGCGCCGAGCAGGCCGCGGCCGAGGCGGCGGCTGAGGCGGCCGCGGCCGCCGCGGAGGCCGAGAAGCGGGCCGGGGCGGAGGCCAGGGAAGCCGGGAAGGCGGCCCGCAGGGCCCCCGAGCCCGCCCCCTCGCTCGCCGAACAGGTGGTGGGCAGCGGGCTGTTCCGCTCGCTGGCCCGGTCGATCGGGACGCAGCTGGGCCGGGAGATCTCGCGGTCGGTCTTCGGTACGGCGCGCAAGCGCCGCTGACGCCGGCCGCGGCCCCGCACCCCGCTCCGGGCGGATTCGAGCGAACCTGGTGCCGGGACCGGACCGGTCGCTGACAGACTCGGTCCATGCGGACCGAACTCACCGACACCACGTCCAGCAAGGTCAACCGGGCGCTGCTCGAAGCCCGCAGGGCGATAGGCAGCCCCACCATGGGGCTGGTGCTGACGCTCGTCGTCGTCACCGACGAGGAGAACGCCTACGACGCCGTGCGGGCGGCCTCGGAGGCCTCGCACGAGCACCCGTGCCGCATCATCGCGGTGATCAAACGGACCTCCCGGGGGCCCCACAAGCTCCGCGCGACCCGGCTGGACGCCGAGCTGAAGGTCGGGGCGGACGCCGGAACGGGCGAGATCGTGATGCTGCGCCTGCACGGCGAGCTGACCGGTCAGGCCGGTTCGGTGGTGCTCCCCCTGCTCCTGCCGGACGCGCCCGTGGTGGCCTGGTGGCCGGCCGACGCCCCCGCCGACCCGGCCCGGGACTCCCTCGGGGTCCTCGCGCAGCGCCGGATCACCGACGCCCAGGCCGCGGCCGACCCGGTCGCCGAACTGGACGTGCGCGCCGCGGCGTACCAGCCCGGGGACACCGACCTGGCCTGGACCCGGCTGACGCCGTGGCGGGCCCTGCTGGCCGCCGCGCTGGACCAGAAGCCGTTGCGGGTGACCGGCGCACGGGTGGAGAGCGAGCCCGACAATCCCAGCTCCGAGCTGCTGGCGCGGTGGCTGGAGGACCGGCTCGGGGTGCCCGCCGCCCGCGTGGCGAGCGAGGGCCCGGTGATCACCCGGGTGGTGCTGGAGACCGGGGCCGGCGAGATCAGCGTGGACCGGCCCGGGGGCGTGCTGGCGACCCTGGCCCTGCCGGGGAGCCCGGACCGCAAGGTGGCCCTGAAGATCCGCGGCGGCGCCGAGCTGATGGCGGAGGAGCTGCGCCGCCTGGACGCGGACGAGGTCTACGGGGCCGCGCTGCGGCGGCGGCCGCTCCAGACCGGGCTCTGCGCGTAGTGGTTGTCGTACGTCGGTGAACTGTCCTTGATGTCCTGCACGGTGGCCTCGCCCGCATGGACCCGGCCGAGGAGCCGGTAGTAGTCGAAGCGGCCCATGCCGGGCGTGAATCCGACGAACACCGAGGCCGCGTGGCCCGCGGCGGGCGCGAAGGCGTGCGTGACGCCGGGCGGGACCACGATGAAGTCGCCGGCGCCGAGGGTGTGGATCTCGTCGCCGACGAGCACGTCGAGCCGCCCGGCGGTGACGTGGAAGAACTCGGTCGCCCTGGTGTGGAAGTGCACCGGGGCGCCGGCCGCGCCCTCGTCGAAGGTGGCCGTGTTGCAGGTGAGCTCTGCGGTGTCCGTCAGCAGCGTGATGACGCTGCCCGGGGCGTCCTGGACGGCTTCGGCGGTGGCGGCGCGGACCGCGGTCTCTGTCATGCCCTCAATCTACGGACCTGATAGACCGGCCACAGGGGTCAATCGGAGGGCTGCCAGGCCGGTCAATTCCGTCGGGCTTGCAGCCTCGGCCGCCGGTCAAGCCTTCTCCGTCCCGTCAGCCCTCGCCGTCTTGTCAGCCCTCGCCGCCGTCTCCGCCTTGGCCTTCTTGGCCGCGGCCTTCATCTCCTGCTTGTGGGCGCGCACCTTGGCCAGCGACTCCGGTCCCGTGATGTCGGCCGCCGACCGGTAGACGCCGTCCGGCCCGTACCCGCCCGCGGCCTCCCGCCAGCCCTTCGGGCGCACCCCGAACCGCTTGCCCAGCAGGGCGAGGAAGATCTGGGCCTTCTGCTCGCCGAAGCCGGGCAGCTCCTTGAGCCGCTTCAGCAGCTCCGCGCCCGTCCCGGCGTCGGCCCATACGGCTTCGGCGTCCCCTCCGTAGTGCTCCACCAGGTAGGCGCACAGCTGCTGGACGCGGGTGGCCATCGACCCCGGATAGCGGTGCACGGCCGGCTTCTCCGAGAGCAGGGCGGCGAAGGCCTCCGGGTCCTGGCCGGCGATCGCGTGCGCGTCCAGGTCGTCGGCGCCGAGCCGCCGGGCGATCGTCCAGGGCCCGGAGAACGCCCACTCCATCGGCACCTGCTGGTCGAGCAGCATCCCGACGAGGGCGGCGAGCGGGCTCCGGCCGAGCAGTGCGTCGGCCTCCGGCTGCTGGGCCAGCCGGATCACGGGGGTGTCCTTGTGCTCCATGGCTCCAGCCTGCCCCCGGGTCGCGCTCCCCGCGCGGTCGCCGCACCGCGCGCCTAGCGTGAGTACGGCACGGACAGAACGCACGAAAACGTACGGCGGGCGCGGGCACACGACACAGGAGTCGATCGATCATGGCTGAGTTCCCGGAAGGCGCACCGTGTTGGGCGGATGCGATGTTCACCGACGTGGAGGCCGCCAAGACCTTCTACGCCGACGTGCTGGGCTGGACCTTCGGCGAGTCCAGCAGTGAGTACGGCAACTACACGCAGGCCTACTCGGACGGCAAGGCCGTCGCGGCCGTCGTCCCGCCGATGCCGGGAGCGGACGCCCCGTCGCAGTGGTGCCTGTACCTGGCCTCGCCCGACGCGGCGGCCACCGCCGAAAAGGTGAAGGCGGCCGGCGGCGAGCTGCTGATGGAGCCGATGCAGGTCGGCACGTTCGGCACGATGCTTCTTGCGAAGGAGCCGAGCGGGGCGGTGTTCGGCGTCTGGCAGCCGGGCGAGCACAAGGGCTTCGAGAAGACCGGCGAGCCGGGCTCCTACGCCTGGGCGGAGGTCTTCTCCCGGGAACCGGAGAAGGCGGACGGGTTCCTGCCGAAGGTCTTCCCGTACGGGGTCCAGCGCATGGAGCCGGGCGAGGACCCGGACCCGGGCGACATGGACTTCAAGCTGTTCACCCTGGGCGGCTCCGAGCCCGACCACGCGGTGCTGGGGCGGATGGGCATGGGCGAGGACTTCCCGCCCGAGATCCCCTCCTACGTCCAGGTCTACTTCGCCGTCCCGGACTGCGACGAGGCGGTCGCCAAGACGAGGAAGCACGGCGGGAGGCTGTACTTCGGGCCGATGGACAGCCCGTTCGGGCGCTTCGCCGCGGTCGCGGACCCGCAGGGGGCCGCCTTCGCGGTCATCGACCTGACGACGACCGTCGGGGAGATGCCGCGGCTGTCGGACGCGTAGGCCGGCGCTCCCGGCTCGCGGCCGGCCCTGCCCGGATCTTGCCGGGCCCGGTCCCCGCCGGGCCCGGACCGCCGCTCGCGCAGGCGCCAGCCGCTCGCGCAGGCGCCAGCCGGTCGGGTGGTTCCCGTCCGCGGGTGCGACGGGCCGGGCCCGCGGCGCGGCGACGCCGCCTACGGTCGGTCCCGCGGCTCCCCCGAGCCGTGCGGCCCCCGGGCCCCGCAGCCCCCACGGCAAGAGGTCGAACCACCCATGACGCTGAGCATCCGCAACCAGCCGGCCGGCACCGTCACCGCCGTCACCTCCGGCGAGGCCCTGTCGACGGTCAAGGTCCGTCTGGAGGGCGGCCAGGACCTGACCGCAGCCATCACCACCGACGCGGTCGAGGACCTCGCCATCGTCGCCGGGTCCTCCGTCAAGGCCAACTGAGACGGAAACTGAGACGGGACGACGCGAAGAGCCCCACCGCAAGCGGTGGGGCTCTTCGACATCGTGCCCGGTGAGGCACTGGCGGAGGATACGAGATTCGAACTCGTGAGGGGTTGCCCCCAACACGCTTTCCAAGCGTGCGCCCTAGGCCACTAGGCGAATCCTCCGCGGCAAACAATACAAGACGTTGAGGGGTGCTCGCGAACGTGATCGTCCGCGAACGATCGGGCGGGAGTTCCGGTCGGAGTCCGGCTCGATTCCGGGGCCTTCCATCCGCTAGGGTGGGGCCAGCCCCTCACGTGGCGCTATCTCACCCAATTCCCCCAGGGCCGGAAGGCAGCAAGGGTAAGTGGGCTCTGGCGGGTGCGTGGGGGGCGCTTTGCGTTCCGGGGGCGGGTCCCGCTGTGGATCCCGGGGCGGATCCCGCGGTGGCCGAGGGCCGCCGTTGTCGGCGGGCCCGGATAACCTCGTAGACGTGTCGTCCCTTGCGCTGTACCGCCGCTATCGCCCCGAGTCGTTCGCCGAGGTCATCGGGCAGGAGCATGTCACTGCACCGCTGATGCAGGCCCTGCGGAACAACCGGGTCAACCACGCGTACCTGTTCAGCGGGCCGCGCGGCTGTGGAAAGACGACCAGCGCGCGCATCCTCGCCCGCTGTCTGAACTGCGAGCAGGGCCCCACCCCGACCCCGTGCGGGGAGTGCCAGTCCTGCCAGGACCTCGCCAGGAACGGGCGGGGCTCCATCGACGTCATCGAGATCGACGCCGCTTCGCACGGTGGTGTGGACGACGCCCGTGACCTGCGCGAGAAGGCCTTCTTCGGACCGGCCTCCAGCCGCTACAAGATCTACATCATCGACGAGGCCCACATGGTCACCTCGGCGGGCTTCAACGCCCTGCTGAAGGTCGTCGAGGAGCCGCCGGAGCACCTCAAGTTCATCTTCGCCACCACGGAGCCGGAGAAGGTGATCGGGACCATCCGGTCCAGGACGCACCACTACCCCTTCCGGCTGGTTCCGCCCGGCACCCTGCGGGACTACCTGGGCGAGGTCTGCGGCCGCGAGGGCGCCAAGGTCGAGGACGGCGTGCTGCCGCTCGTCGTGCGCGCCGGCGCCGGCTCCGTGCGCGACTCGATGTCCGTGATGGACCAGCTGCTCGCAGGCGCCACCGACACGGGTGTGACGTACGCCATGGCGACCTCGCTGCTCGGCTACACCGAGGCCTCGCTCCTCGACTCCGTCATCGACGCCTTCGCGTCCGGGGACGGGGCCGCCGCCTTCGAGGTCGTCGACCGCGTCGTGGAGGGCGGGAACGACCCGCGCCGCTTCGTCGCCGACCTGCTGGAGCGGCTGCGCGACCTGGTCATCCTGGCCGCCGTGCCCGACGCCGGGGAGAAGGGGCTGATCGACGCCCCCGCCGATGTCGTGGAGCGGATGCAGGCCCAGGCGTCCGTGTTCGGCGCCGCCGAGCTGTCGCGCGCCGCCGACCTCGTCAACACCGGGCTCACCGAGATGCGCGGCGCCAACGCGCCGCGGCTCCAGCTGGAGCTGATCTGCGCCCGCGTGCTGCTGCCCGCCGCCTTCGACGACGAGCGGTCCTTCCAGGCCCGGCTCGACCGGCTGGAGCGCGGCGGGGCCGGCCTGGCGATGGCCGCCGCCGCTGCCGCCGCCGTTCCGCAGCCCGCCATGGGGTACGCCCCCGGCCCCGAGGCGCACGCCATGGCCCCCGCCGGGCCGGGCGGAGGCCCCGCCGCCGCGCGGGCCGCCGCGCGGGCCCCGGAGCCGGAGGCGGCGCCCGCCCCGGCCGTACGAGCCCCCGCGCCCCCGGAGCCGTCCCACCAGGCCGCCCCCGCCGCCCCGCCCGCGGCCGCCCCGGCCGCGCCCGCACCCGCCGGCCCCGCCCCGGGGGCCTGGCCCGGAGCGGCGCAGCCCGGCGGCGGCGCCCCCGGCGCCTGGCCCGGAGCCGCGGCGCCGGCGGCGGCCGCACCGTCCGCCCCCGCACCGTCCGCCCCCGCACCGTCCGCCCCGGCCCCGTCCGCCCCGGCCGCGGGGGCCTGGCCCAGCGCGGCCGCTCCCGGCCAGGGCGTGCCCGCGGCCCAGGCACCGGCGCCGGCCGCGCAGGCCCCGTCCGCCCCCGCGGCCTCCGCACCCTCTCCGGGCATGGCCGCCGGCGCCGGGCAGATCCAGGCCATGTGGCCCGCGGTCCTGGACGCGGTCAAGAACCGCCGCCGCTTCACCTGGATCCTGCTCAGCCAGAACGCCCAGGTCGCCGGCTTCGACGGCACCACCCTGCAGCTCGGCTTCCCCAACGCCGGAGCCCGCGACAACTTCGCGAGCAGCGGCAGCGAAGAGGTGCTCAAGGCGGTCCTGGCCGAGCAGTTCCAGGTCACCTGGAAGATCGAGGCCGTGGTGGGCGGCGGCGGCCCGGCCGTCTCCTCCTCGTACGCGCCCCCGCAGCCCGCCTACAGCCCGCCCCAGGCCCAGCAGGCCCCCGCGGCCCCCTATCAGCAGCAGCCTCATCAGTCCCCGCAGCAGCCCCCCGCCCCGCAGCCCCCGGCGCACCAGGCGCCGCCGCCCGTGGCCCCCGAGGACGACGTCCCCGAGGAGGACGATCCCGACCTGGTCGACAGCGCCCTGACGGGTCACGACCTCATCGTGCGGGAGCTCGGAGCTACGGTTGTGGAGGAATACACGAACGAGTAGGACCCCGGAGTTGGGGTGGCCGCACGAATCCGGCCGCGCCGTCCCGGCTAGGCTGAGCAGCGTGAAGGTCCTCGTCATCGGCGGCGGCGCCCGCGAACATGCCCTGTGCCGCTCTCTGTCCCTCGACCCCGACGTCTCCGCGCTCTACTGCGCTCCCGGCAACGCCGGCATCGCCGAGGTGGCGGAACTGCGCCCGGTCGACGCCCTCAACGGCACCGCCGTGGCCCGGCTCGCCGCCGAGCTCGGCGTCGGCCTCGTCGTCGTCGGCCCGGAGGCGCCCCTCGTCGCCGGTGTCGCCGACAGCGTCCGCGCCGCCGGCATCCCGTGCTTCGGCCCGACCGCGGCGGCGGCGCAACTGGAGGGCTCCAAGGCCTTCGCCAAGGACGTGATGGCCGCCGCCGGGGTCCCGACGGCGCTCAGCTACGTGTGCACCACCCCCGAGGAGGTGGACGCGGCGCTCGACGCCTTCGGCGCCCCGTACGTCGTCAAGGACGACGGCCTCGCCGCGGGCAAGGGCGTGGTGGTCACCGCGGACCGGGACGCCGCCCGCGCCCACGGCGTGGCCTGCGACCGGGTCGTCATCGAGGAGTACCTCGACGGCCCGGAGGTCTCCCTCTTCGCCATCACCGACGGCGTCACCGTGGTCCCGCTCCAGCCCGCGCAGGACTTCAAGCGCGCGCTCGACGGCGACGAGGGCCCGAACACCGGCGGCATGGGGGCGTACTCCCCCCTGCCCTGGGCCGATCCGAAGCTGGTCGACGAGGTCATGGAGCTGGTCCTCCAGCCGACCGTCGACGAGCTGCGCCGCCGCGGCACCCCGTTCTCCGGGCTGCTCTACGCGGGGCTGGCGATCACCGGCCGCGGCACCCGGGTCATCGAGTTCAACGCCCGGTTCGGCGACCCCGAGACCCAGGTGGTCCTCGCCCGGCTGCGCACCCCGCTCGCGCGCGTGCTGCTGAACGCCGCCAACGGCACCCTGGACTCCGAGCCCCCGCTCAGCTGGCGCGACGACGCCGCCGTCACGGTGGTCATCGCCTCGCACAACTACCCGGAGACCCCGCGCACCGGTGACCCCATCGAGGGCCTCGCGGAGGTCGCCGAGCAGGACGCGCCCGATGCGTACGTGCTGCACGCCGGGACCCGGCAGGAGGGCGACGCGGTCGTCAGCGCGGGCGGCCGCGTGCTGTCGGTGACGGCGACCGGTTCTGATCTGGCGCAGGCCCGCGAGAAGGCGTACAAGGCCGTCGCCCGGATCCGGCTGGACGGTTCCCAGCACCGTACGGACATCGCGGCCGCGGCGGCCGCGGGGCGCTGATCCGCGACGAGGTGGACCCGCGGGCCCGGTGCGCACGAGGTGCGTCCGGGCCCGCGGGCATGTCCCCGGGCGATTGCATCCGGCCGCGTTCGAACGCACCCAGCTTTACCCAAAGCCATTCCATCGGGTGATCGTCACCCCGACCGCCTGACGTCCGGGCGTGCCCCAACTAGGGTGCGGCGCAAGCATTCCGGCACTTGGCCCACCGGCATTGCGATGTCAGGGGCGGGTGTCACAGTGGGGGAGTGAGCAAAGCCGCCGCAGGGCAGAGGGGGTGAGGTCCGGCTGTGTCCGGAACCGGTTCGATCATGGAAGTGGGCGTGCCGTCCGCGCGTTCCCGCGCCTTGGCCGTGCTGCGGGTACGCAGCAGGGCCCTGGCCGTCGGGCTGCTGCCCGCCGCCCTCGCGGTGGTGCTGGTCACCGCCCGGATGACGGGCAGGCTGGCCGGTGACCCCTGGCCCGTGGTGACCCTGGCCGTCTGCGCCGTCGCCGTACTGGTCCTGCTCGTCGGCGGGGTCTTCGCCGCGGTGGTGCTGCGGGCGAGCCCCGCCGTGACCCCGACGGTCCCGCTGTCGGAGACCGCCGCGCCCGACCTCTACCGGCTGGTGCGCGACCTGGCCGACCGGATGGACGTGCCGGCGCCCTCGGCGATAGCCCTGACCCCCGACTGCGACAGCTGGCTGGAGGACCGCACCCACGCCGCACACCGCCGCGGCGGTACGTCCGCCGGCCCGGAATCGGCGCCCGGTGCGGCACCGGTCCTGGTGATCGGCTCTCCGTTCCTGTGGTGGATGCGCGTCGCGGAGCTCCGCGCCGTCCTCGCCCCGGTCGTCGCCGGGACGGGCCCGTCCGCCCATCCCGACATAGCGGACGCCCGCGGCTTCGTGCGCGGGCTGGACGCCGCCGTGGACGTGGGCGGCCGGCCCGGACTCGGCTGGATCGCCGGGTTCGCGAGGCTGCTGCTGCGGCTGTGCCGGGTCGACGCGGCCGAGATGGAGCGCGGCGTGGCCGCGGCCGCCTCGGACCGTGCACAGGGTGTGGACTACGGACTGCGCATCGTCGCCCAGGAGCAGGTCGGCCTCGCCTACGCGGGCTGGGACCGGCTGCTGACCCGGGTCGCGCTGCCCGCCTGGCGGATGGGCCGCTGGCCGGCGCACCTCGACGCCGGAGTCGTCTCCGCGCTGACCGAGCTGTCCCGGCGGGACCGGCTGGCGGAGGGGTTCACCTCCCGCCTCGGCGAGCGGCCCGCGTGCGACCTGCTGGACCAGCCCGGGGTGATCGACGAGGCGACGTCCCTGCTGGCCGCGCGCCTCTTCCACGGCGGTCCCGCCGAGGGGGGACCCGACTGGTCCCCCGTGGACTGGACGGCGTACCCGGAGGAGGTCGTGGACCGCAAGTGGCGCACCGAGGCGGCCCGCCTGCACACGGCCCTGGACGCCCTGGCCGTCCCGTCCGGCGCGGCGGGTCCGGCGGGCTCCGCCGACCGGACCGCGGCGCCGGCGCGCACGGACGGACCGGCCGCCCCGGCCCCCGCGCCGGTCCCGGTGGTCCCCGCGACCGCCACGCCCGCCCTGTCGGCCGCCTCGGCGAAGGCGGCGGCCCCGGCCGTCCCGGCGGCCCCCGCGGCGCCGGTCGCGGGAGCCCCGGCCACCTCCGCCCCGAGGACCTCCGCCGGTGCGCCCGGGGTCGCTGGCCCCGCCGGGGGAAGCGCCGGTGCGGCGTCCTCGGACCACGCCTTCACCGGGCCCACGCTGGAGCGGGTGCTCGGCTATCTCACGGACCCCGCCGGTGACGGCGGGGCCGGCGAGGCGCTGGCCGGCCGGCTCAGCGGCGACCTGGCCCGCGAGGAGCGCGCCTCCGGCCCGGCCGAGGGCGCCGGGAAGGCGCGCGGCGCGGACGCCGTACCGCTGTTCCCGCTGCAGCCGCCCCGCAGCGGGAGGGACCTGCTGGCCGACCACGTGACCGCGATGGTGTGCTGCGCGGCGGTCGACTCGGCCGGCGCCGCACCCGGGCTGGACTGGCTCGACGGACCGGTGCTCCTGGTCGGCGGCGCGCGCCGCTCCGACCTGGCGACGCGCGTGCTGTCCCTGGTCGAGGACGGTGACCCGGGTCCGCTGCGGGACTGGCTGGCGGATCTGGGCGTCCGCCCGGAGAAGCCGGTACGGCTGGTCTGAGCCGCGTCCGGACGGGCCGCGCCGTCGGCCGCGGCTCGTACAGGCAAACGGACGCAGATGTTCCGCTCACGTCAATTCGCGACGAACGGTGACGGAGTGCGTGCGTTATGTGATGTGCTGGGACCGGTCGCTGCCCGGTGACCGGAAACGGCGACCGGAAACAGTGCCGCGCAGCGGCTCGGAGAACGCCCGTTCGGGGGAGCGAGGGAGGGGAGCGGTCATGGGTGCGGACCAGATCCGGCGTTGGGAGTCAGGTGCGCTCGCGCACGCGGTGACCGACCCCTTCGGGCAGGGGCCCCTGCCCTGGTTCCGGGGCAGCGAGCTCTACTTCGACGACACCGGCCAGGTCGTGCCCTGGTACGTGGACCCGGCCGCCGCGGCCGCCGACACCGGCAGGATCCCCCGCGCCCGGACCAACGGCGGGCCCCGCACCGCCGACGACGTGCACCGCCAGATCAAGGGGTTCGCCTCCACCGGAGCCGTCACCCCTGGCGAGGCCATCGACTTCCACATCACCGTCGACCCGCCCCAGCAGTTCTCCGTCGACGTCTACCGGATCGGCCACTACGGCGGCGACGGCGCCTCCAAGATCACCACCAGTCCCCGCCTCTCCGGCATCGTCCAGCCGGCCCCCCTCACCGCCGACCGCACCGTCTCCTGCCACCACTGGTGGATGTCGTGGCGCCTGCAGGTCCCGAGCTACTGGAGCGTCGGGGCGTACGTGGCCGTCCTGACCACCGTCGACGGCTACCGCTCCCACGTCCCCTTCACGGTCCGCGACGACCACCCCGCCGACCTGCTGCTCCTGCTCCCCGACATCACCTGGCAGGCCTACAACCTCTACCCGGAGGACGGCCGCACCGGCGCCAGCCTCTACCACGCCTGGGACGAGGACGGCCGGCTGCTCGGCGAGCGGGACGCCGCCATCACGGTCTCCTTCGACCGCCCCTACGCGGGCGCCGGCCTGCCCCTGCACGTCGGCCACGCGTACGACTTCATCCGCTGGGCCGAGCGCTACGGCTACGACCTCGCGTACGCCGACACCCGCGACCTGCACGCCGGCCGCGTCGACCCCACCCGCTACCGGGGCCTGGTCTTCCCCGGCCACGACGAGTACTGGTCGGCCCCCATGCGCCGCACCGTCGAACGCGCCCGCGAGCACGGCACCTCGCTCGTCTTCCTCTCCGCCAACACCATGTACTGGCAGGTGGAGCTGGGCCCGTCCCCCTCCGGGACCGACGACCGCCTCCTCACCTGCAGAAAACGCCGCGGCCCCGGACGCTCCAGCCTCTGGCGCGAGGTCGACCGCCCCGAGCAGCAGCTCCTCGGCATCCAGTACGCCGGGCGGGTCCCCGAGCCCGAGCCCCTCATCGTGCGCAACGCGACGCACTGGATCTGGGACTCCACCGGAGCCGGCGAGAACGACGAACTGCCCGGCCTGGTCGCGGGCGAGGCCGACCGGTACTTCCCCCGCACGCAGCTCCCCGAGCACCGGGACCGCATCCTGCTGGCGCACTCCCCCTACCTCGACGGCGAGGGCCACCGGCGCCATCAGGAGACCTCGCTCTACCGGGCCCCCAGCGGCGCGCTCGTCTTCGCCTCCGGCACCTTCGCCTGGTCCCCGGCGCTCGACCGGCCGGGTCACGTGGACGAGCGGGTCCAGCGGGCCACGGCCAATCTCCTCGACCGCATCTGCAAGCGCGACTGACACCCCCCGGGCGGTGCGGGGGGTCCCGGTGCGGGAGAATGGCCGTGCGCTCGTACAGAACCACAGGGAGACCCCGTGTCCGGATTCGTCGAAAAGCCCGAGCCGGTCCAGGTGCCGGGCCTCGTCCACCTCCACACCGGCAAGGTGCGCGACCTCTACCGCGACGGGGACGGCCACCTCGTCATGGTCGCCAGCGACCGGATGTCCGCCTTCGACTGGGTGCTCCCCACCGAGATCCCGGACAAGGGCCGCGTCCTCACCCAGCTGTCCCTCTGGTGGTTCGACCAGCTGGCCGAACTGGTCCCGAACCACGTCGTCTCCACCGAACTGCCCGCCGGTGCCCCGGCGGACTGGGCCGGCCGCACGCTGATCTGCCGGAACCTCGACATGGTCCCGGTCGAGTGCGTGGCCCGCGGCTACCTCACCGGCTCCGGCCTCGCCGAGTACGAGAAGACCCGTACGGTCTGCGGACTGGCCCTCCCCGAGGGGCTCGTGGACGGCTCCGAGCTGCCCGCCCCGATCTTCACCCCGGCCGCCAAGGCCGCCGTCGGCGAGCACGACGAGAACGTCTCGTACGAGGAGGTCGCGCGCACCACCGGCGCCGAGACCGCCGCCCTGCTGCGCCAGGCGACCCTCGCCGTCTACGGCCGCGCCCGGGACATCGCCCGCGAGCGCGGGATCATCCTGGCCGACACCAAGTTCGAGTTCGGCTTCGCCGACGGCACCCTGGTCGCCGCCGACGAGGTGCTGACCCCGGACTCCTCGCGCTTCTGGCCCGCCGACCAGTGGGAGCCGGGTCACAGCCAGCCGTCCTTCGACAAGCAGTACGTCCGCGACTGGCTGGCCTCCCCCGCCTCCGGCTGGGACCCCAAGGGCGAACTCCCGCCGCCCGCACTGCCGCAGGACGTCGTCGAGCAGACCCGCGCCAAGTACGTCGAGGCGTACGAGCGGCTCACCGGCCTGTCCTGGACCGCGGCCACCGGGACCTGAGACACGAAGAAGCCCCCCGGCCGATGGCCGGGGGGCTTCTTGCGCTGAGCGGACAACGCGACTCGAACGCGCGACATCCACCTTGGCAAGGTGGTGCTCTACCAACTGAGCTATGTCCGCATGCGCCGTAGCGCGGTACCCACTATACCCAACCCCGCTCCCGTGCGAGACGCACCGCCGTGTGCCGGTTCTCGGCCCCCAGCTTCGTCGCCGCCGAGGACAGGTAGTTCCTTACGGTCCCCTGCGTCAGCGAGGCCCGCTCCGCGATCTCCGCGACCGGCGCCCCGTCCGCCGCGAGTTCGAGCACCTCCGCCTCCCGGGCGGTCAGCGGCGAGTCCCCCGCGCTGATCGCGTCGGCCGCCAACTCCGGGTCCACGTACCGCCCTCCGGCGTGCACGGTCCGGATCAGCTCCGCCAGCCGCTGCGCCGAGACGGTCTTGGGGGCGAAGGCCCGCACCCCGGCCGCCAGGGCGCGCTTCAGGTGTCCGGGACGGCCGTGGCTCGTCACGATCATGGTCTTGCAGCCGGGGAGTTCGGTGCGCAGCGATGTGGCCACGCTCACACCGTCCGCCCCCGGCATCTGGAGGTCCAGCACCGCCACGTCCGGCCGGTGGGCCCTGGCCATCGCCAGCGCCTCGGGGCCCGAAGCTGCCTCGGCGACGACCAGCAGGTCGTCCTCCAGCGCGAGCAGGGCGGCCAGCGCCCCGCGGATCAGGTGCTCGTCGTCCGCGAGCAGGACGCGTACGGGGTTCACACCCGGACCTCCTCTTCCTCTTCCTCGGTGTTCCCGCGCAGCCGCCGCGCGGGGATCTCGGCCCGGACCCGGAAGCGGCCGCCGGGCGCGGGACCGGCCTCCAGGGTTCCCTCCAGCGCGGCCAGCCGCTCCCGCAACCCGGCCAGCCCGGAACCGGGCTTGCCGTCGCCCGGCGCGGCCACCGCGGGCGCCCCGTCGTTCTCCACGACCAGGACCAGGTCCTCCCCGGCGTCCACGGCCGCGAGCCGGATCACACAGTGCCGCGGCTCCCCGTGCCGGAGCACGTTCGTGGTGGCCTCGCGCACCACCCAGCCCAGTGCCGACTGCACCGCCGGAGGCAGCGGCCGGCGCTCCCGCAACTCCACCCGGCAGTCGATCCCGGCTGCGCTCAGCACACCCCGCGCACCTTCCAGCTCCACCGCCAGGTCGGCCTCGCGGTAGCCGCGCACGACGTCCCGCACCTCCCGCTGGGAGTCGCGGGCGATCCGCTGCACCTCGATCATCTGGTCCACGGCCTCCGGGCGTTCGCGCCGGGCCAGCTGGACGGCCAGCTCGCTCTTGAGGGCGATCACCGCGAGGTTGCGCCCCATCACGTCGTGCAGGTCGCGGCCGAAACGCAGCCGCTCCTCCGCGACCGCCAGCTGCGCCTGGAGCTCCCGCGACCGGTCCAGTTCCCGTACGGCGCGCACCAGCCAGGCCGAGAAGCCGCAGGCGGCGACGAGGAAGCAGCCGCTCAGCAGGATCCCGACGCCGTACCCGAGGGCCTCCGCGGCAGGCAGGCCCATGGCGAGCATGGCCAGCGCGGTGCCCACCGCCATGGCGGGGGCCGTCAGCAGCATGTGGCGGACCCTGCGCATGCACAGCACCACCGAACCGCAGGTGAAGCAGGCCAGGCCCAGGACCAGCGTCGGAGCCACCTCCGGAGGCCCGGTCAGTCCGGCCCGGCGCAGGAGGAGCACCGCCAGGCACGCCGCGGCGGTCACGGCCACGGCGGCCACGGCGAGCCGCGTCGGCCGCGCGCGCCGCTCCACGTGCCAGTCCAGCGCCCTGGAGGAGAGCACCCCGCACAGGACGGAGTGGACGCACACGGCGAGGAAGAGCGCGAAGGGCAGCAGCGCCGAGCTGGTGGCGGTCATGGACCCCAGCGCGGCGAGGCCGATCGTCGTGATCTCTATCAGCACGAAGAAGTGGAACGACCAGCGCGTGTACAGCTCGACCTTCCCGGCACTGCTGCGGTTCCTCCACCATCCGGTCAGCTTCGACACGGCGCCTCCCCCCGGCTCGTTCCGCGTACTAGCGGCGCGGTTCCCAGCGGAACCACCGCTGGACAGCAAACACGCTGATCGCCGTCCAGGCCAGCGTGATCAGTGCGGCCCCCAGCAGGTCCCCGCCCGCGACGCCCCCGGACCATCCGGCGCGCACCAGGGCCATCACGCCGCTGAGCGGCAGCAGTTCGCAGACCGGGGCCAGCGCGTCCGGCAGCAGGTCCACCGGCACGAACAGCCCGGAGCCGAGCGACGTCAGCAGGAACAGCGGCAGCGTGGTGATGCCCGCGCTCTCCACGTTCCGGGTGACCGCGCTGGTCGCCGCGGACAGCCCGGCCAGCAGCACGATCGCGGCGGGGACGGCGACGGCGATCAGCAGCGGTTCGCGCGGCAGCGGTACGTCGAGGACGACGGAGCCCGCGACCACGAGGACGGCGATCTGGCCGAGGGCCAGGACGGCGGAGGGCAGCGCGGTCCCGGCCAGGATCTCCAGGTCGCCCGCCTCGCCGGTCCACAGCCGCTTGAGGACGAGCTCCTCGCGCCGGGCGACGTACGCGGAGACCAGGTTCATGTACACGACGAGCATCAGCACCATGCCGATCCCGCCGGTCAGGGTGGCCTCCCCGACGGCGGCCAGGCCGTCGACGCCGGTCACCGAGGTGCGCAGGACGAACACCATCACCAGCGGCATCAGCAGTGCCACGCTCAGCGCGGCCCGGTTGCGCACCAGCAGCGTGAGCTCGGAGCGGCCGAGCGCCGACAGGCGCCCGGGGTTCAGGGTCATGGTGTTCATCGGGTCCCCACCGTCGTGGTCTCGGTACGGCCGCCGGCATCGCGGCGGTTCCGCGCTATCTCCAGGAAGGCCTCCTCCAGGGAGGCGGAGCGGGCGTCGAGCCCGCCGAGTTCCACCCCGTGGTCGTGGGCCCAGCGCAGCAGCTCGGTCAGGTCGGCCTGGAGCCGTCCGGTGCGGACCTCCACGTCCCGGCCGTCCGCGGCCGCCCGCAGCGTCAGCGGCAGCTGCGCCGCGGGCACCCCCGCCGGCAGGGTGAAGCGGATCCGCGAGGGCCGCGTCGCGGTGACCTCGGCGGGTGTTCCGGTCAGGACGAGCTCCCCCTCGTGCAGGATCGCGAGGCGGTCCGCGAGCTCCTCGGCCTCCTCCAAGTAGTGCGTGGTGAGCAGCACCGTGGTGCCCTGCGCCCGCAGTTCCCGCACCAGCGCCCAGGTGTCCCGGCGGCCCTCGGGGTCCATGCCGGTGGTCGGCTCGTCGAGGAACAGCACCTCGGGCCGCCCCAGCAGGGCCATCGCCAGGTCCAGGCGCCGTCGTTCGCCGCCGGACAGCTGCTTGACCCGTACGGAGGAGCGCGCGCCCAGCCCCACCAGCTCCAGCGCCTCCCCCGCCGGGCGGGCGCCGGAGGTGACCCCGCCCCACATCCGTACGGTCTCGGCGACGGACAGGTCGGAGGGGAATCCGCCCTCCTGGAGCATGACGCCGGTCCGGGGGCGCACCTCGGCCCGCCGGGCGTACGGGTCCAGCCCGAAGACCCGCACCCGCCCGCCGGTCGGCGCGGCCAGCCCCTCCATCAGCTCCACGGTGGAGGTCTTGCCGGCGCCGTTGGTGCCGAGCAGCGCGAAGATCTCGCCCCGCGGCACGGAGAACGAGACGCCCCGGACGGCCTCGAAGCCGCCCGAGTAGCCGCGGCGCAGGTCCTCGACGTCGATCACGGTGTCAGTCATGGATCCAGCCTCGCGGCGCCCGGACGGGCCGGGCAGTGCGCGCTGTCATGGCCGCCGATGACATTTGTCAGGGGCGTCGCCGGCCGGCGGGGCGGGCGGCAGCGGGCGGCTCGACGGGAAAGGCCGGGCACACGAAGAAGGCCCCGGTCATAACGACCGGGGCCTTCTCACTCTGAGCGGACGACGAGACTCGAACTCGCGACATCCACCTTGGCAAGGTGGTGCTCTACCAACTGAGCTACGTCCGCATGCACCGCGCTGGACTACGCGCTCGGCAATGCGTGCATCACTCTACCTGATCCACTGTGGTGGTCGGTAAAGCGATGCAGAGCGGGTGACAGGAATCGCACACTGCGCCTTCCCTCTGGAAGAGGGATGTTCTACTACTGAACTACACCCGCACGACCTCGGAGGCTTTGACCTGCGGCCTCGCCCCTCGGCGTGATCCACACACTAGCCGACGGAGGGGGGTGGATGGCAAATCGGCTCTCAGTGGGCCGCGTTGTAGGCCTCGTAGATCCTCTTGGGGATGCGGCCCCGGGGCGGCACCTCGTGCTGGTTCGACCGGGCCCAGGCCCGCACGACCGCCGGGTCCGGTGCGACCGCCGTGTGCTTGAAGGCCTTCCCGGAGCGGGACTGGCGCCGGCCCGCCGCCACGAAGGGCGCGAGGCCCTTCCGCAGTTTCTTCGCGTTGGCGGGATTGAGGTCGATCTCGTACGACTTACCGTCCAGAGCGAACACGACCGTTTCCGCCGCTTCTCCGCCGTCGATGTCGTCGGAGAGCGTGACTACTACGCGCTGCGCCACGGATATCGGTCCCTTCGTGCGACAACGCCACCTACTGACGTGCGGTGATGTCGCCTGTGTGGATGTTTCGGAGCAATGCATCTTTCCGTCCCCGTTGCGAAGCGGCAAAAGTCACTCGCAGCGGGTGATTCCTTTGTACCTTGATTCCCATTGCATTGCGAAGCCCAGTTAATTCTCTCCGCGTGTCCCGCCGCAATGCCGGGGGCGTGGTTTTCCGGCGGATTTTGCGAAGCGTTGGTGAAGCCGAATCGATCCGGCGATCAAGGCCGAAGGATATCTACCCGCGTAGAAATTTTCGCCGGGTACGCTGAGGGAACCGCCTTCGCACCAACCACCACACGGGAGTGCCAGTGGCACGCGTCGTAGTCGACGTCATGCTCAAGCCGGAGATCCTCGACCCCCAGGGCCAGGCGGTGCAGCGTGCACTGCCGCGTCTGGGCTTCGAGGGGATCGCCGACGTCCGCCAGGGGAAGCGCTTCGAACTGGAGGTGGAGGGACCGGTCGACCAGGCCGCCCTCGACCGCATCCACAAGATGGCCGAAACGTTCCTCGCCAACACCGTCATCGAAGACTTCACCGTGAAGGTCGAGGCCTGACGGTGACCACTCGCATCGGAGTCGTCACGTTCCCCGGAACGCTCGACGACCGTGACTCGCTGCGCGCCATCCGCCTCGCGGGGGCCGAGCCGGTCTCGCTCTGGCACCGCGACAAGGACCTGCACCAGGTCGACGCGGTCGTCCTCGCGGGCGGCTTCTCCTACGGGGACTACCTGCGCGCCGGGGCCATCTCCCGGTTCTCGCCGGTGATGGAGACCATCATCGAGCAGGCCAGGGGCGGCATGCCCGTCCTCGGCATCTGCAACGGCTTCCAGATCCTCACCGAGGCCCACCTGCTGCCGGGGGCGATGCTCCGGAACAACCACCTGCACTTCATCTGCCGCGACCAGAAGCTGCGGGTGGAGAACGCGGAGACCGCGTGGACCGGCGACTACACCGCCGGCCAGGAGATCTCCATCCCGCTCAAGAACGTGGACGGCCGCTACACCGCCGACGAGCGCACGCTCGACGAACTGGAGGCCGAGGGCCGCGTGGCCTTCCGGTACGTCGTCGACGGCGACGCCGCCGACGGAGCCGGCAACCCCAACGGGTCGCTGCGCGACATCGCCGGCATCAGCAACGCCGGGGGCAACATCGTCGGTCTCATGCCGCACCCCGAGCACGCGGTCGAGCCGCTGGTCGGCACCGGCCGCACCGACGGCATCCCGTTCTTCACGTCGGTACTGAAGAAGCTGGTCAACGCATGAGCCTGGACACGGTCAAGAACGCCGCCGAGACCCCGGACGCGGCCCAGCCCTGGCAGGAACTCGGCCTCAAGCAGGACGAGTACGCCCGCATCCGGGAGATCCTCGGCCGCCGCCCCACGGGCGCCGAGCTCGCCATGTACTCGGTCATGTGGTCCGAGCACTGCTCGTACAAGAGCAGCAAGGTCCACCTGAAGCAGTTCGGCGAGAAGGCCCCGCAGAACGACGCGATGCTCGTCGGGATCGGGGAGAACGCCGGCGTCGTCGACGTCGGCCAGGGCTACGCGGTCACCTTCAAGGTCGAGTCGCACAACCACCCCTCGTACATCGAGCCCTACCAGGGCGCGGCCACCGGCGTCGGCGGCATCGTCCGCGACATCCTGGCCATGGGCGCCCGTCCGGTCGCCGTCGTGGACCCGCTGCGCTTCGGCGCCGCCGACCACCCCGACACCAAGCGCGTCCTGCCGGGCGTGGTCGCGGGCATCGGCGGCTACGGCAACTGCCTGGGCCTGCCGAACATCGGCGGCGAGGTCGTCTTCGACGCCTGCTACCAGGGCAACCCCCTCGTGAACGCCGGCTGCATCGGCGTGATGAAGCACGAGGACATCCACCTCGCCAAGGCCTCCGGCCCCGGCAACAAGGTCATCCTCTACGGCGCCCGCACCGGCGGCGACGGCATCGGCGGCGTCTCGGTCCTCGCGTCCGAGACCTTCGACGACACGAAGCCCACCAAGCGCCCCGCCGTCCAGGTCGGCGACCCCTTCCAGGAGAAGCTCCTCATCGAGTGCACCCTGGAGATCTTCAAGGAGAAGCTGGTCGCGGGCATCCAGGACCTCGGCGGCGCCGGGCTCTCCTGCGCGACCTCCGAGCTGGCCTCCGCCGGTTCCGGCGGCATGCGGGTCGAGCTGGACACCGTCCCGCTGCGCGACGCGACGCTCTCGCCCGAGGAGATCCTCATGAGCGAGTCGCAGGAGCGCATGTGCGCGATCGTCGAGCCGCGTCACGTCGACCGCTTCATGGAGATCTGCGAGAAGTGGGACGTCATCGCCACCGTCATCGGTGAGGTGACCGAGGGCGAGCGCCTGGAGATCTTCTGGCACGGCGAGCAGATCGTGGACGTGCCCCCGGGCACCGTCGCCCACGAGGGCCCGGTCTACAACCGCCCGTACGCCCGGCCCGCGTGGCAGGACGCGCTCCAGGCGGACGACGCGAACAAGCTGCCGCGCCCGGCCACGTCGGCCGAGCTGCGCGCGCAGGTCCTCGCGCTGGTCTCCTCCCCGAACCAGGCCTCGAAGTCCTGGGTCACCGACCAGTACGACCGCTTCGTGCAGGGCAACACCGTCCTGGCGCAGCCCGAGGACGCGGGCATGGTCCGCATCGACGAGGAGACCAACCTCGGCGTCGCCATGGCCACCGACGGCAACGGCCGCTTCGCCAAGCTCGACCCGTACACGGGTGCGCAGCTGGCGCTGGCCGAGGCGTACCGCAACGTCGCCGCGACCGGTGCCAAGCCCCTCGCGATCTCCGACTGCCTGAACTTCGGCTCGCCGGAGGACCCGGGCGTCATGTGGCAGTTCGCCGAGGCCTGCCGCGGTCTCGCGGACGGCTGCCTGGAGCTGGGCACCCCGGTCACCGGCGGCAACGTCTCGCTCTACAACCAGACGGGCGACACCGCGATCCACCCGACCCCCGTCGTGGCGGTCCTCGGTGTGATCGACGACGTCAACCGCCGGACGCCGATGGCGTTCGCGGAGACCGGCCAGCTGCTCTACCTGCTGGGCGACACGGCCGAGGAATTCGGCGGCTCGGCCTGGTCCCAGGTCGTCCACGACCACCTCGGCGGCATGCCGCCCAAGGTGGACCTGGGCCGCGAGAAGCTGCTCGGCGAGATCCTGATCTCCGCCTCGCGCGACGGCATGGTCGACGCCGCGCACGACCTGTCCGACGGCGGCGTGATCCAGGCGCTCACCGAGTCCTGTCTGCGCGGCGGCAACGGTGCGCGGATCGTGGTCCCCGAGGGCCTGGACGCCTTCACCTTCCTGTTCTCCGAGTCCGCGGGCCGGGCCATCGTGTCCGTTCCGCGCAGCGAGGAGCTCCGCTTCACCGACATGTGCGGTGCGCGGGGCCTGCCGGCCGCCCGCATCGGCGTGGTGGACGGCGACGAGATCGAGGTCCAGGGCGAGTTCACGCTCCCGCTGGCCGAGCTCCGCGAGGCCCACGAGGCGACGATCCCGGCGCTGTTCGCCTGATCCCGCTCCGTTCCGAGCCCCCGTCCGGATGTGTACCGGGCGGGGGCTCGTTCGTGCCCCGAGGGCCTCTCCCCGCCTTGTACGGGATTACGTAATGACGTAACTTCGGGTCCATGGAGCTTGAGGAACGCGTCGCGGAGCTGGAACGCCGCCTGGCCGCACTGGAGTCGGAGCGATCGTCGGAGCGGTCGGCACCGGTCCCGCCGGAGTCCACCGAGGGGGACTTCTGGGCTCTGGAAGGCTGGAAGGCGCAGCTCGCCGCGCTCGGCGCCGACGACGGCGGGGTGCTGTTCACGGGCGCCGTCACCCTGCCCACCGGAGAGCGGTACGAGTGGCAGCAGGCCGCGGTCACCGGCTCCCTCCTCGGGGACGGGGCCCACGGCTCCCCCGGGGACGGAGCGCACGACGGGCCCGACGGCGGGCGCACCGCCGAGTCGCTGGCGGCCCTCGGCAGCCCCGTACGGCTGCGGCTGCTGCGCGAGATCCTGGCCGGTCGGCGCACCGCCGCCGAGCTGACCGCCCTCGACGGGGTCGGCACGAGCGGGCAGGTCTACCACCACCTGCGCCAGCTGACCGCCGCCGGCTGGCTGCACCCGGCGGGCCGGGCCCGCCACGAGGTGCCCGGAGCGCGCGTGGTCCCGCTCCTCGTCCTGCTGTCCGCCGCCACCGCGTGAGGTGAACCCGTCGTGCCCAAGCCCTTCCACGTCCTCTACCGGATCCTGATGGTCCTCGCGTTCGCCATGATCGCGGTGGACCTCGCCGTCGGCCTGCCCTTCGGCATGCTCTGGTTCCTGCTGTGCGCCGGCGCCGGGGCGCTGCTCCACGCGGCCGCCGGAGCGGGAGCGGCGCGCGGTGCCCGCACCGGCGAGCCGCCGGTCGAGGTCGAACCGCCCGTCTCGGGGCGCTGGTCGGCCCTCAACAGCCCGGCCGACCGGGTGCCCAGCCACGGCACCCACCGCTACGGACAGGCCTGCGCCATCGACCTCGTGGCCGAGGGCGAGCCGGGCTCCGACCGGGAGCGGCCCGCCTTCGCCGCCTTCCGGCCGCTGGTCCGCCGACCCGGCGACTTCCCGGCCTTCGGCGCCCCGGTGCTGGCCGTCGCGGACGCCACCGTGGTCCGTACGAGCGACCGGGCGCGCGACCACCTGAGCCGCAACTCCGGCCCGGCCGCGCTCTACCAGATGCTCCTCGCGGGCGGTTTCCGCGACCTCGGGGGCGCCGGCCCGGTCCTCGGCAACCACGTGGTCCTGGACCTCGGCGGAGGGAGGTACGCCCTCTACGCCCACCTGCGCCGCGGCTCCCTCACGGTGCGCCCGGGGGACCGCGTCGCGGCGGGCCGGCGCCTCGCCGACTGCGGCAACTCGGGCAACTCCACCGAACCGCACCTGCACTTCCAGCTGATGGACGGCCCGGACCCGGACACGGCCCGCGGACTGCCCTTCACCTGGCGGGGCCTGGGCGTCCCGGCCGCCGGCACCCCCTTCGACGCCGGAGCGCCGGCCCGGCCGTCCTGAACGCCCGACCACGGACCCGTTTGAGGGCCGCGGCCGCACCGGTCCGGTGGTCCCGGGGCCGGAGAAGGACGCCGAGTAGGGTCGGGTCATGCCGCCCGCCAGGAAGAAGCAGCGCGCCTACGACCCCACCCGGATCCGTACGGCCGTCACCACACAGTTCGGCCACGTCGCCCGCGCCGTAGGGGAGTTGACCCCCGGGCAGCTGGAACGGCCCAGCGGGCTCGGCGACTGGACCGTCGCCGACCTCGCCGCGCACGTCGCGTGGATCGCGGACTCCCTCGCGGCCGGCCTGGACCGGCCGCCCGCCGCCGTCGCGGAGCTGTCGGCCGTCGAGTGGCCCTTCGCCACCGCCTCCCTCGCCGGGAAGATCTCGGAGGCCGCCCGGGAGACCCTGGGCGGCGCCCCGCTGCCCGAGCTGTACGAGCGGGCGGGGACCCGGCTGGCCCGCGCCCTCGACGCACACCCCGGCCACCGCGTGCTGGACCTGTGGATCGGGGACATGACCCTGGCCGACTTCCTCGTCACCCGGACCGTCGAGCTGGTGGTCCACACCGACGACCTGAACCGCGCCGCCGGACTGGACGTCCCCGTCGACCGCCAGGCCCTGGCCGCCTGCACCCGGCTGCTCGCCGACGCCCTCGCCGTCAGGGCGCCGGGCGGATCGGTCGAGGTACGGATCCCCCCGTTCGCGGTGGTCCAGTGCATCGAGGGCCCCCGCCACACCCGCGGCACCCCGCCGAACGTGGTGGAGACCGACCCGCTGACCTGGATCCGGCTCGCGACGGGCCGTACGCGCTGGTCGGAGGCGCTCGACGGCGCCCTGGTGCGGGCCAGTGGAGAGCGGGCGGACCTGTCCGCGCTGCTCCCGCTGATGAGCTGAGCGGAACCGCTCCGGCGGCCGTTCCGTCACAGGGCCATGCGTACTCTCCGGAACCTCACCCCCGGCCTGGCCCTCGTCCTCGCCCTCGCCGCCTGCGGCGGCGGAGCGGGGGAGGAGCCGGCCGATCCACTGCCCGGCGGCCAGGGCTCCTGGCGCGTCGAGTCCCTGACGACCGGCGGCCGGACGCTCCACGCGCCCGCCGAGGCCCGCCTCGAGCTCGCCGAGCACGAGGCCAAGGGCAACTACGGCTGCAACGGCTTCACGGCGAAGGTGGTCCCCGAGGGCGGCGCCGCCCTGACCGTCACCCCGGGCATGTCGACCACCATGGCCTGCGCGAACCAGGCGTTCGAGATCGAGTTCGCCAAGATGTTCCGCGGCCGGCTCACCGTCGACCGCGGCCCCGACCGGCTCACCCTGAAGACCGCCGACGGGAGCACCCTCGCCATGACCGCCGAACCCCCCGTCCCGGACGCCCCGCTCACGGTCACCGAGTGGACCGTCGACTCCCTGGTCAGCGGCGCGAGCGTGTCCAACGTACCCGCCGAGGCGGCCGGCAAGGCCCGCTTCACCCTCGCCGCCGACGGCACCGCGAGCGGCAATCTCGGCTGCAACCGGTTCAGTTCCAAGGCCACCGTCGACGGAGCCACCGTCGTCTTCGGGCCGCTCACCACGACCCGGATGGCCTGTCAGGGCCCCGAGGGCGAGGTCGAGCGCACCCTGACCGGCCTGCTGGGCAGCGGCCCGCTCACCTGGAAGGTCCAGGGCGGCAAGCTGAACCTGACCGCCCCCGACGGCACGGGTCTGGGCGCCACGGCGGGCTCCGCCGCGGAGTGATCCCGCCGCGGCGGGCCGGCCCGCGGCCGCGGCCGGGGGCCGGCCCGTGACGGGGACGCCGTGCGGCCGTCACGGCGCACCCCTGACCGGGGGCGCCGTACGCCGTTGACCGGGGCGCCGTACGCCGTCCGCACCGCGCCCGCGCACCGCCCGGCTCAGACCGGGTACGGCAGCAGCCCCGCGTCGGTCTTCTCCCAGGCCGCCCGCAGCTCCGCCAGCCGGACCGGCTCCACGGCCGCCTTGTCGGCCTGCTCGCGGACGTCCCCGGCCAGGTTGAACAGCTGGTCCCGGCCCGCCCTGCCGCGGTAGTACTTCCAGTCGCCGCGCCGCAGCGCCCGCTCCCCACGCACCCGCCAGAACAGGTCCCGCTGGGCCGGCTTCTCGCCGCGCAGCAGGTACCCGGCCAGGCTCACGCCGTCCAGCGGGTACGCGCGGTGCGGCCGGGTCCCGGCCACCTCCAGCAGCGTCGCCGTCCAGTCAGGGCTGAACACCGGCACGTGGCTGACCTGCCCGCCCTCCAGGCGTGCCGGCCAGCGGGCGATGTTCGGGACCCGGATGCCGCCCTCCTGCAGCGACGCCTTGTTCCCCGACAGCGGCCAGTTGTACGAAAAACGCTCGCCACCGTTGTCGCTGGAGAACACCACCAAGGTGTCGTCCTCCTGGCCGGAGCGCTTCAGCGCCTTCAGGACCTCGCCGACCGACCGGTCGAGGTCCTCGACCAGTTGCCTGTACTTCTCGACCGAGCCGCCGTCCTGGTGCCACAGCGCCCGTCCGTCGCCCGCCTCGATCCGGCGGACGATCTCGGCGCTCTCCTCCGTGTCGCCCTCGGCGATCCACGGCCAGTGCGGGGTCGTGTAGTTGAGGTTCAGCAGCCACGGCTTTCCGTGGTGCTCCCGCCCCACGAACTCGCTCGCCCGCTCGGTGATGATCCGCGTGTAGTAGCGCAGGTCCTCGTACGCGGTGTCGCCCTCGTAGAGGTCGTACTCGCCGCCCGGGCCGAGTTTGGAGTAGTACTCCAGGGCCCCGCCGAAGTTCCCGAAGAACTCGTCCCAGCCGGACTTCGTCGGGCTGTAGTCGGGCAGGTGCCCCGCGTGCCACTTCCCGATCAGCGCGGTGGAGTACCCCGCCTCCTTCAGCAGCGAGGCCAGCGTCGGGTGGGTGGGCTCCAGGCCCACCGACCTGTCGGCGATCGGCTCGGCGAGACCGCCCCTGGTACGGGCCGGGTAGCGGCCCGTGTACAGGCTGAAGCGGGTCGGGGAGCAGGTCGCCGACCCCGAGTAGGCGTCGGTGAACCGGACGCCCTGGCGGGCCAGCCGGTCCAGGTTCGGGGTCTTGATGTGCGGGGACCCGTACGAGGACAGATCCGCCCAGCCCAGGTCGTCGCCGAGGATGAACAGGATGTTCGGACGGCGGGACCGGCGGTCCCGCGCGGCGCGGAACTCCCGCTCCCCGGCGGCCGCGTGGCGCTCCTCGGCGGCCTGCGCCGGCGGGGCGCCCAGACCCACCGCGGCGGCGGCCGCGGTCACGCCGACCGCACCCCCGAAGGCACGCCGGGACAGGGGGGATTCATTCGAGCTCACAGAGGCACTCCAGGGCACGGCCCGCTGGCCCGCCCGGGGGCGGCGCGCAGCGGCGCACGGCACGGCGGGGCGGGCTCGGACGGGGAGCAGGAAAAAAGAAAAGGGAATGCGAAAGGGAAAGGCGGATGCCTACGCGCAGCGACGACAGATGGCGCTCGCGACACGGACCAGGTCCACGTGCCGGCGCTCGACGAGGGTGACGGTGCGGTCACCGGAAGGCTGCATGGGGCGGAGCTTGTACGAAGCGACAGGCACCTGTCAACCAGGGCATTCCGGATTTCGAGACGGTCACCCTCCGCACGGACAACCCGACTGTCCGCACTGTGACTCTTTCCTGGCCGTCCCCAATTCGGACCAGTGGTCGATCTCGCCTACACTCGGTTCTGTGCCTCGTGGTGATGGACGACTCAACCACGACCTGCTCCCCGGAGAGAAAGGCCCCCAGGACGCTTGCGGCGTCTTCGGTGTCTGGGCTCCGGGTGAAGAGGTCGCCAAGCTCACCTACTTCGGACTGTATGCACTGCAGCACCGCGGACAAGAGTCCGCGGGAATCGCTGTGAGCAACGGTTCCCAGATCCTCGTCTTCAAGGACATGGGCCTCGTTTCCCAGGTCTTCGACGAAACCTCTCTCGGCTCGCTCCAAGGTCATATCGCGGTCGGTCACGCCCGCTACTCGACCACCGGGGCCTCCGTCTGGGAGAACGCCCAGCCGACCTTCCGCGCGACCGCCCACGGCTCCATTGCCCTGGGTCACAACGGCAACCTGGTGAACACCGCCGAGCTCGCCGAGATGGTCGCCGACCTCCCCCGTCAGGACGGCCGTGCCACCCAGGTGGCCGCCACGAATGACACCGACCTCGTGACCGCCCTCCTCGCCGGACAGACCGACGACGACGGCAAGCCCCTGACCATCGAGGAGTCGGCCACCAAGGTCCTCCCGAAGGTCAAGGGCGCCTTCTCGCTCGTCTTCATGGACGAGGGGACCCTCTACACCGCCCGTGACCCGCAGGGCATCCGCCCGCTGGTCCTCGGCCGCCTGGACCGCGGCTGGGTGGTCGCGAGCGAGACCGCCGCCCTCGACATCTGCGGCGCCAGCTTCGTCCGCGAGGTCGAGCCGGGCGAACTCATCGCGATCGACGAGAACGGGTTGCGCACCTCGCGCTTCGCGGAAGCAAAGCCCAAGGGCTGCGTCTTCGAGTACGTCTACCTGGCGCGCCCGGACACCGACATCGCCGGCCGGAACGTCTACCTCTCGCGTGTCGAGATGGGCCGCCGCCTGGCCCGGGAAGCCCCGGTCGAAGCCGACCTGGTGATAGCGACGCCGGAGTCCGGCACGCCCGCCGCCGTCGGCTACGCCGAGGCCAGCGGGATCCCGTACGGCGTCGGCCTGGTCAAGAACGCCTACGTGGGCCGGACCTTCATCCAGCCCTCGCAAACGATCCGCCAGCTCGGCATCCGGCTGAAGCTCAACCCCCTCAAGGAAGTCATCCGGGGCAAGCGCCTGGTGGTCGTGGACGACTCGATCGTCCGCGGCAACACCCAGCGCGCCCTGGTCAAGATGCTCCGCGAGGCCGGCGCGGCGGAGGTCCACATCCGGATCTCCTCGCCGCCCGTGAAGTGGCCGTGCTTCTTCGGCATCGACTTCGCGACCCGGGCCGAGCTCATCGCCAACGGCATGACGGTCGACGAGATCGCCACCTCCATGGGCGCGGACTCCCTCTCGTACATCTCGCTCGACGCGATGATCGAGGCGACCACCATCCAGAAGCCCAACCTCTGCCGTGCCTGCTTCGACGGCGAGTACCCCATGGAGCTGCCCGACCCGCAGCTCCTGGGCAAGCAGCTCCTGGAGACCGAGCTCGCCGGCGGCTCGGACGCCGCCGACGCGCTCCGCCGCCCGTAGGCCGGATTCCCCTCCGGCCCGCTCCACCTGCGCCGGGCCCTGTCTTTGAGGCTTCTCCCAGGGCTCGGCACCACCCGCAGTAACGACACGAAAGCTCTCTCCTGTCATGACAGAGAAGACCACCGGTGCCAGCTACGCAGCCGCAGGCGTGGACATCGAAGCGGGCGACCGCGCCGTCGAGCTGATGAAGGAGTGGGTGAAGAAGACGCAGCGCCCCGAGGTCCTCGGCGGCCTCGGCGGCTTCGCCGGCCTCTTCGACGCCTCCGCCCTCAAGCGCTACGAGCGCCCCCTGCTCGCCTCCGCCACCGACGGCGTCGGCACCAAGGTGGACATCGCCCGCCAGCTCGGCGTGTACGACACCATCGGCCACGACCTGGTCGCGATGGTCATGGACGACATCGTCGTCTGCGGCGCCGAGCCCCTCTTCATGACCGACTACATCTGCGTCGGCAAGGTGCATCCCGAGCGTGTCGCGGCCATCGTCAAGGGCATCGCCGAAGGCTGCGTCCTCGCCGGCTGCGCCCTGGTGGGCGGCGAGACCGCCGAGCACCCGGGCCTGCTGGGCCCGGACGACTTCGACGTCGCGGGCGCCGGCACCGGCGTGGTGGAGTACGACCGCCTCCTGGGAGCCGATCGCATCCGTACGGGTGACGCCGTCATCGCGATGGCTTCGTCCGGCCTTCACTCGAACGGGTACTCGCTGGTCCGGCACGTGCTCTTCGACCGGGCCGGAATGTCCCTGGACCAGGAGATCGCCGAGCTCGGCCGCACCCTCGGCGAGGAGCTGCTGGAGCCCACGAAGATCTACTCCCTGGACTGCCTGGCCCTCGCCCGTACGGCCGAGGTGCACGCCTACTCGCACATCACCGGCGGCGGCCTCGCGGCCAACCTGGCCCGGGTCATCCCGGACCACCTGCACGCCACGGTCGACCGTACGACCTGGGCCCCCGGTGCGATCTTCGACCTCGTCGGCAAGGCCGGCCGGGTGGAGCAGCTGGAGCTGGAGAAGACGCTGAACATGGGCGTCGGCATGATGGCCGTCGTCCCCGCCGAGTCGGTGGACGTGGCGCTGACCGCGCTGTCCGACCGGGGTGTCGACGCGTGGGTCGCGGGCGAGATCCTGGACCGCGGTGACCGCACCGAGGGTGCCACCCTGACCGGCACCTACGCGAGCTGAACAGCACCGAAACCCGGCCCGGGGCTATGCCCTGGACCGGGTTTCGGCTTTCTGACCTGCTGTGCCGACGCCGTGGGCGTCAAGCGCCGCGGCGGTGTGCCGACGGACCGGACTCGTCGTCCTCGTCGTCGTCATCGCCGTTGTACCGAGCCGCGTACTGCGCGTACGGGTCGTCTTCGTCATCGTCCTGATCGTCATCGACCTCGACCGGCTCGCTGATAGGCAGCGGCTCCGTCGGCGATGCGCCCAGCTCGTTGGCCAGACGCGAGAGATCAGTCCCGCCGCTGTTGTACTTCAGCTGGCGGGCGACCTTTGTCTGCTTGGCCTTGGCCCGGCCGCGCCCCATGGCTCGACCCCCTCGGTGACGGGGCTCGACGGCCCCAGAGTCTGACACGCGTTCATGGTTCGGAGCGGGCTCTCCGTGGAGAGACCGTCCGTAGGGGTTTAACGGTACCTGCTTCCGCGGCCATACGGTACGCCGCCCGCATGACGCGCCTCGATGCAGAACCAACGGGGCGCCCCGTCCTCGCTGGTCAGCTGCGATTTTAACCCTTTCCTGGCGGGCGACCCGCCGAAGCGCAGTGAGTTCCGTCTCGCCGCGCCCCGGCAGATGGCCCCAGGGGCCCCCGGAGGGGTCAGACCGCGCGCGCGGCGCGGGCGTCGGACATCCGCTGCTCGGCGATCCGGTCGGCCGCGGCGGCCGGCGGGATACCGTCTGCCTTCGCACGTGCGAATATGGCGAGAGTGGTGTCGAAGATCTTCGTCGCCTGGGCCTTGCAGCGGTCGAAGTCGAAGCCGCGCAGCTCGTCGGCGACCTGGATCACGCCGCCCGCGTTGACCACGTAGTCCGGGGCGTAGAGGATGCCGCGGTCCGAGAGGTCCTTCTCGATGCCCGTGTGCGCGAGCTGGTTGTTGGCCGCACCGCAGACGATCTTGGCGGTCAGCGCCGGCACCGTCTCGTCGTTCAGGGCCCCGCCGAGCGCGCAGGGGGCGTAGACGTCCAGGCCCGGGACGCGGATGAGCGCGTTCGTGTCCGGGACCGCCGTGACCTTCCCCGGGTGCTTCTCCAGGATCCGGTGCACGGACTCTTCCCGTACGTCCGTGATGACCACCTCGGCGCCGTCCTCCAGCAGGTGCTCGACCAGGTAGTGGCCGACCTTGCCCACGCCCGCCACGGCGACCTTGCGGCCGCGCAGGGTCGGGTCGCCCCACAGGTGCTGCGCGCTGGCGCGCATGCCCTGGAAGACGCCGAAGGCGGTGAGCACGGAGGAGTCGCCCGCTCCGCCGTTCTCGGGGGAGCGCCCGGTCGCCCAGCGGGTCTCGCGGGCCACGACGTCCATGTCGGCCACGTAGGTGCCGACGTCGCAGGCGGTCACGTAGCGGCCGCCGAGGGACTCCACGAACCGGCCGTAGGCCAGCAGCAGTTCCTCGCTCTTGATGACGTCAGGGTCACCGATGATCACGGCCTTGCCGCCGCCGAGGTCGAGACCGGCGAGGGCGTTCTTGTACGACATGCCGCGCGAGAGGTTCAACGCGTCCTGGACGGCTTCCTCGTCCGAGGCGTACGCGTGGAAGCGCGTACCGCCGAGGGCGGGGCCCAGGGCGGTGGAGTGGATCGCGATGACGGCCTTGAGGCCCGTGGCTCGGTCCTGGCACAGCACGACTTGCTCGTGGCCGCCCTGTTCCGTACGGAACAGGGTGTGCAGGACGCCGTCGGTCATTTCGGTCACGGTGGTGACTCCCATGGGAGAGATGCGGCGGAATGACGCCCGCCCTGCGGGTGGGGGAGGGCGTGCTGGGAGCAGCGTAAGACCTGCGGGGCGCACTGAGGCGACCTGTCCGGGGATCGGCACCCTCCGGGAGTACGGACCCCCGTGCGCGGGGGTCCGCGCCCGCCCGCGCGCCCGCCCCCGCACCGGCCCGCGCACCCGTCCGGAGGCCCCCGCGCACCCGTCCGCCACGCTGCCGGCGGCCGGGAGGTGAACCGGGCCCCCAAAGGGGGGAGGTACGAGGGCGTGAGCGAATCCCCCGAGCCCCAGCTGCCCGCCGCCCGCACGGCGCCGACCGTCCCCTACGCCTCCTACCTGCGGGTCTACGAGCCCTTGGCCGCCTTCCCCGAGCCGGAGCGCGCGCACTGGGCCGACTACGCCCGGCGCGGGGTGTGCCCGACGGCTCAGGACGAACTGCGCCGGTCGCTGGCCGACTTGGTACGGGTGCCCGTGGTGGGGGTCCCGGCTCAGGAGAGCGCCGACGCCTTCACGGCGGAGGTCGGCGGGGTGCTGCTGGTCTGCCCCTGGCGCACCCGGCTCCGGGGCTGGCTGGCGCTCCGGGAGCTGGTGGAGTGGTTCCCGCTCCCGGTGCTGGACGCGGCGCTCCCGCCGGACGCGCGCCGCCGGGCGACCGACGCGTACGAGTGCTGGCGCGAGCGGAACCCGGACGCCCGCCCGTGGATCCGTACGGGCGTGTGGCAGGTGCCGCTGCGCTGGTTCGTGCTGGTGGCGGACGAGGAGCGGGAGTACGTGCCGGGCGAGCGGCTGCGCTACCGGACGCCGATGGTCCAGGCGCGCCGGCGGCTGGCGCGGGCCCTGCGGCTCCTGCGGGAGGCGGAGGGGTACGGGATGCTCGCCGACGGCCTGGTGGAGGTCGGGAGCTGGCTGGAGGAGTTCCACCCGGGTTCCATGGTCGAGCTGGACTACGCCGGGCTGCTGCACGCGCTGCCGGCGGACCGGCTGGCGGGCGACCGCTCGGCCCGGGACCTGGTGTCGGGCTTCGACGCGCTGCGGGCGGGCGACACCGAGGGCGCGGTCGAGGCGTACGAGGAGCTCGCGGAACGCTGGAGGGCGGTGCGGGAGCGGCTTTTCGCTAATTAGGCCGAAAGTGGGGGCGACGGCCGGATCTGGCCCCCGGGGCACGCGCACGTACCGATATCTATCGGTCGATCGGACATAAGTGCCTGATCAGAGCCCTGATCGCCAGATTTGGGACGTTGTGCCAGGACCTTCGTCCCGATACGGGCCATTGGCCCAAGCGTGACGGACCGCACTATCTACACCCTTGCGCCCTTCCCCTACCCTCGTGCCAAAATAGGACAAGGAGTCCGGGGAGGGTTCCTTCCGTCCAACTAAGGGTGGAATGCTCGGCATTGCGCTCTACGGGGGGTCTGACGACTCCTGATCGCTCTGTGACTGATCGTCACAGTGGGGTGACTGTCCGTTATAGGGCGGTCCATCGGCTTCCGCCGCTGATGAACACCTCGGAGGGCAATTCCGTCGGTTTGGCCCTTGGGGCTGGACGGATGGTGTAGTTGTAGTGCCGAGGACAAGCCGTTCGTCCTATAACCGACTCGGCCCGCGTCTGTCCATTTCGGACACCGCGGGCCAAGGTGCAGAATTTAGAGGAAAGAACCGAGATGGTTCGGTTCTCCCGAGGAGGCCGCTCATGACCGCTCGCACCCCTGATGCCGAGCCGCTGCTGACCCCGGCTGAGGTTGCCACGATGTTCCGCGTGGACCCGAAGACGGTCACCCGCTGGGCCAAGGCTGGCAAGCTCACGTCCATCCGCACCCTGGGTGGACACCGCCGTTACCGCGAGGCTGAGGTCCGCGCACTGCTTGCGGGAATTCCGCAGCAGCGCAGCGAGGCCTGAGGTTCCGCAGCACCCCTGCTTTAACGGGTCGTATTCGGGTCCCCCAATCCGATGAAACCCACTGTGCTTCACGCGACCGAACCTGCCCCAACAGGTTCACCCGTCGTTGATCGCGCTGGACTCCGCCGGGTCCAGCGCGATTTTTTTATGCCCAGGTCAGGGCGGCATCGGGCGGGAGCGGGGGGCCGTGGAGCGATAGGTGCCATTGCACATATTAAATCGAGAGCGCGTAGGGGTGCGATAAAAGTACACGTCTCAAAAACCCGTACGGTGACTCCCGTCACAGATGATCACTCTTGTACATCCGGCAATGCACCCCGTAAGGGGAGGTCCCGCGCGAAGCGCATCATGCGAACGGGGGATTCTGCGGCCGGCCCGGGAAACCGCCGGATCGCGTACGGGGCGCATCGGCCGGCGCGTCGGGCGGGGCATCGGGCCGCGTCGCGCCGCGTACGGGCCGCGGGGCGGCGTACTGGGCAGTTGGGGTGGCCGCGGCCCTCCGGGGGCCACAGAGGGCCTCCCAAGGCCGTTGCCCACGTGCACCCCGCACACGCGTCAGGGCCCGTATCCCCTGGGGGATACGGGCCCTGACGTTACTGCGAACCTGACGGGACTTGAACCCGCGACCTCCACCTTGACAGGGTGGCGAGCTAACCAACTGCTCCACAGGTCCTTGCTTGGCTGCCGGTCACCCGGCTGCGAAACAGACTGTACAGCAGCTCAGGGGGTGCAGTCGAACCCGATCACGGTGCCGCGGCATCCACCGCCTTCACGATCCGCTTGTCGGAGATCGGGTACGCCGTCCCGAGCGCGTGGGCGAAGTAGCTGACCCGCAGTTCCTCGATCATCCAGCGGATCTCGGTGACCGCGGCCGGCACCGGACGCCCCTTCGGCAACTGCTCCAGCAGCCAGGCGTACTCGTCCTGCATCTCGTGGACCTTCTGCATCCGCGTGGTGTCGCGCTGGACGCCCGTCGGCATCTGCTGGAGCCGCCGGTCCACCGCCACCAGGTAGCGCATGAGGTCTCCCAGGCGGCGCAGGCCCGTGAGCGTCACGAAGCCGGCCGGCATCAGGGCGGCCAGCTGCGTCTTCACGTCCTGGAGGTTCGCCACCAGGGTCAGACTGTTCACGGCCTTCAGCCGGCGCTCGCACGCCTGCCAGGCGGCGAGCACCTGCTGCACCTGCCCGACCGTGCGGACGGTCGTGTCCACGAGGTCGGCCCGGACCGCCTCGTAGAGCTTGCGGAAGGCCGCCTCGTCCCACGCCGGGCCGCCGTGGGCGGCGATGAGCCGGTCGGTCGCCGCGGTCGCGCAGTCGTCGAACAGCGCCTGGATGGAGCCGTGCGGGTTCCGGGACAGGGCCAGCTTCTGCTGGTTGGTCAGGTGGTCCGAGGCGAACTTCGCCGGGTTCACCGGGATGTTCAGCAGGATCAGCCGCCGGGTGCCCAGCCACATCGCCTGCTGTTGCTCCGCCTCGGTGTCGAAGAGCCGTACCGAGACGCTCGCGCCGTCGTCCACCAGCGCCGGATACGCCTTCACCGGCTGGCCCGCACGCCGGGTCTCGAAGACCTTGGCCAGCGTGCCGATGGTCCAGTCGGTCAGCCCGGAGCGCTCCACGGACTCCCCGCCCGCGCGCTCGGCGGTCGCCGCCGCGGCCTGGGAGAGCGCCTGGCGGGCCTTGGGCTTCAGCCGCAGCCGCAGGGCCTCCAGGTCCTTGTCCTCGGCGAGGTTCCTGCGCCGCTCGTCGACGATCCGGAAGGTGATCTTCAGGTGGTCCGGGATGCGGGTCAGGTCGAAGTCCTCGGCCGCGACCGGCACGCCGACCATCCGCTGGAGCTCGCGCGCCAGGGTCACGTGCAGGGGCTCCTGCAGGGGCACGGCGGTGGCCAGGAAGCGGCCCGCGAAGTTCGGCGCGGGCACGTAGTGGCGGCGGATCGGCTTCGGCAGCGAGCGGATCAGCTCGGTGACGACCTCCTCGCGCAGCCCGGGGATCTGCCAGTCGAAACCCGCGTCGGTGACCTGGTTCAGCACGTGCAGCGGGACGTGCACGGTCACGCCGTCCGCGTCCGCCCCCGGCTCGAACTGGTAGGTCACCCGGAACTTCAGCTGCCCCTGGTGCCAGGAGTCCGGGTAGTCGGCCTTGGTGACCCCGGCCGCCTTCTCCGTCAGCAGCATCTCGCGCTCGAAGTCGAGGAGTTCGGGCTCCTCGCGCTTCTTGTGCTTCCACCAGGAGTCGAAGTGCGCCCCGGACACCACGTGGTCGGGGATCTTCTGGTCGTAGAAGTCGAAGAGCGTCTCGTCGTCCACGACGATGTCGCGGCGCCGGGCCCGGTTCTCCAGCTCCTCCACCTCGGTGAGGAGGCGGCGGTTGTCGGCGTAGAACTTGTGGTGGGTCTTCCAGTCGCCCTCGACCAGCGCGTTGCGGATGAACAGCTCGCGCGAGACCTCGGGGTCGATCCGGCCGTAGTTGATCTTCCGCTGGGCGACGATCGGCACGCCGTACAGGGTGACCTTCTCGTACGCCATGACGGCCGCCTGGTCCTTCTCCCAGTGCGGCTCGCTGTACGTGCGCTTGAGCAGGTGCTGCGCGAGGGGCTCGACCCACTCGGGCTCCACCCTGGCGTTGACCCGGGCCCACAGCCGCGAGGTCTCCACGAGCTCCGCCGACATCAGGAACTTCGGCTGCTTCTTGAACAGCGACGAGCCCGGGAAGATCGCGAACTTGGCGGAGCGGGCCCCCAGGTACTCGTTCTTGTCCGTGTCCTTCAGGCCGATGTGCGACAGCAGGCCGGCCAGCAGCGAGACGTGGATGAGCTGCTCGGGTGCGTCCGCACCCGTCGGGGACTCCTGCACGTTGAGGCCCATGGACCTGGCGACCGTGCGCAACTGCGAGTAGATGTCCTGCCACTCCCGGATGCGCAGGAAGTTCAGGTACTCCTGCTTGCACATCCGGCGGAACGAGGACGAGCCGCGCTCCTTCTGCTGCTCGCGGACGTAGCGCCACATGTTCAGGTACGCCAGGAAGTCGCTGGTCTCGTCCTTGAAGCGGGCGTGGTTCTGATCGGCCTGGGTCTGCTTGTCCGCGGGCCGCTCGCGCGGGTCCTGGATGGACAGGGCGGCCGCGATGACCATGACCTCGCGGACGCAGTTGTTCTTGTCGGCCTCCACCACCATGCGGGCGAGGCGCGGGTCCACGGGCAGCTGGGACAGCTGGCGGCCCATCGGCGTGAGCCGCTGCCCCTTGCGGCCCTCCGGGGAGGACTTCTCACCCTGCTCCAGCGCGCCGAGCTCCTGGAGCAGCTGGACGCCGTCGCGGATGTTGCGGTGGTCCGGCGGGTCGATGAAGGGGAACTTCTCGATCTCGCCGAGGCCGGCCGCGGTCATCTGGAGGATGACGGAGGCCAGGTTGGTCCGCAGGATCTCGGCGTCCGTGAACTCCGGGCGGGAGAGGAAGTCGTCCTCGGAGTAGAGCCGGATGCAGATGCCGTCCGAGGTACGGCCGCAGCGGCCCTTGCGCTGGTTGGCGCTGGCCTGCGACACGCGCTCGATGGGCAGGCGCTGCACCTTGGTGCGGTGGCTGTAGCGGGAGATCCGGGCGGTGCCCGGGTCGATCACGTACTTGATGCCCGGGACGGTCAGGGAGGTCTCGGCCACGTTGGTCGCCAAAACGATCCGGCGGCCCGTGTGCTGCTGGAAGACCCGGTGCTGCTCGGCGTGCGAGAGCCGCGCGTACAGGGGGAGGACCTCGGTGAAGCGAAGATTCCGCTTGTTCAGGGCGTCCGCGGTGTCGCGGATCTCCCGCTCGCCGGAGAGGAAGACCAGGACGTCGCCCGGCCCCTCGGCCTGGAGCTCGTCCACGGCCTCGCAGATCGCGGTGATCTGGTCCCGGTCGCTGTCGTCGCCCTCCTCCTCCAGGAGGGGGCGGTAGCGGACCTCGACGGGATACGTGCGGCCGCTGACCTCCACGACCGGAGCGTCCCCGAAGTGCCGGGAGAACCGCTGCGGGTCGATGGTCGCCGAGGTGATGATCACCTTGAGGTCGGGGCGCTTGGGCAGCAGCGTGGCGAGGTAGCCGAGCAGGAAGTCGATGTTCAGCGACCGCTCGTGCGCCTCGTCGATGATGATCGTGTCGTACGCGCGCAGCTCGCGGTCCGTCTGGATCTCGGCGAGGAGGATGCCGTCCGTCATCAGCTTCACGAAGGTCGCGTCCTGGTCCACCTGGTCGGTGAAGCGGACCTTCCAGCCGACCGTCTGGCCGATCTCGGACTTCAGCTCCTCCGCGATGCGCTCCGCGACCGTGCGGGCCGCGATCCGGCGGGGCTGGGTGTGCCCGATCATGCCCCGGACGCCGCGGCCCAGCTCCATGCAGATCTTGGGGATCTGCGTGGTCTTGCCGGAGCCGGTCTCGCCCGCGACGATCACGACCTGGTGGTCGCGTATCGCCTCGGCGATCTCGTCCTTCTTCTGGCTGACGGGCAGATTCTCGGGATAGGTGACCTCCGGCATCCGCGAGGCGCGCCCGAGCAGCCGCTCGGCGGCCTTCGAGGCCTCCGCGGCGATCTCGTCGAGCACGGCCTGCCGGGCCTCGGGCTTGCGGATGCGGCGGGCGCCCTCGAGGCGGCGGCCGAGGCGGTGCGCGTCACGGAGGGAGATCTCACCGAGAAGCGTCTGCAGGGCGGCGAAGGAAGTAGACATACCTGGTCGAGGATCTCACCCGCGGCGGCCGAGTGGCGAACGCATTTGTGCCCCTCCCCGTACCATTTCGGGACGAGTACCCCAGTTGTGTGAGTGAGAGGCAGCCCACCTTGTCCCGCCGTCGCCCTGTGTGGAGCCTCGTGGCGGCCGCACTCGCGATGCTGCTGGGCGTCCTGGGCGTCATGGCCGGTCCGCCGGGGCAACCGGCCGGCGGCCCGGCTCCCGCGACGGCCGCGCCCGCCGCCGTGAACGCCGTCCCGGCCGGGGTCCCGCCCGCGGCCGGCGCCGCCTTCGCGACGGCCCCCGGCGACCGGGGCCCCGTCTGCGACCCGGGTGCCCCCGGCCGGGGCGGCGTCCCCGCCGTCCCGGCGCGCGCCGGGTCCGACCACGCCCAGGCCCCGGCGGCCCGGCCGGCGCCCGAGGAGCCCCGGCCGCACGGCACGGCGCCCGTACGGGTCCCCGTACGCGGGCCCGACCGGCAGGCTCCCGGCCCGGTGGAGCTCTCGGTACTGCGGGTCTAGACGGCCTCGGAGGTGTCGTCGCCCCCGCTCCCGCCGTGCGGTGCCCGGCACGTACGCACCGGACACCGCGCGGCCCGCCCTCCGGGCGTACGGAGCGACGGTGACGGCACCTCCCGAGCCGGTCGCCCCGGCCCGCCCACCACCCCACCCGCAGTCCTGGAGCACCCGCATGTCCTCTTCCGCGTCCCCTTCCTCCCGCAAGCCCCTGCTGTACGCCGCCGGGGTCGCGCTCGCCGCGCTGACCCTCGGGGTGGTCAGCTGGCAGGCCACCGCCCCCGCGGACAAGCCCTCCGGCGGGCCCGCGGCCGCCGCCTCCGCGCCCGCGGCCGACCCCGCCGCCGCGCTGAAGGCGCTCGCCCGCCGCGAGTCCGGCGACAAGCTCGCCGTCGGCCGCGCCGACGCGCCCGTCGTCCTGATCGAGTACTCCGACTTCGCGTGCGGCTACTGCGGCAAGTTCGCCCGCGACGTCGAGCCCGCCCTGGTGAGGAAGTACGTCGACGACGGCACCCTGCGCATCGAGTGGCGCAACTTCCCGATCTTCGGCGCCGAGTCGGAGGCGGCCGCCAGGGCCGCCTGGGCGGCCGGGCAGCAGGACCGGTTCGTCCCCTTCCACGCCGCCGCGTACGCCGACGGCTCCAAGGAGAAGGGCTTCGGTGAGACCCGCCTCCTGGACCTGGCCCGCGAGGCCGGCGTCCCGGACCTGGAGCGCTTCGCACGCGACGCGGCCGGCGAGCAGGCCGCGGCCGCCCTGGCCGCGGACCGGGAGGAGGGCTACTCCATCGGCGTCACCTCCACCCCGTCCTTCCTCGTCAACGGGCAGCCGATCGCGGGTGCCCAACCGCTGGCCGCCTTCGACGCCGCGATCGCCAAGGCCGGGGCGGCGTCCCGCAAGTGAGCGACATCGGATACCTGGCCGCCCTGCTCGGCGGCCTCCTCGCCCTGCTCAGCCCGTGCAGCGCACTGCTGCTGCCCGCCTTCTTCGCGTACTCGATCGACTCGGCCTCCCGGCTCCTGGCCAGGACCGGGATCTTCTACGCGGGCCTGGCCACCACCCTGGTACCCCTGGGCGCGGCCGGCTCGTACGCGGGCCGCTTCTTCCACGGCAACCGCGACGCGCTGGTCCTCGCCGGCGGCTGGCTGATCATCCTCCTCGGCCTCGCCCAGATCCTCGGCCTCGGCTTCGCCCCGAAGCGCGTCTCCGAGCTGTCCGGGCGGATCCGGCCGACCACCGCCCTGTCGGTGTACGCGCTCGGCGCGGTCTACGGGCTGGCCGGCTTCTGCGCCGGCCCGATCCTCGGCAGCGTCCTGACGGTCGCGGCGGTCAGCGGCAGCCCGGCCTACGGCGGCCTGCTGCTGGCGGTCTACGCCCTGGGGATGGCCGTACCGCTGTTCGTACTGGCCCTGCTCTGGGAACGGTTCGATCTCGGCCGGCGGCGCTGGCTGCGCGGGCGGGCCCTGACGGTGGGCCGCTTCTCCCTGCACACCACCTCGCTGCTGTCCGGGCTGTTCTTCATCACCCTGGGCGCGCTGTTCCTCGCCTACGACGGGGCGAGCGCGCTGCCGGGACTGCTGGACGTCGACGACTCGTTCGCGGTGGAGCAGCGGGTCCGCTCGCTGGCCGGCGGGGTCCCCGACGGGGCGCTGCTCGGGCCGGTGGCGGTCGGGGCGGCCGCCGTGGGCCTGATCCGGTGGCGCCGCCGGGCGCGGCCGGCGGCCGGGGCGGTCGAGGCCGCAGGGAGGGAGTAACGACGGAAGGCCCCGTCCGATGGACGGGGCCTTCCTGTGGTGGCTGGGGCCGGGGTCGAACCGGCGACCTATCGCTTTTCAGGCGATCGCTCGTACCAACTGAGCTACCCAGCCACGAAACCGTTTCCGGCTTCAGCGAACCTGACGGGACTTGAACCCGCGACCTCCACCTTGACAGGGTGGCGAGCTAACC